>NZ_JBXCIW010000024.1:0-73827 GCF_056786335.1 Paenibacillus sp. Y280
CGTTACATTGCTAACTTTAATTCCGTTCGTGATCATTTTCTTCGCTTCTGCCAAATAGTTGATTGTACCTGCAGATCCCCATTGGCGATCAGCAAGAATCAGAGAATAAGCGATGTCAAGGTCTCCGTCAGTTGCGGAGTCGAAATGACCTTGGGCACCAGCGCTATCCGCTACAACCCAACCCATTAGATTAGCGTTGTTCGGGCTATTGAACGCTCTTGCTGTTTTGAATAGACCATCGTAGATCGTTCTAGCATTAGAATCGTAGCCTGCCATCAGAACAGTGATAATCATTCCATATCCTTGTCCTTCAGAGGTACCAAGCGGATCGTATCCGTCAGCGCTGCCAGTTATATCGCCTTTTACATAGTAACCGCCAGGCAATGATGCTAGGTTATTTCTTAGATGTGCGGATTTCCAGTAGTCATAATAAGAGGCAACCGAGCTATTCATAGAAGCCTGGCTCACATGATTAGGCTTAATAATGCCCGGGTAGCTTACTTGTTGTGGAAACGGTTTCAATTCACCTGCAGCATGAGCTGTCGGTTGATATTTAGCAGGCGCACCCAGCAGTGTAACAAGCATTGCTAGACAGAGAAGAATGAGGCCCATCAGTTTCGTCGTACTTTTGTTTGATTTTAAAGTGTTCAAATAAAATTCCTCCTTTTATTATGCTGCTGTAATCTACGACTCTATCCATAAAGCTCCTTTCCCTTTGATAAAAATCGTTAAGCACTTAACTAAATTTAAGCGCTTAAACTTAGGGGGTGAAAAGTAATTAGATTTTGAAAAAGGATTTGAGAAGAAACTGGCTGCACTTTACACGCATCTGTATCAACCAAGCTACTTTGTAACCCTCTACTCAATGAGAAATGGATTTATCCTTCTCCATGGCAGTAATTTAACACATATTTTTTAATAATGCTACTAAAAAAAAAAGCAATGAATAAACTTATATTGGAATAAATGTTTATAGAATTTAACCGCTTACATCGGATTTATACTCAGTCACATCTTTAAAAATTAAAAAAATCTTCCTATATCAATATTTTCAATAAGAAGTTGCCTTAAGGAGGATCATAAGTTATATAATCCGCCATTCGAAAATTGGGAATCCATCTATGAAATTCAAGTGCCTGGATATGGTTTATTGAAGATCGGGAACATACTTAAAATGGAATTTATTCCGTAATATTAAAGTAGGAATCCACATCGGTTAATAAGGAAAAAGGGCTCAAACACGCATGCAGCGTGGTTGAACCCAAAAGTTAATTTTCCTCTTTAAAATTTATCTCTACAACCTATTAAATCAGTTCTGATTTTTGAAGCAGTCTGTTTTTTTCTTTGTGATCGCCATCCCTGCAACTTCGAAAATATGAATTTAATCATTCTCTTAACACAATTCTCTAAAAAAACTTAACCCGGGTAATCCGTAATAACCCCATCCACCCCAAGACGCTTCATCCGCTCCATATCTCCATCGTTTTGGATCGTCCACGCGACCACTTTTCGCTTCCGGTCATGGATTGCCCGAACGAGCTTCTCGTCAAGCAGATCATGGGGGTAGTTAATATATGCCGCATAGGAAGTCAGCTCATCCAGAGCCTCATTCGATAAAGGGTGTTGATCCTCATGAATAAGTGCAGCGACAGGAATGTCGGGAAGCAGCTCGTGAATACGGCGCGTTGAGTCAAAATCATAGGATTGAATGACGATGCCTGCGCTGTTCTTCATTTTGCCCATACCCTTTAATCGACCATTGTCTTCAAACTGGCTATGATTAAGCTGAAGCTCGTATTGGCGCACAACGTCGGCCACCTTCTCTTCAATTTCTGGAAACAGCTTGGAATCCTTAATCTCAACGAGCATGCCCATCTTTCCCGCGAATCGTTCCATCACATCATGGAATGATAATATTTTTTCGTCCGCAGCATCAACAGCATCCGCACCCTCCGAACCCGCATTCATTCGTTGAAGCTCGTTCAACGTATACTCCTCCACAGAACCTGAATGCTCCGTCGTTCGATCCACCTTATCGTCATGAATGACGACGAGCTCTTCGTCCTTGCTCAGCTGAACATCAAATTCAATAAAGTCTGAGCCAAGCTTCTCGGCCTCTTCGAAGGCCGCCATCGTATTCTCAGGCGCATAACCGGAAGCTCCACGATGCGCGAAAATTAAAAATCCCTCCGGTGTATTGGGATTGGATGCAGATGCGAACAACGTCGCGCAGCACATCGAAAGCAAGAGCAATCCAATCCTGCGCCAAATAAAAGCTGGTTTCCGTCTTCCCATCATTCCACCTCCAGATATAAAACAACTGCTTATTAATGATGTCTCACGCAAAAACAGCCAAGGGTTCGTAGTCTAATTACATTAAACATACGGAGCACTTCCCGAAACAAAAAAAGGCCAGATCTGCCTTTGGCAAGGCTGATCCGACCTAGTTAACGACCTATTTAGCTCCGCATTCCTCACCCTGGAAAATCCGTAATGACCCCATCCACACCTAGCCTCTTCATGCGCTGCATATCCTTTTCATTACTCATTATTTTTGCGGCTGCTCCGCCGTCTTCAAGGAAACAACGACCTCCCGATCCGAGTCCACTCCCCTTGCATGAGGATTAAGCTTATAGCGCTTCATATGCTGATGCAGCAATGCTGCATGCTTTGCAATATCAACTTCAGCAATATCTACTGTAGAGGCTATTCCTGCGCTTCTTAGATTAACTGCCTTTATTATTGCAATTTTTAAACTTTACTTTGACCAACGTTCAAGCTTATGAATATTTCTAGTAAAGAGGCCAGTCAAAAATTTCGGAAACCCGAACTCTACCAGCTTTTGTTTGACTCTATCCTTCATTTGTTCTACCGTTAGGTTTGGCATCGTATAAGCGCCATTCTCGTAACAATGACTGCAAAATTTTATGCTTTTAGCTCCGTTTTTTTCAGTGCCGCCTTGTTTCTCGTCACGAGCTAGCGGCATGCCGCAGCTTTGGCAATTTTTATATGCCTTTTCCATCCTCTTCGCCCCTTAATCAACGACCGGTAGTTTTCCTTCATTATATATCATTAATTATAGGTCATCCATACCGTATTTCCCAAAGCCTCAAACCCCTGCTTAAACCAAAAGTTCCTTGATTTATCTAATGTATAAACATACATTTTTTTATTAGGGTATTTCTCTTTAACCCAATTAATAAAGAAAGCCGCATAGCCCTTGCCTTCAAAATCTTTCAACACATCCAACGCTTCAATGAATATGAAGTCCCTCTTGTTTTTGATCTCAATATAGAAATCCTTCTCTAAGTACTTCTCATCATCGCTAAAATAGTCCGTCTCCGCCTTCTGAATTAACTGTTTCCCATTCTCATATTCCCAAATAACACCGTATCCGACCATTTCTTGATCAGCTTCAATCATATAAATCTGCTCCGGCAGCTCCGAGCTGTCCTTCTTGCTCAATTCCCCTGCATGATAACCCGATTGTAATTCACTCAATAGTGTTTGTATCTCTTGATCAAATGGTTTTGCAACAATTGCAGGCATTTTACAGCTCCTTTTGCTATTTATAGCATGTATGGTCTCCAATGAAAAAGCAGGGCATGTAGCATTCCCTACCTCTCATCCTTTATGGTATATGGCTTTTTGTCCTTAATCGCCTTTAACAATAACCTATTCGTTTCCTTCCGTCAATCGAAGCAACATTTTATAAACGCTTATACACGCATCGCCTAAATATCGCAATAACTCGGCCAAATTCTATAATTATACAATTTTACCCCATCGTAAATAGAATATCCCCCTTCCCATCTCTCTCCATTCGTCCCATGATAATAGGAGGTACACAAAATCTTTACATATACAGAAGGGGAGGTGCGCCTTAAATTTTATTTAAAATGGGACGGCATCAGGAGGCCATTCCATACCTTTACACCGAACGCAGCCATTCAAGACACACTCACCGCTTTAATTTAGATTTTCCGCTCTCCTCCCGGTCATCGAAGAATCCCCTTCATTGAACCTTCCGGATCTATCCAACCAGCATGATAAGACATCAACACCCAGACATGCACATCAATTGGAATGATGCACTGTTCGACTATTACGAAATAGAGGTGATACGGTGAATTTTTTTGCTAAGAAGAAAAATTTGAAAATTTATATGCTGTTGCTAAGTTTTGTTCTACTGTTTACCACATTTGTTAATGCTTCTATATCCTATGCCGCTGAAAACGATCCCCCGAATCAAACAGACCCTTTTGCTCCGAAAAATTTGAGAGTTGTAGCTGATTCTATCACCGCTACTAGCGCGACTATAGCTTGGGACCATGTTGCTGAACTTGATGATATTGACGTTTGGTATGATACAGGCACCTATTACACATGGGGAAATAGCGGAAGCCGCAAACTTACTGATTTGAAACCCGAAACAACATATAAGATTTATATCACTTGGTATAAACAGAGGCCCGCTACGCTAAAAAGCAATGTTATCGAATTTACGACTTTAGCAGGTGACCCCGTGAAACCTCCTGCCGCAGGCGCTACGAATTTAAAAGTCGTCGAAGTTACGCATAATACCGTTTCCTTGTCTTGGGACCAAGCCCCCGGCATAAAAGATTATTGGATTTGGGATCAGAATAACAAATACATCTATTGGGCGAGCGGCAGCACCCAAACCGTTGGCGGCCTAACGCCAAATACCACCTATTCCTTTTATATCGGTCCCGACGGCATCCAAGCTCCAAATCTCACGCCTGAGCAAAAGAGCAACTTGGTCACCTTTACTACAACGGAAGATCAGAGCGAATACAAAGAGCCCCCATTAGCGCCTCCGCTAAATTTGAAGTTGTCAGCTGTAACAGATACTAGCTTGACCTTGAAATGGACGGGAAGTCCTGGCGCGGATGGTTATGATTTTTACGTGAATGGAAAATGGACATCCGGCGTTTGGGATGGTTCCACTAGCATTACATATACCATCCCAGGCACCGTAACGGGTTCGGTTTACTTCCAGGTTGGAGCGCAAAAGACCGTAAACAAGCTAACAACTGCATCGGAGAAAAGCAATAAGGTCAAGCTCACTTGGGGACAACTGGCTGCTCCGAGCGATGTTCAGGTCGTAACAGCGAACCGCACGACGGTTTCGCTCGGCTGGGCTCCTACGCCTGGTGCTGCAAGCTATGATATTTATCAAGACGGCGTACTAATCGGTTCAAGCGATACGAACCGCTTTGTCGTCAATAGCCTAAAGGAAGGCCAGTCCTACGCTTTCTCAGTGGCGGCCAAGAACAATCTATGGGAATCACCTAAGAGCGCTTCAATTAAGGCTGTACCGGGAAGCAATTATAACATCGTAACGTACTACACCTCTTGGTCTGTTTATGAGACAGCACGGAATTTCAAGCCGACTCAGGTAGATGTATCGCAGGTGACTCATATCAATTATGCCTTCGCAGATCTATGCTGGAAAAAGTACGGAACAGGCTCAACGGTTTGTGAGAACAAAGACATTCCGTTACAGAGCAGGTATGTGCATGACGGTGAAATCGTCATTGGCGATCACGACAACGATATAAAAAACTTTGAAACGTTTGCATCAATCAAAGATAATAATCCGCATTTAAAGATGATGGTATCGGTAGGCGGCTGGTCATGGTCCAAAAACTTCTCGAACATGGCGGCAACTGAGGAAACACGCCGCGTATTCGCTAACTCCGCTGTGAAATTCCTTCGGGCTTATGATCTAGATGGCCTCGACATCGACTGGGAATACCCGGTTGAGGGCGGGGAGACGCATAATAGCCGTCGACCAGAGGATAAGCAAAACTTCACGCTCATGATGCAAACCGTTCGTGAAGCTTTGGATGCAGCAGGCTCTGAAGACGGCAAGTATTACTTGCTGACGATTGCATCCGGCCAGGGCGACAATTTTGTCGTGAATGCGGATTTTGCAAATTCCGTCAGCTACCTGGATTTTATCAACATTATGACCTACGATTACAGCGGAAGCTGGGAGCTGCTGGCTCATCATAATGCACCGCTGTACGCAGATAAGAATCATCCGAGAGATACCGCTCCGCGCAACAACGTGAGAGGCGGAGCAACTGGCCATTTAAATGGAGGAGTACCTGCCTATAAGCTTGTGCTCGGCATTCCGTTCTACGGCAAAGGCTGGAGCGGCTGCCCCGCAAGCGGCGAATATCAGACCTGTACCGCCATTCCGCCCGGTTCGTGGGAAGCAGGTATCTTTGATTTCTCAGATCTGGAAAAAAACTACGTGAACAAAAACGGTTATGTCCGCAAATGGAACGAAGCTTCTAAAGCTGCCTATTTGTACAACAGTGTAAATGGTAATTTTATAACGTACAATGACCAAACATCGATGATCTACAACGCCTCTCTCGTCAAATCCTTGGATTTGGCTGGTGTAATGAGCTGGGATATTAGCGGTGACCGCAACAAAACGTTGTCCACACAGTTGGTGCATGATTTGCCAATTGACGGCTCCGTGAATGCTTCTGCCCTGCCTGCCCCATCCAACCTCGGAATTATTTCTAAAAGCGAAAACGAGCTGCAGGTGAAATGGGATGCAGTAACAGGAGCGACCGGCTACGAGGTGTATGTCAATAATCAATACACAGGCGCAACAAACGAAACCAATTATGCAGAAGGCTTGCTTACATCCAATACCGAATACAAGATTCATGTGCTTGCCATCGAGAAGAAGGATGATCGCGTGCTGAAGGTTTCCGCTGCGAGCCATGTCCTTGTCGCGAAAACGTCGGGATCGACTTCGAATTCCACTTCGCCAGGAGGCTCAACGCCGCCGCCTGCTAAGCCGAAGGATGAACTCGATGCAAGCATCACCAAAGACGGAAGCAAATGGACGATTGCTGTACAGGCGGACGCTGCTATTAAGTCAATCAATGCCTCCGATTCCTCGGCGTTTAAAGTAACGGCAAGCAAAGAGGCGAAGCAGGTCGATGTCCTCATTTCTAAAGCCGTTGTCGAAGCGATCGCCAAAAAAGGGGAGATGCCGGCATTGTCCATCGTCTGGAATAGCGTTACGTATGTCATACCGATTCATGCCATCCATCTCTTCGCCGATATGAAAATCTCGATCTCATCGACGGATGCGGGTACCGCTGGCAAGATCGAGCAATTATCGCAAGCCAGCGGTCTTAAGCTGCTTGCGATGCCGCTTGATTTTAAAATCGAACAGCTTAACTCGGATAATACGTATGTGGAAGTGACTGATTTTGGACAGCATACGTTCAGCCGCCTTCTCACCTTAAGCGCAAAGGATATCGACGCAAACCGGGCAACCGGCGTAGTCTATCTCCCAGGGTCAGATCAGTTCCGCTCCGTCCCTACCAAGTTCACTGCGAATTCGGATGGAACGGTAACCGCGGAATTAATAAGAAATGGAAACAGCGTCTATACCATCGTTGAAACGAATTTCAAATTTAATGATGTAACAGCGGAGTGGGCACGTAAAGATGTAGAGCGAGCAACCGCCAAGCTGATCGTCTCTGGAGAGACGGCGGATCGCTTCGGCGTGAACACCAGCATTACCCGTGCCGAGTTCATCTCCATGATCGTCAAAGGTTTAGGCATCTTGCCAGACTCGGCAAACAATCCGTTCAAGGATGTGGACAGCAATTCCAAGTATGCCGGAGATATTGCAGCGGCTAAGAAGCTCGGACTGATCAAAGGCGTAACCGAGGATTCCTTCAACCCTAACGGCTCTATAACCCGTCAGGATTTAACCGTCATACTCGCGAGTGCGCTGCAATATGCCGGCAAGTCGAAAGAAGCTGATGTCACGGTGCTTGAGCGCTTCAAGGATCAAGCTGCTATTTCCTCTTATGCCAAAGCATCGGCCGCGCTTATCGTAGAGCAGCAAATTATGCTAGGTGTATCTACGGATAAGTTTGCTCCTTTGTCCAAGGTGACGAAAGCCCAAGCAGCAGTTGCGGTCATGAGAACGCTTGATGCATTGAAATTAACCTAATAAATCTTCCCTCATGCATGACAATAGTAGACTGTAGATGAAAATAGGACGGAACAGATTGTTACATCTGCTCCGTCCTATTTCGTCTTTGAATCGTTATTCCTTGACTCCACCCGACGTCATTCCCGTTACGAGATGCTTCTGGAAGATGAACGAGATCAAGATCGGCGGCAGGCAGGCAAGCACCCCGCCAGTTGCGATCATACCGTAATCGACCCCATTTTTCCCGCTGAATTCAGCAATGGCTACTGGCACTGTTTTCGCATCGAGACTGGAAGTAAACAGCAGTGAAAAGAAAAACTCATCCCATGCAAACAGAAACGCGAATATGGCGGTAGCCAGCACTCCAGGTCGTACTATCGGAAAAATAATCAATCTGATCGTTTGAAACCTTGTACATCCATCCATGTAAGCGGCCTCGTAAAAGTCCTTGGACAGAAACTTCAGATAGCTTTGCATCACCCAAATGACATAAGGAATGACGAAAGTTAAATCGAGTAGAATCAACGACCATTTAGAATCCATCAATCCAAGCTTATTCAACACTGAGAACAAAGGAATAACGATTACGACTGAAGGAATCATGTAAGAAAAAAGAAATAAATAGAGCATTTTTTGCTTGAATCTGAACTGATACCTTGCGAAGGTATGTGCAGCAAGTCCTCCAATGATCAATGCCAAGAGCGTTGTGCATACGGCGACAATTAGACTGTTGAACATGGACACTCGGAAGGTGTAAGCCATATCATTGTCCGGATTTGCGAAAATATCGATGTATCTCTGGAACGTAATATGGCGTGGAATCCATTTCAACGGCACAGATGTCAGATCTACCTGATAAGATATGCTTGAAATAAAGAGCCAGATAAACGGAGCAAGCGTGCAGAAAGCTACCAGGACACCGAATAAATACTGTACAAGCCTAAATCCTTTGCTGCTTTTCATCCGGCTTCCTCCTCTGCCTTTAACACTTTGACATAAACAAAGCTGATTATGCCAATAATCATTGCGATGAGGAACGAGATCGTAGCCCCTATTGAAAAGTGCATATTGTTAAATGCTTGGATATAGGCTTGATACGTGAGTACTTTCGTCCCGTCCGAAGGTCCTCCCATGGTCAAGGCATAAATCAGGTCGAATACTTTAAACGCTTCCATCGTTCTCATGACAATCAACACAAGGATCGTCGACTTCAGATGCGGCAGAGTAAGAATGAAAAATCGCTGCAAACGACCCGCACCGTCCACATTAGCCGCTTCATAGATTGATTTGTTGCTCATTTGCAGCGATGCCAGCAGGAAGATAACAATCAGCGGAGTCATCTTCCAAACATCAGCCAAAATGACCATGTTCATCGCAAGCCAAGGCTTGCTTAACCAGGATTGATATTGCGGGATGATATGAAGTTGAGTCAGAAACGCATTCAAAGCCCCGTATTCCGGTTGATAAATCCATTTCCACATGGCACCGTTTACGATGGTCGGAACGGCCCAAGGCAAAATGATAATGGTACGCAAAACAGCGATGCCTCTAATGTTTTCGTTAAGCAGCAGCGCGATCAATATTCCAAACAGCAGCTCAAGGCTAATGGAAACAAAAGAGAAGTAGGCTGTTCTACCGAGCGATTCCCAGAAGCTGGCATCGGTAAGAACATTAAAATAGTTTTCCAAGCCTACAAATTCACCCATCGATTCGACGGTTAAGGACATGCTGTGAAGACTTAGTATGAACGTGTAGATCAGTGGAAAAAGTATTATACCGAATACCGCTAAAACAGCCGGAGTGATATTCAGCCAGGCATAGGTTTTATCACTCATTCTTCTCATGACATTGCCCTTTCCTTACCTCTTATTATTTACTTTCAGAAATTTGGGTCGCTTTTTGCTGCAATTCATCCAAGGCAGCCTGCGCCGAAACCGATCCGTTTAACACTTTGCTTACGGCAACCTGAGTTTCAGTGGAAAACTCACCGTACCATGGCACGATTGGACGGTTGACCAAATAGTCATATTGCGTTTTTGACAAGTTAACAAGGTCTGGATTTACAGCAATGACATCTTGATCCTCATAGAGCGATTTCCAAATCGGGAGAGCATCCTTCGCATGCTGCTTCTGGAAATTTTTATCCGCTAGAAATTGAATGTATGTCCATGCTGCATCGGCATGCTTGCTGCCTTTCGTAATCGCAAGTCCCATACCGCCATTAACGGTTGCGCTTGCTTTTTTGGATGTTCCTGGGCTAAGCGCAATTCCCACCTTGCCAACAACCTGCGATTTACTCGCATCACCGTTCGCCAGGTTAAACATGTAAGTCCAGTTCAAGGCAAAAGCCGCTTTGCCGCTGGTGAATACGCCTGTAACGTCATCTTCCAAATACTCAATCGAGCTCGGATTAGTCAATCCGTCTTTAATCGATTGCGCCATGAAATTAATCGCTTCTACGTTAGCCGGATCATTTACGGTAGCCTTGCCGTCCGTTATCAAATGTCCTCCAAATGCTTCCGTAATGGAAGTCACATCGCACACTAGAGCTTCAGCTTGCTTCCATGTTGCAACGAGCGGGAACTCCACAATATTTTTTTCTTTCAGCACTTTTGCTTGAGCTAATAGTTCGTCCCAGGTCGCTGGCGGAGCATCGAAGCCTGCTTGTTGAAGCATTTCTTTGTTGTAAAATAAGTAGCGCGTATCGTTCAGCCAAGGCATGCCATACAACTCGTTGTCATAGGTAACCGAGTCTAGCGCCCCTTGAAAAATATCGGTACGGTCATCTGCAGGCAGCTTATCCGAGACGTTTTTGATAATTCCCGCTTTTGCGAACTTCGCTGTCCATGGAGCATCGATCAGAACAACATCATAGCTGCTGCCGCCGGTAATAATTTTTTGCTCCAGAGACTCATAGGAAACAAAAGTCGGCTCCACTTTAATGTTCGGATTCAATTTCATGAATTCCTCAGTAGCCGTCTGAGTCGCCTCTTCGCTGTATCCGGCTTGCTTCATAAAAATCGCCTTCAAAGTTACCTGATCCCCTGAATTTCCCTCTTTGCTCGAACATGCGCTCAAAGCTCCCGTACTCAATAGAACAGTTGACATTACAATTGCAAGCTTCTTGTTCATTTGACTTCCTCCTCTATACTTTTCCTTGTATTTGTAGAAAAGCGTAAGCAATCGCACCAATTGCACAGTCTTTCTTGCCAAGCAAAGCCAACTCTATTGTTGTCTCAATCGGCGTAGAATGACTTACTCTTTTCTTAATACCATTTAAAATCGGACCTAATGACTCGGAAATTTCCCCGCCAATGATGACTTTTCAGGAATGAGAAGGCTTACAATATTTGAAATACACATTGCCTGTGCTAGCCCCTAAAATTAAAGCGCTTTCACTAAAGGCAGCACAATTGACATCGTTGTTGAAAAATAACGGAAAGCATGTTTGTTCGACGCCAAAACTAACTAAGATCAATATAAATTGCAAGTGCTTACATTGTCAATAACAATTTAAATGCATCGATCAGGAGATAGCAAAACGCCAATTTTTCAAACAAAAAAAGAGGGGCAAGCTGCCCCTCCTGCTGTTCCCTATGCCATTACATTCGAGCATTTCAACCTAAGCCTCATCATCTTGGCGAATTGGTTTCTCATATTTATTAAACTGTCCCATTGTATTCGAGGCTGTGCCTATAAATTCATAACCGCAGCTCTTATAAAAAGCGTTCAGCTGCGCGTTATTTGCAATGCAATCAAGGCGAATGCGGTCTTTGCCTGGAAAATGAATGCCGGAATAGGCCCAATGGACAATGGCCTCACCCAAGTTTTTTCCCGAAGCTTCACGATTAATATTAAGACGGTGCAGATAGATCGAGGATGCATGACCCTCATCTCCCCAAAGCTCAACGTCCCAAGCGCTCGCACGCTGCATAAGCATTACCATGCCTGCCAAGATGCTTCCTTGCATGAATATATATACTTCGCCGCGTTTAATGGCCTCCGGTGTCTGATGGGAATCCTCGCCTCTCAGCAAGCTGTTCCACTGCGTGGAGCCTTTGCTCTTCAACCATTCTGCGGTGCGAACGAGCAGCTGCAATACGGCCTCTGTATCCTCAGGCCGCGCTTGAAATACGTTGATATCCGAATGAATAACTCCAATAGAATCAGTACGAGGAAAGGTTTGCATGATCATTATCCTCCGAATGGCTATATGCTCCCTTTATTATATCCTGATCTTCATTCGTTTCGCCATTTTAACGATTCATTCATGCGTACAATAGCAAAAGGGCTATCCGCATGTTGGATAGCCCTTCTTCATAAACCCTTGTTATTTGGCAGTTACTCCGCCATCTACTGGCAGCTCAACGCCTGTAATATAAGCAGACTCATCAGAAGCCAAGAACAGGACGGCTTCAGCCACTTCGGATGCACGACCCACTCTAGGCAGTGCCGTCTGAGACAAGAACCATTGCAGCATCTGTTTGTTATTCACGAAATCCGCACTCATTGGCGTTTCAATAAAGCCTGGGTGAACCGAATTGACGCGAATATGATCCTTGCCAAAATCGACAGCCGCCGCTTTCGTCAACATACGGACAGCGCCTTTGGAAGCCGTATACGCCCCCGCACCGCTGCTGCCTGTTAGACCTGCAATCGACGAAATATTGACGATTGAGCCGCCATTGTTAGCTTGCATATGTGGAATGACATATTTCATGCCAAGGAAAGTGCTGGTTAAGTTAATGCTCATGACTTTATTCCATTGATCAACTGTCGTATCAAGAAGTCCAACAGCAAGAGAGATTCCCGCATTGTTTACTAAGATGTCCACTTTGCCGTAAGTTTTAATCGTATTCTCGACGACACTGATCCATGCTTCTTCCGAACTGACATTGTGCGCATAGGCTGCAGCTTGTCCGCCGCCAGCTTCAATTTCCTTCACAACGGCTTGCACAGCGGCTTCGTTAATATCTGTTGCGACAACCGTTGCTCCCTCTTTTGCAAACAAAAGAGCTTCTTCGCGCCCCATGCCACTACCTGCTCCAGTAATAATTGCGACTTTCCCAGTAAGACGAGTCATGTGTAAGTCCCCTTTGGTGTTCAATATTTTAAATGATGATGAAATTAATTATCAAGTGATAGTATCACTATCACTATGATATAAATCATATCACACTCTTTAAGAAAGCTCAATTCCTTCCTTGCTTAAAGGATAACCAATCGATATACTACATGTAATTGAAATAGCTAAGCTGAAAGGATTTAACCTCTTATGGATCCAAAAGAAAGATACGAGAAAGAACGTTTTGAAGGCAAGCAGCAGCGCCAATTCACCGTTCTCGAAGCCGCAGAGCGCGTATTTAATCAAAAGGGAATCGAAAAAACGACGATGCAGGATATTGCGACGGACGCGAATATTGGCATCGCAACGCTGTTTCGGTATTTTCCAAAAAAAGAAAAGCTGATCGTTGCGGTCGCTACCAAGCTGCTTGAGCCGATGCTCCATCGTTTTCAATATGTCGCTGAGCTGCCCTTGTCATGCCTCGAACAGCTCGAAATTTTGTTTGATTTCTTTATCGAGGATCAAAATCATTCGAGCATTAAATTTATGGTCGATTTTGAAAGCTATGCCTCCCACTCGTCCGAGCCTTTAGAGGATATACACAATATCAACGCAATGAATCGCATGATATCGAGCGAGTATTCGAAAATCATTCAAAATGGCATGGAGGATGGATCGATTCGTTCCGACCTTCCGGTTAAGGAGACATTAACGACTCTCATCAACACATTTGGACTTTTTTCAAAAAAATTATCGCTGCAAAAAAACATTCTCCTGCTCGAATCTGATTTGGAAAACGATCATCAGCTAGCTATCCTAAAAAAAATATTTATGGAATACCTGAAAGCCTAAATAGCAGGCAAGCTCCTTGCCTCTATATGATTTGCCGTGATCTCGTTATTTAAACAAAAACAAGTCAGGGAGGAATGCTGTTCCTCCCTGACTTGTTTATTTATTTTGCTTATAAATTACGTTATTGCTTCGCTTGCATTTCCATTAATTTGACGATTACGGATGCCGCTTCGCCTCGGTTCATCGCTTTCTCCGGACGGAAGGATCCATCCTCATAGCCTTTGATAATGCCTTGGCTAACAAGCGTATTCAAGGAGCTGACGGCCCAATCAGAAACATTCGATTGATCGACGAACTTCGTTTTCTCTTCGTTCTCGGTCTTCAGCTTTAAAGCCCGAACGAGAATAACCGCCATCTGTTCCCTAGTAATCTTTTGCTTTGGAGCAAAGCTCGAGTCGCTTACCCCTTGAATGATTCCTAGCGTAGCAGCGGTTTGGACTGCTTCCTCGGCCCAGTGGCCGTTCAGATCGCTAAAGGAAGGACCACCCGTACCCTTCAGTTGAAGAGCTTTCACGAGTAGGACAACAAACTCTGCACGTGTCATCTCTTTTTCCGGCTTAAACGTCTGATCAGGATAACCGCTAATTACGTTTAGCGCGCTCAGCTTCTCAACTGCTCCTTTGGACCAGTGCTCGGATAGATCCTCAAACTTTACAGGTGCTGCTGGAGGCTCAGTTGCTGGCTTCTCTGGTGTTACCGGCGGCACAATTGGTTTTTCTGGCTTGATATCAGGTTTTGGTGTCGTCGGTGGGTTCAACACCGTACCTCCATCGTCCCCAGTGCCACTGGATGGAGATTTAACATTAATTTTTACCTCAGCCGTATTAGAGTCGGAAATGCCATCATTTACCTTATAGGTAAATTTGTCCTCTCCGGTAAAGCCTGCGTTTGGCTCGTAGTTGAAGTATCCATAAACGGCATCTGTTACTGTCAATTTTCCGGATGTCGGCTGGGTGACGATCGTGAAGTTGAGCGCATCATTATCCTTATCGCTCGCTTTCATCTGGCCTGTCAATTTCTTGTCCTTCTCCATTTTAAGCTGAACATTCGTCGCATCTGGCTTATTGTTCTCCTCAATATAAATGATTGCAATGGCTTCATTAGTCCGTCTTGTACCGTCGCTAATTTGGAAAGTGATTACGTCTTTGCCAGTCTTAGTAGAATCAGCTTTGTACACAAATGACCCATAAGTTGCTTCGGTTACGGTTACTTGTCCTTTTTCCGGAAGCCTTACCAGACTGACTTCAAGAACATTATCCCGTTCATTTTTGTCTACCGCGTCGGAGAATGTTCCGTTAAACGTTCCGCCTTGTCGAATCGTATATTCCAGATCTAATGCAGTCCAATCTCCTGTGCTGGGCGCATTTTCTGTTATATTTACGGTAACTATCCCTTCAGGTGATTCGTTCTTCCCGTCTGTAACACTGTAAGTAAAATAATCAATTCCTTTTTGTCCACCTGTAGGCACATATTTAAATGCACCAGTGGATGCATCAGTCAATACGATCGTTCCCTTGCCCGGCTGCGTGAGCAGTTTAAACGAGAGCTTGTCGCTGTCTGCATCCTCCACCTTCATCATTCCGCTCAATTCTTTTCCTGGAGCAACCGTATACTCGCCGCGTAGCGCCTTCGGTGCATGATTTTTGATTACCGTTACGCTGACATGAGCTTCGTTTGAATACGCTTTGCCGTCATAAGCCCGGTAAGTAAATTGATCAGCACCGTTGTAATCGCGGCTTGGTGTATAGACGAAATCTCCTGTTTGATTGTCAACGGTTAGAGAACCGTTTTTGGGCTGAGCAACGATCTGATACGTTAACGGGTTTTGATCTTGATCGGCAGCCGATAGCTTGCCGCTATATGCCTTGTTCTGATCTGTCTTCACCGATAGATCATTGCTGACAGGTATTTCATTGTCATTAATCAAAAACTCAGTAAGGTCGAGGGGACGATTCGTAATCCGAATCTCATTGATTGCCCCGTTAAATGCTCTTTCAAATTCATTGTTGTAATGGTACGCTCCGACGATCCACGGTACGAATTTGCCGTTTTTCTGAGCTGTCGCTAGTCCAACCGAGTCTGGACCTTCGTCATTCGTCAGTACCGGGGAGCCATTCACATACATTAATGTCTTCTTCGTATCATTTACGACAGCAACGTGAATCCAGTCGAAGAACATCTCGCCCGACCAGTTGGTCCTCAGTTCATCTTTAGTGTGCGGGTAAGCTGCCCACTGCAGCTGCTTTAGGTTAGAAATAGATAAGGTAGCGAGAGGTTCTTCATTGTCTCCTTCTGGGTCTTTTTTCCCTCCATCCTTACCCGTCCCTCCGCGTCCAAGTATGCCCATCCAACCATTTTTACTCCCGTCAAAGTTGCTGTTAATACGGAAATACGCTTCTATTGTATAGCCATTTTGGAAAGTCATGGCATTTAAAGGCGCATCGTCAGACGTCCTTAAATAAGACAGCTCTTGCGGAAATTTACCATAGGTTGAAATTTCTAAGCTGCCCTTGCTTTTGGAATACGGAGATTTATCATCCGTCCATTTCATATCAATGTCTGGTACATCCGCTTGGATAAGGTCAACTCGCTGCAGATCATTGCCGTTGCCGGATAAATCCTTTACGTTGAAGGAACCGTCAGCCGGCTTTTCGAATTTCCAATGCGCGACCTCTCCGTTTCCATCCGAGGCACCGCGAACGTCAATCGTAACCGTTTTGATCTCAGAATCTATGAATCCGTCGTTTGCCTTAAATGTGAATGTATCCTTGCCTGCTGCGCCTGCAGGAGCCGTGTACAGGAACGCTCCAGTCGCAGTGTCCACAAGCTTGACCGTGCCTTTCGTTGGCGCAGTGACAATGGAGTAGGTTAGCTTGTCCACGTCTGGATCTGATGCTTTCAGCTTGGCGCTCAGCGTTTTTCCTTCAGCAGTGCTGTAATTTACATCAGACGCTTGCGGTGCTCTGTTTTGCGAATCCCAGATCCCTTTGAAGCGCTCTTTAAAGTTCATGTTCATAGTAAATTGGTTATTCGAATCGGTCATTTCTTCAAGATCATAGGTTTCATCGCGCGTATCCACAGGCATATTCATGACCCAAGGCGAGAATGTTTTAGCAGAAATCGTTCCTGCATCCAGATTGAACTCCATCGTTCGCATAATGCCGTTGCCGCCCATGTAATAGCCTTGATAATCAATAACGGACATTAATACGTCATGGCCTTTGTCGTTCTTTTTGACCATTTGAGCTGTACCGTGATGGTGACCGTTGAGGGTGAGAAAAATTTGGTCGTTGCTTTTAATCAATTGATCCCACAAATATTGGCCATTCTCTGTCATAACCGCCGTTTTCCCATCGCTTTTGATATTCAAAAGCTGGTGAGTTGCCAAAATTGTTGGTTTGTCGGTGTTGTCTTTCATGACCTGGTTAGCCCATTTTATCGTTTCAGTTCCCGCTCTCCAGTCAATAAACAGAACCAAAAATGTTTTTCCAGCGCCTTTAAACGTATAGTAGGAGCTATAGCCCTTCGGCGACGATCCTTGATAGCCAGGCTTATTGCTCATACGTGTTGCTGGCTTGAAGTATTGATTAAAGAACTTATTATATTGGTCATTATCATCTCGACTATCGTCGTCAAACCGTTCGTCAATATCGTGATTTCCCGCTGTATAACCATAAGGAGCTCCCGCATCGTCCAAAATCTTCATCGCTTCATCGGCACTTTTCCATTCACTCTCTACCGTGCTTCGATCAACGATGTCGCCTAAGTGCGTAGTGAATGCGATATTCTCGCTATATTGATACTTTTTTATCCATTCCGTTTGGGAATTATAAATTTCCGGTTTGTATCTGGAATACATTTGCGTGTCGGGAAGAACCGCAATTTTAAAAGAGCGATCGGCAGCTGAAGCTACTTGGTTCTCCTTCATGCCCGAAATAGGAAGCAATGCGATTTGCAGCAAAATGACGAGGGATAGCAACACCTTCGTTAATCTCTTTTCTAATAACAACATAAGCCTTATCTCCACCTCTATCTTTCTTCTGATGTTTGGTTCCAGCGTATACATCAATCTTTTTAGAAAAACAAACGCTCTATCGACCAAAAAGCGCCAATTAATGCAATGACAGTCGACACTGCTATTAATCCTGACTTCTGGTAGGAGCTGCGTTGCCACAGATTTAACAGGGGCAGCAGCAACAACACTAAAGTAATCTGCACAAGCTCAATGCCCACATTGAAGCTTATTAGCGAAACCGCCAAATGGGATTTTGGAATCTCCATTTCGCCTAATATTCCAGCGAAACCTAAGCCATGAAATAAGCCGAATAGGAATGTAATTAGAGCTCTATGCGAAATTTTTTCGCGAAATAGATTTTCAACAGCAACAAAACAGATACTAAGTGCAATAATAGCTTCAACCCAGCGAGACGGAACCGATACGATACCCATTACCGCCAAGGATAAGGTAATACTGTGCGCAACAGTAAAGGCAGTTATAATGGCAGCATATTGTTTAAAGCTTTGTTTTCTCAGAAGCAGCGCCAGCAAAAACAATAGATGGTCGTAGCCCGTAAGAATATGCTCTGCTCCAAGTAAGAGAAAATCAAACCAACCGCTGTGCGAGCCAGACCCACCTGATCCTGCCGCTGGATCTCCCAACATCACCTCCCAGTGTCGTGAACTTCCCTTCAATACCGTTTCACTAACTTGGTTGCCTTCTTTAAAAACGAGCAGATTCGTATAATTCGGACTGTTTTCTGTGTACATGGAATCGTCTAAGCTAATTTCTTGTCCACTTTTCACGTCTGAAAATTGATAAATGGCTCTAACCATCGTTAGCCCTTCAGATCGCCTATCTTCAAGCTCCATGCTCGTCAACTGTCCTTGTTGCTCGACGCCATCGACTTTAAGCACAATTTTTTGACGAATCCACTCATTAATTTCATCTTGCGATTCGCGTAGCTTTTGTCTATCTAATAAACCCACATCAGTTGATTCAGTGACAGACAACAAGTCGATAGAATACGCCAATTCGATACCGCTACCGTTATGAGTTATTGTGCTGTAGCTTACGCTCAATGGGTGAGCGAGCGTATGCGACGGATAACACATGAATAGTAAAAATATCGATAAACCAGCCATCATGATCATTGTCGATAATCGTTTCAATCTCAGTCCTCACATTCTAATGTTGAATTATTAGCTGGCTTCCACATGGGCAGTGACAGTATTATATTGCGTCACTTTTGTAAGGGGAATATTAACATCGGCAATAAAATTGTGTAAAAATCGTAGTTAAACAAAAAGAACAGTCCTGAAACGGGCAAAAACAAACATTCATCTCGCATTGTTTGACTCCTGTAAAGGTGGCATTTGTATGATTGAATGTTAAAAAGGACGAAGCAGGGTTTATCCTGATTCGTCCTTTATGGTTTACTCCCTAATAAATAAGTTCCAAAACAATCACGTTTACGGAATAAGCCAATGCCCATCGTTATCATGTAGCCCCATACGTTAAAGTTTTCCTTGCGCAGCTCGATATCGTTGACCGACTCTTTCCAGTCGTAAATATTTTCCCAAACGTGAGAAACCCTCTGAAATACAGCCGCTAGGAAAACGCAGAAACGTAGGATGCAGGTCGACGAGCGCATTCACTAAATCTTTTCTCAAAAAAAGAAACTTCTGCTTTTCGCTAACAGAAGTTTCTTCGATTAAAGAGTCATAGCTTGCCCATGCCTGGCTAAATACTCTTCCTTTTCTTTATAATCCGGCATAATGCTGCCGACGCGTCTCCAAAATGATCGATCATGATTCATATGAAGCAGATGGCATAGCTCATGAATGATGACATAATCGATCACTTCAATTGGAGCCATTGCCAGTCGATAATTAAAGGTTAGCTTTTTGCTCGAGCTGCAGCTTCCCCACTTCGTCCTCGACTCTTCTACTTCAATGGATTTTGGCTTTACTTTCAACTGATTTTGATAGATCTTAATTCGTTCACCAATAATCTTCTTACAGCTTGTGAAATAAAATTTCTTAAGATTCTTCTTTAGTTCGTCTTCGTCCAACTCTCCGGTGTCGATTAACTCATGTAGATAATACTCTTTTCCAAGATGGAGAAACTTTCCTTGATCCTGATATTCTCTAGTCTTCGGCTTATTTCGAGCCTCCGCAAGGACATTTAATTTCTCTAAAATCTTCTTTCCATGATGCTCCACAGCTCTAATAATACTCTCTTCACTTGTTGCATTGGGAGCTTTAACGGTTAAAAAGCCTAAAGAGTCTATTTGAATGGACAGTTTCCCTCTATTTCCGTATTCAACATTAAATTCTATCGTTTGATTTTCAAACTCAATTTTCATAAACACCATCGTTTCCATTGGGCTATTTCCAAATCACACTAAAACAGATGAAAGAGTGCAGGATCAAGGACTTCCCCTTGGTTCCCTTCTCTTCCTCTATTTTAGCATGACTACATTTTGTTTATAATGGAAGCAACAAATAAAAGGGGCTGTCCAAAAAGTGTTCGCACGGAATTTCGCTAGCCTATAATCTCATGAAGCAAGCAACCATTGACCTGAATAGAAAAATAGCGGAACAGGAATAGCTCCCTGTACCGCTATTTTTTCACGCACTTTCAACATTTCAATTCAAAGCGAGCTATCTTCCCAGTGGGCATACTACTTCTGGGGCAGCCCCTTGTTAGCTTTTAAGAGCCATATACCTCGAAATCAAAGAGCGAATATCCATATGCAGTGCCTCTTGCTGTACCTAGTACACGCACATATCTACCGTTTGCAGCAGTAAACGTAATATCGTCAATCGCTCCATTGCCGGTTGTTGTTGTAAATGCATCAGTCCATGTGGATGCATCATTGGATACTTGGATTTTGTAGCCCTTTCCGTAAGCAGCCTCCCAGTTTAATTTCACTCGGTTTACGCTTTGAGATGTGCCAAGGTCTACATAAATCCATTGGTTGTCGCTTCCTTCAATGCTTGCCCATCTTGTTGCAGAATTGCCGTCCGTCGCTTTGGAAGCTTCGAAGCCTGCTCCTTCTACCGAGCTGGCTGCTGTCGTCTTGCCTAGAGCAAGATTGGAGCCTGATGAAGCTGCACTTGTTGTAGCGGTTGCTGTGCTGCTGTTTGCCGATAGGTTGCCCGCAGCATCAATTGCTTTTACCGTGTAGCTATAAGCCGTGGATGCCGTTAGACCCGTATCGTTAAAGGTTGTGCCAGTTGGTGTGCCAACTTGAACGCCGCCGCGGAAAACACGGTATCCCGTTACGCCAACGTTATCGCTCGAAGCTGCCCAGCTTAAGTTGATTTGGCTGCTGGATGCTGCTGTTGCAGTTAGGCTGCCAGGTGCGGTTGGAGCTTGTGTATCTGCCGATCCGCCACCACTGCCATATACTTCGAAATCAAAGAGTGAATATCCATATGCAGTGCCTCTTGCTGTACCTAGTACACGCACATATCTACCGTTTGCAGCAGTAAACGTAATATCGTCAATCGCTCCATTGCCGGTTGTTGTTGTAAATACATCGGTCCATGTGGTTGCATCATTGGATACTTGAATTTTGTAGCCTTTTCCGTAAGCAGACTCCCAGTTTAATTTAACTCGGTCAACGCTTTGAGCTGTGCCAAGGTCTACATAAATCCATTGGTTGTCGCTTCCTTCAATACTTGCCCATCTTGTTGTTGAATTGCCGTCCGTCGCTTTGGAAGCCTCGAAGCCTGCTCCTTCTACCGAGCTAGCTGCTGTCGTCTTGCCAAGAGCAAGGTTTGAGCCTGTTGAAGCTGCACTTGTTGTAGCGGTTGCTGTGCTGCTGTTTGCCGATAGATTGCCTGCGGCATCAACTGCTTTTACCGTGTAGCTATAAGCCGTGGATGCCGCTAGACCCGTATCGTTAAAGGTTGTGCCAGTTGGTGTGCCAACTTGAACGCCGCCGCGGAAAACGCGGTACCCCGTTACGCCAACGTTGTCGCTCGAAGCAGACCAGCTCAAATTGATTTGGCTGCTGGATGCTGTTGTTGCATTCAAACTGCCTGGAGCGGTCGGAGCTTGCGTATCCGATGGTCCGCCGCTGCTTCCCGGCTTCCACCAGTTGCCTGAAACGTAGAGCAGGTTAAGCATATTGAAGGAATCGCTAAAGTAAGAAGACTTAGCGCTCTTCATATAATCCCAGCCTGCATTCACCCAAGCCTGATGGCTAGTGCTTGTCGTTGCTGCGGAGATCATCGGTGACGTAAATACCGCTTCACCGTAAGAGTTGAGAGCAGTTCCGCTTAATGTGTAGCCTGCTTTAACCTGAGAAGGCGAGCCTCCAGTTTTGCCTTTAATCCATACCGCTATTTTGTCAGCGATTGTTTTTGCTCTTGTGTCTCCATAAAGAGCGTAGTCCATAACAATCCGGAGCGGGACACGCGAAGCATTATAATAGAACTCATTTGTCTCTGGGAATTCATCCAAATAATTTTGCGGTGCAGGCTTAGCCGGATTGTCGACGATAAAGTCGGAAATCAGTCCGGTTGACGAAGCGTAATTGTTGCTGACCTGCGAATAGGCCGTATATAAGCCATTAATCACATTGATCCAGGTTTGATCTCCAGTTACTTCATGGAACGCGCGCAGATGACTTAACATCCAATCGGACGGTCTTGAATTCAATGCGCTCTTTTCATCCCAATCTCCAAGATTAAGGCGATTGTTAGTCGTAACGTTGCTGGATTTAATCGCATTAATCATTTTGATCGCTTCAGACAAATAATTGATTGTTCCGCTTGAGCCCCATTGATTGTGAGCAAGAACCAAGGAATAGGCAATGTCCAAATCTCCGTCAGTTGCGGAGCCGAAATGCCCTTGCGCACCCGAGCTGTCAGCCACTACCCAGCCCATCAAGTTGGAATTGCCTGAGCTCTTGAATGCTCTAGCCGTTTTGAACATGCCGTCGTAAATCGTCTTTGCGCTAGAGTCATGTCCGGCCATCAGAACGGTGATCACCATGCCGAAGCCCTGACCCTCAGATGTACCGAGCGGTTCATAGCCCTCCGCGCTTCCAGTAATGTCCCCTTTTACATAGTATCCGCCCGGAAGGGATGACAGGTTGTTCTTTACATATTTAGTTTTCCAGTAATCATAGTACGAAGAAACGGAAGAATTCATAGAAGATTGGCTAACATGATTCGGCTTGATGATACCTGAATAGTTAACTTGCTGAGGGAACGGTTTTTGTTCTCCTGCAGCATGAGCTGTTGATTGAAAATTAGCAGGAGCACCCAATAAAGTCACTAGCATGGATAGGCTTAAAAGAATCGGGCCCATTAATTTCATCATACTTTTGTTTGATTTTAATGTGTACATTCGATCTCCTCCTTCATTTTTATACTGCCTCAATCTACTGTTTTATCCATTTCTCCTTTCCTACGTAGTAGAAACATAAAAAATGTAACCGCTTTAACTTTACGACAGAAAGCAACCAATCTATGGAAAAAAGTGTAGTGGAGGATACGAGGTATGATTAAATCGCAGCTGTATCATCCAAGTTACTTTTAGCCACCAACCTTCAAATGATAGATAAGAATCTTGTATCCTTTTTTTAGTAAATGTAACATATCTATTTTAATTATGTCTACACTAACTTATATGGGTAAAAATAGTTCCGTCCCTATTTTCTTTTTTATTGGATATCTCCAAACGCCAGCTTTTTCAGGAATGGATTGTTTGCAATTAAATTTTTGACTCTCTCTATTTAACCAACCAAACCCGATCGATTTAATATCCTAATAATAACATAGAAACTCACCGCCTTAATGAAATTTTTGAATTTTATCATTGTAGCGCGTCTGTATGAACAACCAAAAAAGCCGACTCGCTGAATCGGCTTTTCCATAGGCGCCATGTTTTCTATACTCACGTAAAAAAGAGATTATCCCCGAATCTTGTATTTTTTTCCCATTGGCTCTTGACCTCCTCCATCATCTGGTTCGGTATTTCCGCCAATGGCAGCGCGGTCGGCTGCCGCAAAGCGAAATTGCCTGTCTTCGCAACCGTACCGTTATGGACAAGCGCATCGGCCCGGTCCGTGCGTACGCCCGGGATGATTATAATATCCTGCTCCGCCCTGCATCTCGCCGCGATTGCCCATTCCACTTCAATCGGATTGTCGATCGGAATATCATCATCGACCACCACGAAGTGCTCATGGTATTTTTCCAGGAAGTATGACTTGATTGATCGCATCCTTGCGATACGTGATAGCTTTCACCTACAACTGGTATACATGGTGGCTCGGCGACATGCCAATCATCAGCTTGTCCGGACCGAGCACCAGCAAACGGTTCATCGACATGTTGCGCTTGCCGGTTTCCGGATCCTTCGCCACAATGAGGCCAGCGGTATGATTTATTTAAGAAGACCAATGATTTCAAGGAACTGCTTGGCGACTTCCTTTGGCTTCATTTTGTCATTCTCTACTTTGGCGTTCAGTCCGGCCATCGTAACCTCATCCAGCTTGTCTGCAAGCAGGTTCAGTGTCTCGCCTACCTCCGGATACTTTGCGAGGAAGTCCTGTTTAACAATCGGAGCCGGAAAATAAGGAGGGAAATATCCCTTGTCGTCTTCTAGAGTAACGAGATCCATCACGGGAATCCGGCCATCCGTTGAGTAGCCGACAAGCACGTCGATTTGGCCGTCTTGAAGCGCCTCATAAGCGATTCCGATATCCATTTCCTTGCGGCCCTTGAATTCAAAACCATACGTTTCCGCCAATCCCTTAAATCCATCTATGCGCTCAAAGAATTGAGCATCGGTGCCTAGCACCATATTCGGCGCCTGCTGAGCCAGATCACTGAACGTTTTCACCTTCCATTTTTCCGCTGTTTCTTTCTTGATGATCAGGGTGAACGTATTGGAGAATTGGATAGGATTCAGCCATGTAAGTCCATACTTCTCCTCG
The DNA here is from genome assembly GCF_056786335.1 of Paenibacillus sp. Y280. NCBI lineage: Bacteria > Bacillati > Bacillota > Bacilli > Caryophanales > Paenibacillaceae > Paenibacillus > Paenibacillus sp. Y280. The sequence continues at coordinate 24,878 of NZ_JBXCIW010000024.1, forward strand.
TACCCTTTTTTTGTTTTCTCATAGACCGTAACCGAGGTGTCATCAGACTGGAGCTCATTTTGCAGGATGTTAATGTACCCTGTCCCGGTATATTCGGCATAAACCTGAATGTCGTCGTCTTTCAAAGCTTGCATGAGTTCATTTGAAAAACCCAGTCCTGCTTTCGTGGAAATATGATGATCCGTCTTTGCATCCAGTAGCTGCGCCATAATTTCTACCAGAATCAATTGCTCGGTGAACGGTTTACCGCCAATCACAATATCCGCTGGCGGAATCCCGCCGACCGATTCTGCGTTCTTGGATGAAGAGCTGCAAGCGTTTAGCACTGCCAAGACCAAAATCATCATACCGATTAGTGCTTTTTTCATTGTAGGCTCCTCCTGGTTGCTGGTTTAAAAATTGCAAATAGCGATAATCGATTATGAATTCCAACTATTTCTACATGTAATATATTTGACACCTATAGCCGTGTCAACAACTTTTATTATCTGCAAGTAAGATAACGTGACATGAGGAAAAGGACCAGCCTAAACGGCCGGTCCTTTACATGTATTTCGACGTTACTTCAACGTCATTTCTTTTTTCCACGTTAACTCCTTGCCTTGCTCATCCTTGAACAAGAACACAACCTGCCCTTTCTCACCCTTCATCGCGTCCGTGTAGAAGAAGCCCGAGAATTGTCCGTCGCCGCTAATATAGAAGCCGTCTCCACCGCTAGCTCCATGTTCAATCGCTTCTTGAACCGAATTGACGATCAAGTTCTCCTTGGACACCCACTGCATTTCGGCCAGCATAAACCCTTCCGGAAGCTGCTTCACCGTAAAATCGAAGCTGTTGCCCTCAATCGGCTTCTCCGTCTGGTCAATGACAATTAAGATTTTTTTGTCGGTGTCCGGATCGTCAGAGGCTGTTGGAGATGAGACAGCTTCACCGGGATTTAGCGCGGGCTACCAGTACTCTTGGACTCAGAGGCTTCGTTACGTACTCATCGGCGCCAAGCTCAAACCCCAACAGGTGGTCGTCATCCTCTGCTCGGGCGGTCATGATCATAATCGGGATGTCCGACTTTTCCCTGATGCGCCTGCATACCGACCATCCATCGATTTCCGGCATCATAATGTCGAGGACAACCAAATCAACGGAGTTCTGTTCGAATACGTCAAGCGCAATTCTTCCGTTCTCCGCTTCAAGCACTTCCCATTGCTCCTTCTTAAAATAGTCCGTGATCACCTCACGCATAAGCATATCGTCTTCAACCAGCAATATCGTTCGTTTCATTGGGCTGCACTCCGCTTCCGCCAGCATCTCTATGTTTTATCGCTTCCCATAATTCAAATTAAAGAATGGCTGTGTACTTTGTGTGTATTTCAAATGAATGTTTCAACATAAGTAATTCTCACAATTGTATCATTGAGAAACATCCATTCACAATTGAAGCCGCCTGCCTTATACTCACGAGTATATTTCCAATATAAATTGCATTTCAGAAACAAAAAGAGCCTTAAAAGATCTCCAAAATTGCAAGATCCTTAAGGCTCTTTCCAGTTCTTATTCCTTTTACCCTTACTTATTATGCGTCAAATCATTGGCTTTTGCATGATGGAATTATGAGATAGCTGTAATCGTACTAAGTTCCGCGTCGTTATGCTTCACGTTATACACTTTTATTTTCTCCGTGTCGCCTTTGAAATACCATTCATATGAAGCCTTCGAATTGCGGTTAGCCCCGTTCAGCTATGCCCAATAATATACACAAAAAGTTTATGATTTTCCAATTTTTCACACATTCACTTCCTTCGGTTACATTTTGCTACAAACGCCTCTTCCTAGTCTGATTTAAAGCCAAACTTTTTATCGTCTGCACTTCAACATTTAATACCTGCCCATAAGCCTTACACACCTGGTGAAGCCACTGCTGTCCGTCGGCAAACCTAGGAGCGAGAAGTACCTTTTTAGTTAGCGAGGAATTTCTAAAGTTCTCATGAAGATTTTGAATCATTGTAGATATCATGCTTTCACCTCTTGATCGGGAATAGAGACCTACACTTCGCAATAATTCATCAACTATATAATTTCATCCATTCCTGCAACTGCTGCTTCATGTGTTCTCTATAGGATTTGGGTTCCAAAATCTCTGCGTTGGGTCCGTATTGATACACCCAGTTAAGAAATTCTCGGTCATGATTCAGTGTTACTTCAAAGATCAAGCCGCCATCCTGAAGATCCTTCATACGCGGTCTCACAAACAGCTCTTCTTCTTTTATATAACGAGCGACTGCCGAGGAGAACTTCACTTTAAAGTGAATGTGATCGTCGCCACGCTCAATGGACCACGTATTTTTCAAGTACTGCTTAATACTGAAATCGCCTTTTTCATACGATTGATTGGAAACTTCGACGGCTCGAAACCGACTCAGCTTGAACGTCCGTATATCCTGGGCTTGATGGCAGAATCCAATCAAATAAAAACGCTGATCCCTTGGCACCAAATAGTAAGGGTCTATCAGGCGCTTGGTCTCGGTATTTCTGCTTTGTGTATGGTACACAGCCTCTATCGTTTTGTTGCTAAGAATCGCCTGCAAAATATCGAATAGAAAGTTCTGCTGATTTTCTTCCTTATAGGCAGGCATACCCATTTGGATTGCATCCGTAATATTCTGAACAATATCTTTACTGCGAGATTTTTCTTTTAAATGTGTAGCCATGACCTTATCATGAGCCGTATCGAATCCGTCAGGCAGCTTATTTCGGTCTAGGACAGAAGGCAGCATGGAGAAAACCATAGCTTCCTGATCCGTAAAATTGAGAGGATACATTGAAAAATTACCGATAAATGTATACCCTTTCCCATAACCCTCATTCGTGACCGGAGCAATGTGATCCAGGTTGCGAAGATCTCTGTATACGGTTCTTTCGGTTATTTGGCATTTTACCGCAAGCTCTTTCGCTGTTATCCCGGGGTTTGCTTGTATGGCATTAATCAATTTAAATAATCGAATGACTTGATCTATCATCGAGAATGCTCCCTTGAATTAGTTCTATTTTCCTAATTCTAGTACATTCGACTTAATGTTCTAAAATCCTGCAATAATTGTGGATGAGACTTCCATATTGCTCACCCCTAATTCGAATAACTCTACATAAGTCCTTGTTTGATCCCGTTGTAACGAATCCTATGGTAGATGGAGTTGCCATTTTCGCGATAAATTTTTTCTACTCTAGGATCATCAGGTTCAAATAAATCGAGTACAAAATGCGGTGAGTGACCTGTACAGATAATGACAACCTGCGCACCGTTTCTTTTGCTTTTTAACGCCTCCGGACTTTCCTCATATCCGTCATACCATTCAACATGAAATCCACAATCCGTTAGCATCTTTGTATATTTAGTACGGTTTCTAGACCCAATGACAAGAACTTTCATTTCAGTTGAATGAATGGGTATAACTGCGCTATCTGTACGCTGAATTTTCCGTCTTACCCCAGCAGCACTCGAAGTCCTCGGAACATAATGGTAACTATACTGCTTAATAATGTTAACCTCATGTTCATGAATCATATTAACCTTAACAGGAAGGTCTGGCTCATATGTCCCCTCCCCCGAACAAACCTTATACACACCGTTTTCTAAGTTATAAAAATGAAGATCTTCGCCTGTTTTAATAAGGTAACCATACATTTCACTCGAGTTTCTAGGCTGAATGGAACTTGGCGCTTCCTGAAACCTGCTTTTGATTCTCTTTAATCGATTAAATAAATCTAGAAGCATCTCCCTGTGCGACGGCTTTGCCAAGACAAGCCTTGCCCGCAGTGCATCAAATAGTTCCTGAATACTGGCTTCTGAGATCATTCCAGAATTTGAACGTTTCAATTGTTGTATGTAGGCTGCCTGTGTCCGAATCGTATTTTTGAGCAGAGACAACTGATCCCGATCCATTCGAAATTCCCTTTCGATTTGTAATTCCCTTGATAACTCTTGGTTTACCTTGTTAAGCCGGTCTAATGAATTCCTCAGTTTCAAAGAACTATTTGTATTTGTTAATGATTTCGCCTTCGATAGATCATGTTTTAGTTTTTCTATTTGAACAGCTTGAGCAGCGTTCGTCTCTTCCAGAGCTTTGCATTTTTGAGTAAGCCGATCAAATTGTGACTGCTTTTCAAGGCTGGCTTTCTTTTCGTTATTTAGTTCCAACTTTGCTTCGTATAAAAAAGAACGTAATGATTTATTTTCCAATTCCACTTTATTGGATTTAGCTTTGGAAGCCTGAAGCTTCTGTTCCTGTTCGTTCACTCTATTTTCCAATTTCTTGATATGCTTTTTTAAGCCTCGGATATCTTCTTGCTGTCTATTTAGCAAGTCATGGTCTTGAGCAATCTGATCTGTTGGTGATTTTGAAGTTGCGTTTTGAGCTTTAATTTTTAATTGTTCAATAAGTTCCTTCTTATTGAATTGATGCTTTCCTTTATTATGTTCCGCGGTTTTGATCATCTGTTTGATATATGGATGCATGCCATTCACCCCTTATAAAATTCATTAAGTAACTATTTCACGTGAATGTACAACCACATGGGCAGCCAGAATAACATTCCACCTAAATAAAAGATCGTAATCAACCCTTTACTCCCCACGATTTTCTCAAGATTATGCAGCGCATCATAGAAATCATTTCGGGATCGAATGTAGTTTACATCTTCCTCTTCACTAAGATCTTCATCAAATATCTCATGTATTTCTTTCGTAATAAAACGGTATGCCAAAATTAATCCCACCACTAGGTACAGACTAAAAATTAAGATCATTGCACTATTCATATTCATGAAATTAACCCCCATGGCCTTCTGTAAATCCATTTTCTCATATCCAAAAGTCAGCTAGTTGTCAGTGAACACTTGTTCTGTAATAGGCTAGGGGTATTCTTTTTACATTCAATCAAAAAAATAATTGTTATTAGAAATAATTTGACGGAGGTTGCGTGAAGTAGCTAGTTTAGAGAAAAGAGGAAAAAAATCTTGGAGACTAACCGTTAGCATTAAAAGAGAAGTCAAAGCGAGCGCATACATCGCACCAGAGAGATTAACACTGAACTGTAAAACCTGACTTCTAATTCTCATATTTTAATCGATCATTTCTCTTTTTTTCTCGATCATATTCCTTTTTTCTCAATCACACTTTTTCTTTGAAAAATGATATTTTAATTACGAGTACATCAATTTGGTCCTCAGAAATAAAGCAACTATTATTCCCAATCCAGTCCATCACATTATGGGAAGCCAAAATGCAATCCGAAAAACTAAAAATATTTTATATTATTGAATCAGGTTAGAGTATGATTTAATCATTTGGAAATCCCTTTTTTCGACAGGATATTCCATTATTATATAACATATTATCGGCACTAATCTGTCAGCGAGTATATGTTAGCAAGAAAAAACCTCCCATTTAAGAGAGGCCAACTTGAATCAATATTTATCAGCGCGATTGTCGATAGCCAAAATATAAACGATTTGCTCTTGGTGATTATCAAATAAAACCCGATAACTTCCTATTCGCAACCGAAATCGTTATTTTCAAAACAAAGGATCGTTTGGAAATTAAATATTAAAATTGCTGACATAAGATTGTAATTCCTCTGCCATGTGGGATAGAGAGCTAGCAGAAGCTGAAATCTCCTCCATAGTTGCGAGTTGCTCTTCGGTTGCGCCCGATACAGTCTGTGTCTCTTGCGAGGAAACGGAGGCAACTTCAGACACAACACTGAACGACTTCACAACTTCTTCTGTTCCCTCAGCTATTTGTTGTGCAGAAGCGGATATTTCCTGAATCTGGCTTGTTACTTCATTGACAGTACTGAAAATTTGATCAAACGATTGACTAACGGCATTCATCACAATAGTTCCGTCAGCAACTTCTTTTGTCCCAACTTCCATATTATCAACAGCAGTTTTGATCTTAGACTGTACGGATTCAATATAGGCAGCAATTTGTTTCGCGGATTCTGACGATTGTTCAGCAAGTTTGCGTACTTCAGTTGCTACTACTGTAAATCCTTTACCTTGTTCTCCGACTCTTGCTGCCTCAATTGAAGCATTAAGTGCCAGTAGATTGGTTTGATTGGCAATACCCTGTATGGTTTCAACAATTTTTCCGATATGTTGTGCTTGTTCTCCAAGCTCAGTGATGGAACGAGATGCGTTACCCACAGATGATTGAATACTATTCATTTGCTGGACTGATTGTTCAATAGCCTTTTTTCCTTCTATTGCTGATTCTGATGCAAGAATGGCTTTATCAGAAACCTCTTGTGAATAGTTTGAAATTTGCTGAACTCCAAGAGACATTTGTTCAATCGTCCGTTCGGTTGTCATGACGTTTTCCAGTTGTGTTTCCGCACCTGCTGAAACTTCTTGTATAGATGCGGTAATTTGGGTAGCGGCTTGTCCCGATTGCTCGGCTGATGCGCTCAATTCCTCCGCCATGGCTGAAAGATTTAACGAATTCTCATTGATCTTTTGGATTAGGTTTCGCAAACCATCGAGCATAGCATTGAAAGAATGAGTTAATGAACCGACCTCATCTTTCGATTTGTAGCTCCCTCGAACCGTTAAATCGCCCGACTCGGCTTTCTCCATTAATGTTTGCATAACCCGAATCGGTCTAGTTACTAAACGTGTAATTAAATAGCCTGTCGCAATACAAACAAGAAGGCTGATGATCAATATGAATAGGGAAAGTTCTTTTGTTCGTGAGAAATCTTGAATACTTTTGTTATTTAAGTCTGTGGCTTCTTTTTCTTTATAGTCCGCTAAATCTTGTACAATTTTATGTCTTTCCTGGTTGAGTGGATACAAGGATTTAGAGTATAGCGCCACTGCTTGCTCTTTTTTGTTTTGTGCAGCCAAATTCTTTACTTTTTTACGCTCTTCCCTAATTTTCCCCGTAATGTCATTCAACTTTTTAAGTCCATCTGCTTCGAAGGGGCTTAAATCTGATTTTCCATAATCAGAAAGTAGCTTGTCATTCTGACTGGTAATGTTACTACTTCTCTGTGCCAAAGTTTGAATCTCTGAATTATCTGTCGTCATCATTGTTTCTAATGAGTTAGCGTCTTGTGCATTCCAATTGGAACGAAGTTGATTTAACCACTTCACAGGTAACAATGCGTCCTGATACAAAGCCGTAGAATTTTGACTCATTCTATTCATTGTACTCAAATTCGACAGCCCAATTACAATTAAAGAAAGAAAAGCAATTATAATTAAAAGAAAAATTTTCATTCCAATTCGCATGTTTTTTAATAGTTGCATCTTTCAACCATTCCTCCATGTTGTTCGGCTCACTAGAGTTGCATAAATGTTCTCTGAATTTTCATAACTTTCCGTCTTATCTTGTACGAGAACGTTCACAGATCGGGTGTCTGAAACCCGGCAAGTGGCTACATCGACTATGCAGCATTCGATCGCTACTGCGAAAGCGGCATTTCTTTCGTCACTCGGCTCAAGAACAACGCTTGCTTGGAGCCACTTGAATTTCTTGAAATCAAGGCAGAAAGCAGGGTCAGCGAAGACGTCATCGTACGTGTAGGATCGCAGCAGAAGAAAATGAAACACAAGCTGCGGATGGTTCAAACCGAAGACTCGCAAGGCAATCTGCTGTTTCTGGTCACGAATCGATTCGAATATCTTTAGGGAGACAACGAAGACTGAGCGTCGACTGATCGACAAGCGCAGCTGTTTTTTACTCATGTGAACATATTTACATAATTAATCCAAATGGATAGAGCTACCTCTAATAGCGATCGACCTTTTGGATTTCGGATCAAAAAAAGTTGTCTTCATTTTCAGACAGAAAGTACATCAGTGTTTATACAACGCTTATGTGTTCGGCTCTTAATTATTGTTACTAATGTACTATACTTAGCTAATGATTCCAACTATATTTCGACAAAATATTCTTTATTTTTAGTAAATTCGACATATTTTTTTACAACATAAATAGGGCTATTATCACGAAATATTCAGAAATATTTCTAGTGCTAATGTCCTTTTACGTATATATATAAATATTTCATCACTTTAGATATAAAAAATTACTTGGATGTATCCAACTTACGTTTATAAAAAAATCTCTATAATTAGGGGACTCGCCTATCTGATCGCATCCATCAGCAGCTCTCAGTTATCAAGGAAAAACAACAAGAAAAAACAGTACATATTCTACAATCCAACAGGAAATTTCTTTATTCGACAGGTAATTCCCATCATTATACACCACATTGCCGACACCAATATGCCAGCAAGCGTATTTCCTCATAAAAAAACCTCCGTCGCGTGATGAGGAGGTGTCGTATCCATTATGTGTAACATACTCATTTTTCAACAACTCTGGCTACCTGATGCCCGCATTGGAGCAATCTCCTTGAAGAATAATGACGTACTTATCCAATTGTACCATGAAATCCTTGACGGTTGTTGTACTCAAGCATCTTCCACATTAGACATTGCTAATGTATTTTTGACGCGCATCAAAGCATTGTCAATATTGTCTTCTTCCTCATCGTGCACTACCCATTTAAGATCAGAATAAGAGCCTTCCGTCTTAATAGGCTTGCCTGTCTATATTGCCTGTAGTGCTCTAAACTGACCACAAATATCACCCATATCAAGCCACCCACTCCTTTCTGTAAGCCACACTAACTCCCGCAACACTTCTTATACTTTTGACCGCTGCCGCATGTGCAAGGATCATTACGACCGATTTTTTCAGCTTTGACAGCTGAATTTCTTTTTGGCTCACTGTTGGCTGCACCACGTTCTATCTTTGGCTTGGCGTTTACTGGCGTTTCAAACTGTTCTTGGCGAAAACAAGCCCATACTTGCAGTTCCTTAATTGTGTCCGTTATAAACTGAAATTTGTAATCTTGTTGATTGCTTTGTAAGACATCTTCTTTTGTTCTCTTAAGTGTTTTATCGATGCTTTCTATGCTTATGATAAAGGATTCAATAACCTGTTCCTCATACAAACGCTTAATATCTTCATAAACCTCGTCAGGATAAAGATCATTACAGCAGCATACGATCTCCGTATTTACATAATAGTTTGTTTCTGTAAGCTTATCGTTCATAAGTTGCTTAAAATAGTCCATGACGAATTCTCTTGTAAGCTGACCGTTAAATACAAGCGCAACTAAAGAGATCAAAGCTTGTCCACGCGCATACTCGTTTGCCTCTGTATTCTCGATTAGCTTCAGTAATAAATCGACATCTCCATTATATACAGACGCCAGTATTCTACCTATATCTTCCGTTATGGCATCGTCAAATATCATGTCAGATATAAACAATTCGAGTTGAGCGGTCTCTCACCTTCTCATGGCCCTCTTTTAACTCGATCATAATTTGAAGCAAGTACGGGATAGCCTCTTCCTTCCGTTCAATGATTTGCTGCAATTCGTTGCGTGGAAATGTTCCACTATTATTATATCGAATGGTTTGTAATAGCTCCAAAATCTAATCCCTCATCCGCTTTATGCGAATTCATTCCCCCCGATATATCCTTACCACGCACTCCACATGAGTAGAGTAAGTACACAAAAATCAAAAAAACGGCATCTCTGCCGTTTGTGTTAGGTGTTGGTGGAGCTAGGCGGAATCTAAGCACAGGTAATTCTATATAGGTCCTCCTATGTGGTAATATTCAGGATCAAGTATAAACTCACTGCCAGTGGTATCGAGCCAATCATTACTATACTGAACCATCTTCCATATACACTCACAAAAAGATTCTAGGACAGAGGAGTTAAGGTTAAAATTAGAAATCAGATAATCCTGTTCTACTAACGCCATTGTACCAACGTTTATTACAAAACCCTGCGTTTCATCAATCTTTTTTAATAGAATATAAGAATCATCTCTATTAAATTTATTCATTTTTCCTGCATGGACAACAGTATATGCTCTGTCAGGGTCTAATTTCTTGATATAAACCGGGTATTCTCTTCTAAATGAAGTGTGCCATTGAAAGCTTCTTATCCAATCCTGTAGGTTTAATATAGTAACTGCCCAGTTCGTTGGGTAGTTTGATGATGAGCTAATCATGTTAAAAAGCTCAATCAATTTGTCTTGCACATCCTTTAAGTTCTTGTATGCAAAAAATCCAAGAATACTTCTCTTCTCTTTGAGTAGGTTTAATATGGTCATTTTATCAGAGCTTAATAGTTTATTGACTTTCCCCAAAGACTCCGACATGCTGTGTATATCATACACAATTACACTAATATGTTTTAAAATTTCAAGAAAGCAATAATCAATTTTCCCTTTAACATGATCCTTTAAAGGATTAAAAAGAATGCCTTTAGAAAACATCTCCGATATATTTTTAAAAATTATTTCTGATACCTTATCCTTTTCATTTGTGTTATCGGAATTATAGCATAATATTCTCTTATGGTTTAAATCGAACGGAACATCACGTAGTTCGCCATACTTTATATTGAATAAACATAAAACTTTTTTCCATCCCAAAGTTTTCGCTGCATAACCAAGCTCAACAAGCACATTTGGATTAGGGGTCTTCCTTCCGGAGTAATCACTGTTTACTATAGATATATCACATATAAAAATACTACTCTTATCGATTTTTTCAAAGATTGCATCAGATATATCTGGTGAACCTGTTATACCTAATGTGTCTCGATCATATTCAGCATACACTTGAGTTTCAAATGACAGTTTTTTAATAGCTTTCTTAATTGCATTTTCAATAAAACTACGGTTAGTGCTATTTGGTAGATCTGATTGCCAAGAATAAAAGATAGTAGCTCTCAATAAAGCCCCTCCCTTTCTAGCTATTTTATAGATTGTTGATCTATACGTAAACGGTATTTCCTATCTTTTTTCTCATTCTTCTTGTCGAGCTCTCTATTATCATAGTTCATATGCCAACAAAGTTTTTGGTATATGCGTTCTGAGTATCTCCCATTCAGTTCATCCAGCATCATTTGAAAACCATCTTTCAAAAATTGGCCTCCAAAATGCTGAATATGTAAATAATTCAAGAAGTACAGATTGTCGAAGTCTTGTTGTGTGTACTCGGTTAATTCCTTATCTGAACCAATATATGAAAGCACACTTGAATCTAGTAATATTCTAGGATATATAGCTGAATTACATTCAAGATCGTAGGCTTTAAGAAGCGCTTCCCCCCATACCATGGTTTCATCCATAAATAACTCACCTATCGAAATCCCTCCACGAACAAGCCATCCAACACTATCTGTGACCGATGAGCATTGAAAATGCGAGACACAATTTAATAAAGCCTTTATGTCGAGTAATCGTTTATCTGGCTGTTCAGATAGCTTCTTAACAATGATGATATTATCGGAAAACATTTTAAACTGAATATCGCTATACCCTTCTATAGCTATTTGCTTTGATATATCCATAGAAAAAGTATAGAGGTTATGCAACTTATTCATCGCATTTTTTTGACGTTCTTTCCCCTCCTTCATTCTCGCTACAACACCCAATATATCCAAATAAGCAACAATATGCTGCGATGTTTCCCTATCATACTTGTCCACGTTTCCTCTTATCAGCATAATACTTCCTCCCATCATAACCTACTATGCAATGAGACAAGACCTAATGTAACTTTATCTTAAATAAGACTACAAAAATATTATAGCTGATTTGCGTTTTTTATACGAAGATCTCAGATTCAATCTCGCTTTCTAGCAGGTAGGTAAATGTAACTCCGATATGCTATTTCCTGATGGGAGACCACACAACGATACGCTCCTCCAAGTGCACAAAAGCCCGAGCGTAGTTAGCGCTCGGGCTTCAATTAGGCAGGTAAATGCGGCTCCAATATGCTATCTCCTGATAAGCGACACACAGCACTCCACATGAATAGGGTGAGTAACATTATTTAATGATTAAAGCTCTAAGCTGTATTCATCCCCAATAATTCTAGCCCTTGCTAAATCAACAGCAGCTTCAGAATACTTACTGAATGTGGAATTACCAATTTTTAATCTTATGTGATACCTATTATCACTCGCCTTTATATCGATTCCTGTCTCATTTTTGATTTGTACAAAAGCCTGATGAACAGGATACCATCCTGAAAACCCAAGATGGTTTCCGATTTGTTTAATCGTATAAGGAAATTCTGCATTTAAAGCTGTAGAGTTATTTAGAGTCGTTATTCCATATACTTTGGCAAGCTCTCCCTCTTGGTTTATCGCATTCTCTAGGACTCTAAAATCAACCTCTACCGTTCTTTTAGGGATATCATATCGAACCATATCATAGGTTCTTGCAAGTAATGCTCGCAGTAATTTAGGATTTACTTTCTCTAATGCACTATTCGCTCCAAATGCTCTATATACCCATTCAAACGAGTTAGCCACAATATTTTTAACTCTAACACTGCGATGATTTCCAATTGCTATTAACTTCTCCCTAGCTGGTAAAGGCTTATGCTCGACACCTTCATCCCACTCAAGTAAGTAGATATTAGGGATCAACTGGTTATCTGTTGAAATGATCTCATCAATATCAGATAGAATTGCACGGATATTTGGATCTTCAGCGCTATATCCAATGAAAACTAAAGGATGCTCCGCAAAATAAGTTAGAAGCTTAGCACTTAGATACTTCTTTTTAGTAGTAAAGTTATCGTAATCATTACTTGTTAGTACCACACTTGTAGGATCTGAAACGCAACCATGTATTTTAAGAATTTCCCCAATGCTTGCATGATTAGATTTAAGAATTTGTTGTCCTACCACAGGTGCATAATCAGGGAAAACCAATTCTTGGAATGTATCATAATTAGTTGTTATTATGGCATGGGGTCTAACATCTTGTAGTGCCAAAATTTCCTTTCGTAATGCCTCATTTTCAATCTGCTCTATTGATTCAGGAGTTATACTATCTAAAAACTCCTTTATTTTAAACTTGATATATATATCAGGCGGTGCATTTTGTTGAAATAGCTCATCAGGAAAGTACTGTTTGCCCTCTCTCCAAGCCCACTCTCTAAACTTCTGAGCAAAGATTTGACCTATTTCCATATAACTATTTGTTTGTTTGTAGAAGGCAAAGCTGTCTTCGATACGAGGGCACGTCTCAGATAAAATAACAAGCAGTCGTTCCCAGTTAGGAGCATCGAAATACCTCTTTGAAATTCCTGAACCAACGAAGAGTATTGGCTGACAGCCCATATCCTCCAAACACGCTTGTATATCATTTGAGATCTCTTCTTTGTAACTTTCATATGACAACACATACACCCCCTACATTTATTATGCCTATAATATTACCTAACACGATCATAAATTAAAATAAATTTTAACACAATATAATGATTTCATTTGAATCAACTTTCTCTATAATTTTCCAAGTACCAAGTCCAAGGTGCTTTGATAAATATCTCTTATAATCCTCGGAAAAATTCATATCTACACTTCTGCCACATAATGAACTAACTAATAAATAAAACAAAAAAACGGCAGAGATGCAGTTTGTGTTTAAGATCTACGTGGAGTATATTCGGGCTCGAACCTCTGACCTTTTCGCTGCCAGCGAAGCTCTCTCCCAACTGAGTTAAATCCCAACAAAACTAGCTCATGCAATCTCAGCATGAGCTAATTCAAAGTCTATTGTTTTGAAATATGGTTTAGGCGTTCCCTATTATTTGTCAACATGATGTATTGACACTACCGCCTCCACATGCTTTGTGCATGAAAAGAACATAATGTTCCCACACTTAACTTCACAACATTTTTTTGAATGCGAGAACATATTTCTATTGCTCTTCGTTTCTCGTGCATCAATGCTTCTAATCCCGATATATCCTTACCACACACTCCACATGTGTCGAGACGGTGAAAGGTATATAATTGAAAGTAGTTAAATTCCGTGTCGTCGATAAATGATTTTACGATACAGAGCTTACTTATTATTTTTATAAATTTTTAGTAATAGGTTAATTTAAAACCTATACTTGCTTGGCAGTTCAGTTTCTAATAAATCCTCCATTATAATTCTTACCCTAATTTTTTTAGTACTAAGTATAATAGAATCCTCATATAGCCCAGTTTGTATTGTTTTCCCACTCACATAATCACTTTTAAAAAGTTGAAATAATGGATTTTCTTTAAATGTTTCTACGAATTGAGATATTTCTGTTTCTTTACTTGTATCAAGTTTTTCAAAACTATTAATAACTTCCCTAACTGGTTTAAGTAGATTCATAATCTCACCTGAGCTAAAAGAATTATCAATATTGTCATGAATTCTTTTGAACTCGATAAATAACTGTTTTGTAGTTTCTACTGCTACTTGTTCAGTTATTGTGTCTTCTAATCTTTGGCTAATCATTAAGTTCTCTTTTATTGCTAGCATTTCATTAAAGACATCTATTGCACTTTCCAAATCTCCTTCGTCTAAAAATCCATTTACTTGCCCGTACATTAGATGAAGCTTCTTATCGGTTTTAGTTTCACATCCAGTAATAACATTTACGAAAAGTAATACAGCAACATATATGCAGACGGTTTTAATCTTCAACATTTCACCTCCGAAGCACTAATTCCTGCAGTCTTTCGTTTTATCCATAAATAGTTATCCTGCAGATACCCACGATAATACACAATTTCACAAATTGCAATGCAGGATTTTGCTGGTTTTTACCGAATGGTATTAACTGCCTGCAACTTTTGACCTATTAATTATGCAAACATATATTCGCTGACATATTGAAGTCAATTAGGCTTGATATGATTTAGCGAAACAACCATTAAAATGGACTTTTAAGTAGGTAACAGAACAAAAGGGGGATAAATATGTACTGTAAAAAATGTAACGTGGAACTTCCAGAAGATAGTCTATTCTGTAATAAGTGTGGAACTACGACTTCAATAAAGTCTTCAGGTAAGTTAAGTAACAGGAAGAAATGGATTCTCACGGGTGTTATCGTTGGAATCGTGATTATCATCGGATCGATGTCCTTGTTCTTGAACAATAGTCCTGTTGGTTCATTCAGAAATGCTATCCAAGAAAACAAGTATGGAAATGCCATCGAAATTTATGAAAAGAAAATCAAAGGCGATCTAAAAAAAGAAACGGAAGTCGAGACATTTCTAAAAGCGGATATTGAAAAAGTCAAACAAGATTTTACAAGTGAAAAGATCGATTTTAATGCAGCTACAAACCAACTTGAAACCATTAAGAAAACAAGTTTACTGTCATCTGAAGTGAGTGCAGCCCAAACAGAAATTAAAGAGCTCAATGATTCAAGGACAGCTTTTAAAACGGGGGAAGAACTCCTAAAGAACAATAATGTGAAGGATTCACTTTCAGAATTGAAAAAGGTCATCGAAACTGATAATACCAATTATAAAAAAGCTCAAGATTTAATCAATGAGACTTCATCTGATTATAAGTCAGCTATACTCACCGATGCCGAAAAATTTGCGTCCGAACAGCAATTTGAAAAAGCAATCAAGGTCTTAAGTGAAGCATTGACCATTGTATCAAACGACTCAGATCTGATGGCGAAAAAATCATTATACGAAAAACAGAATGAAGAAAAGTTGGCTGCTGAGCATAAGAAAAAGATGGAGGAATTGAAGTCAAATCAAGAGGTCAGTGTAGTAAGCGCAAAGGTTGTTAGAACTGGAACATATATCGATTTTTATCATATCCAAGTGATTGTGAAAAACAATACGGACAAAGTTATTAAAAACTATAAGGCCAGATGGTTCGCATTCGACAGCAATGGATATCCAATAAAATTAGACTCGTCTGATTACTTGGAAGGCGGCTCAGCTACAGCAGTTAACATTCAACCCCAAAAAACTGAAGGGGCTAATACTGGCTGGAGTATCTTAAGTAATGGAGAAAATGCAAAGACGATAATTGCAGTTATTATGGAAGCAGAATACTATGACGGTTCGAAATGGGAAAATGAATACTACGATTATTGGATTGAAGAATTTAAAGAAAAACCATTAAAACAATAATTCATAACTTGCCATCCCCAGGGGTTGGAGAAGGACTCAAGGGTCAAGATGATTTCGCTACGCTCGCCCTTAATTCCTGCTCCATATCCACTTCTATCCATATGTCGGCTCCCACAACCGGAGAGGCGGCTCATTTTCTCCGGAGGAATGGCTCACTTACCACCGGAATGATGGCTCTATTTCATCGAAATAATCATCAACCATGAACCGGAGGATTAAATGACCAGAACAAGTACATATAAATCAATATTTAATAAAGTTCTTCAAGTAATAGATATACATCGAGGAATTATTATAATTTCTATTTGGTCAGTTTTAATACTTTGGAATACATTAATTCATCACAAACCACTATTCGAAGCAATTTTGGTTTTTCTTTTTCTTACACCTATTTTATTGGCATTTCAACTTAAACTTTTATTCAGTGTAAACATAGTATTCATGTCGATATTTACTTTCTTGTCCATTCCGGCCTTTGTTACTTTGATTGTAATTTTCATAAATAGAACAGTATCCTTTCAATTATTGTTAATCTCAGTTTGTGGGACTTCAACATTAATGTATCTGATCTTATTAATAAAACATAAGTTTTCAGATGAGTTCCTTGATAGCGCGAAAATCTCTTTGGATATTGTTAGGACGCTTTTCGCAATGTCCCTAGCATTTCTTACAGTTTACTCATTAATGAACAATGACTTTTCATTTTTAGATAAATTTATCATAAATTATAAGGATAAGAATCTAGACGAGATAAAAAAAATCTTTCAACTTGTATATCAATCAATTGCTTTACCTTTTGTTATTTCGTCGTCGTTATTCAAAATCGTGACTGATTGGATAATTCTCTTTAAAAAAAGAGGAACTATTCTTCAATGGTATTCTACTCTACAGAAATTTAAGTCACTTATTAAAAAATAGAAATAAGACGTAGCAAGATAATCATATTGCACTGCTCTCTGTTGTAAGCACGAATTAAAACAAATCTTCTCGTCTTAAAAAGTTAGCTACTAAGAAGCATTCAGATTATAAGTTCCAACTCACATATGTAGGTGTAACCTCTTTCAGCAAGCGTTGCGGACGTCTATTGCTAATTTGAACTTGCCATCCCCTCCCATCAGAGTTAACATACACACACTCGAACAACGGGAGGGATGGCTTTGTCTCAGAGAGATTTCCCACAATGGTTTAAACAAGTATTAAGCCGGAGATTTGATGAACACGCGAATGCTTCAGCTAAGCTGCCTAATATCTATACAATCAGATTAAAGCTGAACGAAATAACGGATGAATTAAAGGGGCGGCTAGATCCAGCAACGTTTTTGAAAATCTTAGAATGGGAAGAAACGGTTAACCATCTGCATGCGATGGAAAAAGAATGGTTGTATTTCGAAGGGGTTAGAGATGGATTGAAGTTGATGAGTTCTATTAAATCTAGTTTGGAGGATCTGTATCCGAAGCACTGACGACTAACAGCATGAGCATGAACTATAAGCGCATCGACTGTCCTACGCTTTTTTTCGAACAAATATTTGCGGGAATAAGGTATCATACTTTTATAGTATAATTTAGACAATAGTCATACCATGAGGGGGAGTATTTAATGAAAAAAATAATAGCCCTGAACACACTCAGTATTTTGTTTGGAATTATGACTCTACTGATGATGTCCACAACCGACCCAGTGTATCTCAAGATATCAATGCCTATAATTGGTCTCGGTAGTATAATCGTTGGTCTAATTGGATTTTTGAAAATACGGTCAAGCAAGAACAATGATATGCTGAAACTAGAATTAGCACTAAAGGAACTTCAGATTATTCAGCGCGAAAATGAACTAAAAGAAAAAGGAATCGATATCCCAACAAGACCCCGATTGTAAAAGTAAACCTTCCGTTTGACGACTAACAGCATGGAATCGACCCATGCCATCTGTCACTTTCATTTAATCTTATAACAGTTTGAAGTTTACTCTTCGAACTTCTCGATCTCCATCCCGCTTTTCAAGGTAAAAACAAAATGCGCCGGTGAGAGAATGGTTATCTTCTCTACCAGCGCATTAAATAGGTCATCTTCAAATTGTTCGAGTAAGTCCTTCTGTAAGCTAAGTACCTCTATGATCTCATCGACGCGATCCTTGATTTCAGCCTTTTGATTGTTTTCTTGTTCCAGCTTCATTTTATGTTGTCGGAGTCCATCCAATTGCTTAGAGATTCGAGCATTCTCCTCAGCGTATACTACTTCGTCAATCTGATCCCGAAGCTTTAGCTTCACCAATCCCTTCAGGTCAGATTTTAATTGATCCATCTGCTTCTCGATTTCAAGTAACGGCTTATTTCCTTCTCGCTTAGTAAGTACCGCTTCAATATTCGCATTCAGTGTTCGGATAAAGCCATCTTTATTCTCATGCATTTGATTGAATATCCGTACAAAAGCATCCTGCAATACATATTCATCCACCGCTTTGGCATCACAGGCTGCTTTGCCTTCTTTGATATAAGTTTTGCATTGCCAGACGACTTTCTTTGAAGGGTTATTACTATTCCACGTTCGGCGTTTGAAGTTAGTATCGCAGCAGCCACAGTATACTTTACCACTAAGTGCATATTTGCTGGAGTATTTCTTACGGTCGCCCATTACATTACCTTTTAAATTCGCGCGGCGTTCTTTTTCCTTCTGTACCTCCTCGAACATTTCCTTGGAGATAATCGGTTCATGGTTGTCCTCGATCAAATATTGCTGTTCCTGCCCTCTATTTTTAATTCGCTTATGAGTAAGAAAATCAACCGTTACTGTTTTCTGCTGTAGCAAGGCTCCGTAATACTTCTCATTGGTAAGCATAATCGTAATCGTTGAATCCCACCACTTATCACCGCCAGTGACGGTTTTAATCTTATCTCCTGTTAAACCATTAGCTATAGCCTGATAACTCTTACCCTCCAGATACTCTTCGTATATACGCCGGACAATTTTCGCTTCTGCTTCATTAATAACCAGTTCACCGTTTTCATCCTTATCGTAGCCGAGAAATCGAGTCGTATTGCAGAACACTTTGCCGTTCTGGAAGCCTCGTAGAATTCCCCATCGGCTATTTTCCGAGATATTTCGGCTCTCGTCCTGTGCCAATGAGCTGAGAATGGTTAGCAAAACTTCACCCGTTGTATCCAGTGTATTAATATTTTCGCGTTCAAATAATACGGCTACACCGAGACCTTTCAATTCACGCACATATTTTAGCAAGTCCAGCGTATTCCGTGAGAACCGCGATATCGATTTGACTAATATGAGATCGATCTTACCGTTTCGGGCATCCTGTATCATGCGGTTGAACTGTGTTCGATTTTTCGTATTCGTTCCTGTAATTCCCTCGTCGGCGTATATATCGACCATTTCCCACTCTGAATTACTGTGAATAAACCGAGTATAATGATTGACTTGGTTTGAATAACTCTCCTTTTGCTCTTCGGAGTCCGTACTGACCCTGCAGTACGCTGCCACTCGTTTCTTATGAATTTGCTGAGTGCCATCTACTATATCTGCTGTTCTCACAGGTACAACGACGACATTTTTTACTATTGCTGCCTTTGCCATTTTACCTCTCCCTTCGATATATATTCCTTCTACTGTCACATGTTACGATTGATCCGGCACATCATCAAGTTATTTCTGCCCCATTTCATGAGCTATTTGAAGGACTTTTTATTCAACAAATCAATCTCAGAAAACTCTTCTTCGGTGATCAAATTTTGTGATTTTAGTTGTTTCAATAGGCTCACGCTGAGCATGTATTCAATGGATTTTCGTTGCATATGTATGGGCTCCTTTTTTAAAATGAAAATAAAAATAGCCTACTTTATGGGCAAGCCGCATGTAAAATGTTCTACCATATACCTTTGATTTGAATCGTCTTTTCTATTGTGATCGTCGGATCATTCTCAAGCTCAGCGAATAAACCAATATATCCTGTTGTGCTGCCAGCTTTCGCCGTTGTACCGTTTCCTGTACTTGCTGTGATACTTCCCATGATCGGAGTCGAGTTAGCTTGATTTCGCAAGCTCCATTGAATGGACTGGTCAAACACCTCGGTTCCATTATCATAAATATGACTAACGTAAGATGCACTTTGGCCGACTTTTATTGTTGGATTGCCAATAATGGAGATTGTATAGTTGTGCGTTAAAGTCTCAACTGCAGTGATTTGAATCGTAGATTGAACGGTTGGTTGGTATGTTAACCTCGCTGTAATTGTGGCTTGTCCAGCTTCAATCCCCATAACCATACCTTCATTATCCACGCTAACCACATTCGGATCGTTCGAGGTAAATGTAATCGCAGGATTTGCAATGGGGCTCCCATTGTCCTCAGCTGCAACGTTCAATTGTAAAATATCATTAATAAGCACATTAGCACTTATTCCATTATCTATGTTTAACGAATAGGTATGAGCGAGTTCATATTTCCAGCGATCAGCGATATTATTCTCCACATCATCGTCAGTGGATGAAATCATATCCAATGCACAGTTTAGCTTGTTGATGCCTTTTACTGTATGGTCAATTCCCGTTACTTTAAAAGGCTGATGCGTATTGTAGAAGCGTTTATTTAATCGAATATCCCTTGTGTCTGCGTTGTCTTGCACATACACATGAATGTTCCCATTTGGAAGAGAAATGACGGTTCCATCATCAATCGAAAATGTTTTACCTTCTACAATGGCATTAAACCATTTCACATTGCCATTCCAGTTGAATGAGATACTGTAATTACACTTCCGCATCCTTCCACGATACGATTGATCATGATGGTCAATTTCGCTTGTTATCAAAAAGCGTTCATTTCGATAACCAATCAAATCACCAGTTTGTATTGGAGTTGCTGCGCGGATTATTTTTTCATCTATTTCTTGAATTTTATCCGTAGCATCTCGAACCATAGCAATCTGCTGGACACCGTTTATATGTAAAAGTTCGCCCTTCTCCCGTAGGAAGAAGTCCATCATCGTTTCTATTCTTCGTGTCATTAACTCTCCCTCCTATGCAAAATCAGGCTTGCAACGAAACAAGAACAGTTCCAGATAATCGCTCCATTCCTTCATGTTCAAGATGATGAATATGTTATCGCTAATTTTCACGTATCGGCTTGGTTTTAGTAGAGCATCTATTTCACAGAAGGCTCGATGGGTAACTTCCAGCGAAATAGCATCCTCAAACGTATAACTCTTTATGTATGGCTGTACATCAGCAAAGATCGTTTTAACCACCGTCAAATCAACAGCATCCAATATTTCAAGTTTCACGTCATTGAACATGGCTAATACCCTACCTTGATTTTCGGTAAGGGGAGAGCGAGTCGAATGCTTTGTGGGATACCTGGTTCATAGCTGGCTGAACGTTCGCCTTCTTGCTTTTGCATCAATCCTACCGATTCTTTATTTCTATATAGATACATGGCATAATCGACAACGGTATCATCGTAAACAGAAGAAAGCAGTTCAATGTTGCAATAGCCGAGAATATTGCTTCTGGCTTTATTCAAATAATGATTGAGGATATCATCTTTAGAGCTATCCGTTAAATCAACGCCAAGGAGCCGCTTCATCAAATCCAATTGCTCATTCATGATACAGCCTCTTTTTCGTTACGTCTCGTATTTTTCGTTTCCTGCTTTGGCTCCTGTATGGCTTCATAACTAGCATTTGCCTGTAGCCGCTGAATCAACTCCTGATCCGTTACTTCCCAACTTAATCCTGTTTCTTTATTCAAAAACCACATATCCATCAGCCTCCTGAAATTAAAATAGGGCATCCAAATGGACACCCTGAACGTTTTTCTTCTATTGTAATGTGTTTACGTTTAAGACTTGTTTGCAGTAAGGACAGCAATACCTTCAGGCTTGATACATTTCGCACCACACACTTGCAAGCCTTAATCGCATCTGAGAATTGCTTCTCTGGACGATAGGCTTCAACATAATCCACTTGACCAGCAAATGAGATCGCGCTCTTGTGTCCTGCAATAATCTTATACTAGCTCCTGCTGTATTTGGCACATTGTTCGACTTGTACACCGACATATTATCGATACTGCCGACAAATCCAGTCCGCATGACATTGGCATCCTTCGTATAACGGGGATCTTTGACGAGCAGCCCATAAAAGAAAGCAAGGACAACCACAAAGCGATCCGCTTCAGGCACATCATTTTCATCCAAAATAACGCCCAAATCCACAAGCAAATCATAGGCTGTAGCCGAAGTCGGAACGATAGGCGTTGTATCATTTCCAATGGTATTTCCAGCCTTCACTTCCGTATAAAATCCCGGCAATATACTGATCCACCACATTAGCGAGCCCATAGGATGCTTCCACAATCCCTCCACTTAGCAAATCCACATTAGCTTGAGCCGCATCGACATCATCAACGGTAAAATTATAAAACTTAGCTTGGTCGATAGTCAGCGTTTTTTGTGCAGAATCCAACTCCTGCGGATTGCCGATTCCTGCTGCCTTATCATATGTACCGATGGTTACTGCGCCAATCGAATTATTCTTCACCGTTGAGCCTTGGCCTTTGATCTCGCCTTCATAATCGGTATTGACCACATTCCCATAGACCAGATTCTTCTTGAAACTTTCATTTAAACGTGCGCTCCAAATGGTTGGAATAAAATTTTGTACTGACATATGTATTCACCTTGTCCTTTTCGATTTTTATTTGTTTTGTAATGCCTGTTTGACCTGATCCCAATTCCTGTTGATTTCGTCTTGCGACATGCCTTTGATTGCATCGAGCGTGAAAGTTTTACCTGTCGAATCATTAGGAGACGTATAGCCATCCCCTTTGAGCCTTTGTTCGACTTGCTGTTGCACCGCCAATTGAAGTGACTGCTCAAGCGAAGTCAGATTAGCTGTCGTTGTCGTTTCATCTGCCCCAATAAAAAAATCCACTAACTGGAGTGGAAGTTTCTTTTCACTGGCTATTTTGATGGCTTGGCTCGTTAATCGTTCACGCTGTTTTTCCAATTTCATATTCTCCACTTCAGCCCGAAGCTTCTCCATCTCGATTTCTTTCTCATCTTTGGCTGGGAAGCGTTTCTTAATCTCCACATCCAATAACCCTTCCAGATGATTGGCCTTCCATGTCTCCAATGATTTAGTTGTCCGTTTATCTACGGTGCTATCGAACCAACTGCTGGCTTCTTTGTTGGATTGAATGAATTGCTCGACACCTTCAACGCTGATTGGATTCAAACCCTGAATATATACTTTCACTTCCTCTGTCGTGCCATTTGCTTCGATAAATTGTTTTACTTGTTCCAGATCCATTTTCATCAATCTCCTTTGATGCCCATTCGACTCGCTTGAACCGAACACACATTTTCATGTTTTTTGTAGCCGTTTAACGTCATTCTCAGGACAATGATGTAACGCATTAGAAATCGCAAAAGTGGGGAAAAGGTATAAATACCCTAGCCCCTCATATTTGACTATAATAAACCCTTGATTTATATAGCTTCGCAAGCCCTCTAAAGCGTTACATCAAGCCTCTTTTTGCCTGAACTTTCGAACGCGCAATCTGGTGGTTTCTTTCCTCGTCTTTTCCCTGCAATTTTCACAACAAGTTTGCCTATTAGAATTCGCTTCGAATGTAGTCCCACATTTCTTACAATTCACTTTTGGTTTGGCTGCTTTTATTTCAACATGCATATTCCGTTCCGACTTATATTCGCGCTCCAACTTCTCATCTGCTGGCAGTACCCCATTTTCAAGATATCGACAACTAGGGAGCGGTTTCTCCTGATCAAAAAACACACATGTACCATCCTTCCAGCAACAATAATTGGAGATGCCATGTCTGTCACCCAGATAAGAAGCACAATGATGTTTTACCAGTTGTTTGATTTTGTTTTTATTCTGCATGAGTAGAATCTCCAGTCCCATCAGCTAACCGATACTGTTCAGCTTGAAATTTGTTTAGCTCAAGCTTTGGATTTTCAACGAATGGAAGCAGAGTAAGTAAAGTTTCCTTCGAGCATACGTCCTGCAATTTTACGATTACATCAGCCAACCCCACTAAATCAGTCGGCAAGTTACGTGTAAACTTAACTGCGATATCCCGATAATCATATTGAACGCCTTCTTTTTTCTGAGGGTAGGTAAAGAAATTCCGAAGCCTGTTCTTAATGACTTTCTCCATCATCGCTTCCCGAATCGCCACCCTATTCTCTAAATTCAGCAGCTTATTTCGGAGTGCAAGTGAGGAAGTATTACTCGCCCAATTCTCATTGAAGTTAACCTGATCCATCATGTCATAAATTTTATGTTCGAGATTATCCAGTTCATTTTTAACAAATGAATCATTGATCTCCTTGATCAGCCACGTTACTTTACCCCCAGCAGGAACTTGGATGATGCCCATCTTCTTCATATTTAACAAATCTTCTGCTTCCAACTTTGCATTTTCAATAACCAAATAAGAATTGCGATGATCTGCAATCTCATTGACGAGATCCGAGTTCAGGGCATTATACGCATCAAATAAAGAAATCACATCATGGAAGCCGCATTTCCGCTCAGTATTAGCTGGGCAAGAAATAATGGGGACTCTTCCAAAGATGTGATCGTGTTTGCCGATATATTTGAGTTCAGTTAACTTACTCTGTCTCGTAAGATTATTTTTCTTGCTGCTTGACAATTCATAGTGCAAAATTTCGTTATCCGTATATACATCCAAGTAAACTTTATCTTCGAATCGCTTTGTAAATTTATGTAGTCCGAGCAGCACATTTCGATCTGCTGTTCCATCCTCCAACACATAAGCATTCTGTGGTGATAGAACGGTTGCCGAGAACTGACCATCTGTATCAATGTAATTCAGTTCATAACTCTCACCATAAATTTCACTTTGCTTCCGCAGATTAATGTTATGCTCCTTTTCCCAATGGCTCATGTTCAAATCCAGCTTATGCACGGCTTCATCTTTGTCCGATTTGGAAACGTAATTTACTGGCTTTCCAAGTATGTATCCCACTTCATTATCCACGAATTTACGTGGGAAGTTGAAGATGAGTTTTCGATTGCTTCGACTCTCCTGCATAGCGTAATCTTTAAAAATGGCGTGATTGCCATTGTAATAGTTAAAGTATATCTGCTTCGTTAGTGCTGCTTGATTGAGTGCATTTAGACACTCTATAATGATTGATTCGGTTATTTGCAATTACATCATTTCCTTTCAATTGGACAAAAAAATAGCCCTCTCACTGAGGGCATTAACCGTAAGCTAACATATATTTATCTGGTAGCTGTTCATGGTTTTTAAGCAATCTGTAAATATACAATATAACTTTAAATGCAAAGTAGTTATTTTTCCAATCTGAACGTGCTTTGGTTATTTCAAATTTGAAATCTGAGATATCCTCAAAAACACTTAACTTGTTTATTTTCACTATTCCATCATAATCTCGACAATCATGGCTATACCGATAAATTATCCAAATCTCATCCTCAAATTCTTTTATAAATTCTACCCAACCCATAATAGCACACCTCTTAAAACAGCAGACTTCGATCATAAAACTTCAGACTTTTAACCGACTGAATTAATTGTACAGCACCATATAAACTATCTGGTGCATCATCAAATTTGCAGTTGCGATTGTAATCCTTTATTTGGTTATTATATCGGATATTCGCTGAGTTGAATAGGATATGCCCCTTCTTCACATCCGGCTCCAAGCTGATGATTCGCTCATGCTTCTGTCCCTTGGAATTCACACTTTCTACCGGCGTGTAGATTTTCGCCTTCAATAGTTGCTCCTCAAACTTCTGCTTCATATAACTTTGTGCTTGAACAGTTTCAAAGCCTATTTTATCAATGGGATACGTGGTCAACTTTTCAACGGCCACTTGAAACAAATCATCTGGCAGCAGCTTATACACATTACCGTCTATCACATAAATCTGCTTTGTCTTCCGATGCTGACCAATTATCGAGATAGCGGAGTAGTCATTCTTCTTGCCAACCTTGATAGCTGGATCAATGTACATGGCAATCTCCATCTCCTCAAACTCAGGCAAGCGATCCCAATGCATGATATTTTGGAATATGTAATCGTCCGTTGAACGTGGATCGTTCTGTAGCTCCTTGTAGAACGACTTTTCACCCATTGCTTGCTTCTTGCACATGAGATAGTAGTAATCCAAATACTCATTCCACAGAATTTGAGTTCCCTCAAGCATTTCATCTTTATGAGCAAAAAAAAAAAGACAAGGCAGTGTTGATCCTGTCCTCGTCTTGAAGGTTATTATATTTTATTTCCCATTCTGCCCATAAATCATCTCGTTCCGAAAACTGAACAACGGCTGCTTTACGAATGCTTCTGACACCAGGTATCTTACCTTTGAGTAAATCAGCCATGATATCCTCTTCATTTAAAATTGTACCGCAAATAAGAATATTCGTATCTCTCGTTCCGATTGGCAAAACGACATCAGTAAATGTACTTTTAATCTGATCACGTTTGGTTTCTGATTTAGCTGTATCATCCTTCAACAAATCATCGAGCAGAACCAGTGTTGGCCTGTAATGCTTATAATGGATGCCCCGAAGAGAACCATCAATTCCTCGAATCATGATGCATGAATCCAATCCACTTTTACTCCGCAGCCAAATCTCATTATTGTTCCAACGGCTACCCTTGCGAATACCAAAGTCTTCAATTAGCATCGTATTCGTTTCAAGCTCATCCTTGATCATATCCAAGAAGGGAAGAGCAATTTGCTCCGTTGCAGATATAATCAGCGTGAACTGCGATTTATCATAAAGAGTCGCATACAGCGGAAATAAAAAAGAACTGATAGTTGACTTTCCATGCTCACGAGGGAGCCCAAAAGCCGTAATCAGTCCTGTATTGGACAGCATATGTTTCAATTCAGCAAATAGTTGACGGTGGAACTGTCCAAACTCTCGATCAAAATATTTCGGAAAGTAGCATAGGGCAAAGAACTCTATATCCATCTCACCGATTAATTTGCAAAGCTCGGAGAAAGAGAAGGTTTCAACTAGCTGTTTGATTTTTGGTGGTTTGAAGTGTTTCTCCATATATTGCTTGAGTAGTTCGGTTTGGCGTTGTTGCTCTTGATTTATCGTTTCAATCGTATTGGCTCCTCTCTTCATTTTCAGCACTGTTATTCTTCAATATCGTTTTCTGGTTAATTGTATGATATTAAGCATCTATTGGTTGCGAGCAATGTTCCGTATGATTAACTCAATGGATGAAGAGGTAGAGTTGTGATTAAAGTGAGAATGACCAGAATATGAAGACGCAAGGTAAGCACATTGATGCGTAAGTAATTCCAACCCAAGTTTTGAGCTATTAATCATAACTAAGTGCTGATCTGCTGAAATCCTCAATTGCTCCTTATACTTCCAACGCTTCCATCTATCCCATATAGACTCATCGTGTTCATTGTGTACTTTGAATTCAAATTTTATCGGGCTGGTTTTATTTAATGCTGATTTTATTTCTTTTACAATCTTCCGAGTTAGCGGATGAATAGCTCCATTGAATACAAATAGATCAGCATACGAAGAATCTTCCCTTTGTAAAAAAAGAATGTCATTCGTAGCGTACATATGATTAAATAGACTGGACAATAAGAACATCTCGCAACAATCATTCGCATCAATGAGTAAAAAATGCCCCATTTCTTCTTTCACGAAAATGCCTATATCTTTTTGTTTCAAGTGCAATACTGTCATATTAAATGCTCCTACGACCAGTTCGGTACGACCAACTGTTACGCTTTCCAATATCTGCCCCCTAACAATTATTTATACCTACTTATTGTTATTGAAAATGACTATTTCACTGTAAAATCACCGCAAAAATTTCTGCACCCTTTGCTGGCGGCTCGATTTCAACCGTTAGAAGCCCCCCTACGCATGTAACGATAAAAAGAGCGGCTCATCACCACTCAATATTCGCCAATGCTTCAGCCATATCCTTCTCAGTAGTCATCGTATATATATTCGTAGTGCTTACGTGATCATGTCCCAATATCTGTTGTATTGTCGTCAGTGGAGTGGTTTTTATCAGCCTGTATCCTAGCGTGTGCCTGAGCATATGGGGAGTAACCTTCACATTTATGCGATCACCGTACTTGTTCAATATCAAGTTGACCGCATTCCGTGCCAATGCGCCACGCTGCCCGATGAATAAGTATTCCGTGTCGCATTCCAACCTTACCTCTAAGTATCTTGTGACAGCCTTCCGTACATCCTTATTGATAGGAAGCGTTCGTTGGGCATTACCTTTGCCAAGTATCCTCAACATGCCTTTACGTTCGCTCAATTCAATATCCTTCAGCCGGATACCGACTAATTCGCTTACCCTGATACCTGTTCCAATCAACAACTCTATGATACAGATATGCATTCGGTTGCCATGTCGATGGATCTCATTCCGTAGCTTCCACAAATCGCTATCCTCTAACCCCTTATACTGCCGGACATCCTTATTCCTGACCGCTTCAACGTGTATCTCTTCCTTTATATAGCCTTGTTTGTGCATCCAGCGGCAGAATACGTTGATACTGGCTATCTTTCGGTTGATCGTCAGTATAGCTTGATCGATGCTTTGAAGATACTTCTTATACTCTACCCCATCCAGTTCGATCAGCTTCTCCAACCCATACTCCGTCTTACCCCGATACCAAGCCATAAATTGCAATGTATCCCTCAAGTAGCAGGATACTGTGTTCTCGCTTCGGTCTTTGCTACGTAAATGCGCCTCGAATTCCTGTAAATACGGCATATTGCCCCCACCTTTCGCTTGTGTGTCACATCATAGCGTGAGTGGGGGAGACAGTCAACTCAATACATAACCTATCTTATGTTGGATTTTTTCCTGTTTTATAGCCAATTACTGCCCTTTTCGAGGTGCATTTTACCCTTTATCTATCGAATTACTGACGACATAACGTTATACATCCGGCTCTTCATAGCCTATCCCGGTACGACTGGACTCCTCGATGGCTTCATATTCGGCTTCGATTGCATCAGCATCTATCATTTGCAGGAACAATTGCTTGCGTTCGAGTTCAGCGGCCTTCGTGTCAATAATAAGCTCGCGGCGGTCATTCCATTCATTTGGAGCGCGGTTCTTTAAGTAGAAGCTTATCGCTGACGGATTCGGGGGCTGATGGCGCTTAACCTTCTCAATTCGAGTTTTCTTTTTCCCATTTTTGTCTTCCTCGACGATTGTTTTAATTTCCTCGTACTCATAGCCCATCGCTAATTTAAAAAGTGAAGTTTCCACACGATTTATAGTAACAGACTTGCTCCAATTAATAAGCTGTGCAAAGGTAGGATGCTTACTTGCATACTCATACCAAGAGGCTTGAGCAATATTGAGTTTCTCGCACATTTGCTCATTAGTCAGTCCTTCTTGGCACCATTGCTGGATCTCCGTGAATCTAGGCAAAACATGCGTTTCAAATTTTGATGGTCGTTCCATTATTCTAGTCAACTTTGGATGCAATTTCACATATTCATATAATGTGGTAATATGTATCTCTAACCGAACTGCAATCTCATCATCTGTCACACCATCTTTAACCCACTGCCTCAAATCTCGGCAACACGTTCAACTCATACTTAGTCGGTTTCTTTGGTTTCTTTTCCTTAAGCAAATCACATCACCTCCATCTTTGAAACGTTATCATTATAATTTTGTATTATTTATAGGGGGATGAAGTCATGACTAGGGTTATTAATCAATCAACTTTAAATAGTTATAAACAACAGCTCCAAGTTATTGCAGACGATTTGATTAAATCATCAATTAATATTCAGGTAACTTGTAAAGCCGATATCGAATCAGCCTTTATTAATAATTTGAGGGCTAAAGGATTGTACGTTTGGTATGCGACATGTAACCCACAATTATTAATTTCAAAATGGAACGAGAGACAGTCTCTATATGAGTATTTCAAAACTAAAAATACCAATTCTCCTGAACCGATCAAAACATCATCTGATAAACCAATCGATTTCCTTCTTCCTAAAATTAACCCGCAGTGGGAAAGGAATCCGACATATTCCGTAGACGATGAAAATGAAATCGTACTGTATGTTGGCAAAGTTCAAGGTCAACATGAAACACTGAAAAATCGTCTGTTATCTCACTATAATGGTTCAATTCAAACATCGGCCTTAAAATTAGCAGGTTCGTCAACCAATGAACTGAGACTAGAACTGCCACTTATTTCACAGTTTCTTCATTTAGAACGAGAAATCCTAGATTCAATGCATTTACGACAAATTCGATGCGCTGCAATTACTATTGTTGATTCCCAAAAAGATAGATTCCTCACTTATGAAAGAATCCTTAGAGAATATCTCGAACCAGTGATCGGAGAAGAGTGAATGGGCTTTATTCAGCCCTTCCAACTTCGCTTCATAAAAACCCTCAATATCCCCAATCATCTTTTGAATCAGCTCGACATCATCCTTGGCTTCATCATCCCCAAGCACGTTGACCTTCTCGGCTTGCATCCCCTTCAGGAACCGTATCACCATATTCACTTTTGCCTTACCCATCTACCATTCACCCTTTCGGTTTAGTCAGCACATAATACCTCTGACCTTACCGACCTAGCAACAACATCTTGATATGGAATCTTTACGCCATCCCGAATCAAATATACGCCAGTATCGCTGCCAACGTGGGCAATATATCGATTAACGATTACATCTGAGTATTTAGGATCAAGCTCACTGGTATAGCAAACTCGATCTGTATCCTCACATGCGATTAACGTACTTCCACTCCCTCCAAAAGAATCAAGTACAATATCGCCAATCTTACTTGAGTTTTTAATCGGATAGCTTACTAACGGAATCGGCTTCATCGTTGGATGATATTCATTTCGGAACGGTCGATCAAATTGCCACAATGTAGTCTGCTTCCGATCAGCATTCCAATAGTGTCCTGCAGTCGGCTTCCAACCATACAATACGGGTTCGTGCTGCCAGTGATAATCGCTTCTGCCCATGACCATTGACTGCTTAGACCAAATACAACATTGAGACAACTTGAATCCAGCTTCGATGAACGCCTTCCTAAAATTCAATCCTTCACTATCAGCATGGAACACATATATACTCGCACCGTCATCTGCTGCCTCGTACATTCTCATATATGCTGCTAATAGAAAATCATAAAACTGGTCATTTTCCATCTTATCATTTTCAATTTTCAACGCATCTTTCGTCTTGCCGGTATAGTCCACGTTATACGGAGGATCAGTCACAATTAACTTGGCTTTCTTCCCATCCATCAACGTTGCCATATCTTGCTCATTTGTACTGTCACCGCAAACTAATCGATGCTTACCCAATAGCCATACATCACCACGACGAGTTATTGGATTCTCCGACAGCGCAACATCAACATCGAATTCATCTTCTTCCGGCTCATCACTCTTATTAAACTCATCAAATAGCTTCTCTGCTTCCGAGAAGTCAAATCCAGTCAACTCAATATTATATTCCTCTTGTTTCAGTTCATCGAGCAATCCAGCTAACGCATCAAAATCCCACTCACCTGTAATTTTATTTAACGCGATGTTCAAAGCTTTCTCTTTCGTTTTATCGATGTCGATTAGCACACAATCGACTTCATTGTAACCGAGAGCCTTCAGTACTTTTGCCCGTTGATGGCCACCTACTATCGTGTAGTCACTATTGCAGATAATCGGCTCACAATATCCAAATTCCTCAATACTCTTCCGAATCTTCTCAAACTCTGGATCGCCAGCTTTTAAATCCTTCCTTGGATTATATTCAGCATGAACCAGTTGATCCATTTTCAATTTTATAAATTCCAATGTATATTCTCCTCTCAAATAGAAAAGGAACCCTAGCCAATAGCGAGAGTTCCCATATTGCTTGCTGCGTGTAATTTATAATTTCGGTAATTTGAACCGCCATTTAACTTGATAAATTTGCACTCGATATACGAAATATTGCAAGTTGTAGTACCACTGCATTTATTCTCAACTCCAATAATATTATTTGGCTGATGATTACACTGCTCTGTAATGCGAATAAAAAAAGAACCATACGAATATGGCTCCGATTAATTGTGTTACTATATTTTGTATTAGAAAGAGCTATACCTTGGGGGTGCTAATACCAACTCTATCATTATTTCCAATATCGCTTTCCGCTACTGTCAAAATGATAGACCTGCCGCACCACCCCCAAACCCCCTCACGGCAAGATTTATTTTTCTGATATCGTGACTATGAAGAAGGAAGAAATCTTCCCCTAATATTAGGGAGAATATCTTCCTTTCAACTTTCTACAATATTTTACGATAATGTTCACTAACCGTGTAATCAGTGAAGGCGCCTTGTTCGATAAGCATAAATAACCAATATCTTCTACCTGACTTATGAGATACTTTCTCGAATAGCAAAATGTTATTTTTCTTCAATTCAGCTAGAATAACTTTTTTTCTATCTTCCTTCCAGTTGTCTTTAAACCACTGATATAGAGGCTTCCCACCAATAGCCTTGGCATTAAGTTCAATATTCTTTTTGCCCACCATGAGTTTTACCATTTCAGCTATCTTCTTTGCACACGCTTTTTTGAATCTAAGCTCGTTATGGAGTTGGTGCATATTAACTCGTTCATCCAGCAATTCAAATTCTTTTTGCAATCTTTCTAGCCATTCTGTCCTGCTAGAGTACATTACAATATTCACTTCTTCAGTCGAATTAATATTACGAATAGATGTCCTGTGAATGATTTGAGACAGCAAAGCCAATACATCTTCTTCGTATATTTTCTGGATACGCTCATCATTAAACCAGTTGCCTCTATTCCGATCCTCATTCATGGATAAATCAATATCAACACCATACATGGCTACAGCTATTTCCCGATAATGTCTCGGCGGTCGAATAGGGATACCGAACAGAGCCATCGCGTTAAAGATGAAGAAATCATTATTACCAACTACGTTGAAGAGATGTTTCCTCTTATCATCATCTAATTTCTGCTGTATTGTAAAAAATCGCTTCAACTGCTCATCTGTTATTACACCTTCAGCATGATAAAATGCAATATCACCCTGCTTGGGCAACGCGATCATTTGAAAACTCGGATTTTTTTCTTGTAATCGTTTTTGAATCTCCAAGAAGTCTCCAGCTATCGCTTCCTTCACTTCTTGTAGCTCATCATAGGATAACCTTGAAGAAGTGTTAATATTTTTCCATCTGATGTTCAAACGCTCAGAATACCGATGAAAATTTCTAATTGGTATGAGTTCAAATCCAGAACGTTCATAGATGCTTTTGCTGATATGAGATGTCCCATCAAGAATCAGCAAACTGGTGTTTAAACTGCCATAGTCCAACCACTCTGAACAAATTATTGCTTGTTTATTCGTTCGTTCCATACATCCAATATGATCATTCTGATACATATTCTTAAACCATTTATACCTTCTCATATCCTCAAGATTACCTTTTGCATCGTCCAGTTTAGCGAGGACTGAATTAAAAAAGACTTCTCTCTCCGAACCCTCAATAAATCGATTTAATCGTAAGGTTGAATTGGAGGTTATATTATCCTTTAGTTCGCAGTTAATAACCTCACTTAAGATGTCTCGAGCATTCTTAAAGTCTTTATTGTTTATATTGACGGTATCAGCCAAGTTTTCAAACCAATCGAACGAATTATCCTTACTACCAATATCCCAAACATTACTGTCGTAACAGATAGGCATTTCATCTATTATAATGAGCCGCTTCCACTTTGGTATTTTTTCATTAGTCACTTTACTTTTTATCCGGTCAATTTGTTGAGGTTTATAGTACAGATAGTTACCTATACTTCCAGCATCCAACATTAAATCCCTCAGCCTCTGTTGAGGGATACATAATATCTGATAGTTCCTCATCGTGTCCATCAAATTGTCGACCGTTTCGGAAGTGATGTATGTGATGGCATCTGGAATATCATATTTCTTCGCAAACTCAAACACGTCCTTATATACATTGTTTTTCATGGTGTCATTGTTATTGAATACGAGCAATAATGGATACTTTTCCGTAGACGAGTTTTTCTTCAATAAATTTTTGCACAACACGTTTAAAGCTGTGCTTTTCCCTGTACCAGGGGCAGAATTAACGACCCACGATAAATATGGATCTTCATTTTCTACATCTACTCCATTGGATTTTATTTGAAATCCCCGATTTATAAAATTTATTAATGCCTGATATGTAGCCATAAACGCCTCTTCATGAAGGCTTTTCATATGCGAATCCGAAATATAAGTTTCAAGATCGCTCAATTGATTCACTACCACGGACTCACTCCTTAAATTTGTGTATTCTTAATCCCTTCTAATGCCTGTTGAAACTTATCATTGATTTCATACAACCAAAACTTCTGATGCTTATCGACAGTCAAAGCGCGAGTAATATAGCGGATTTTCTTATCCTGCAACTTCCGCATCATTCGACCGTCATAACAATAGAAATAATTCATGGATTCACCTTCTTATTTGTCTTAGATTAACACCGAACACAACAGGTGCCACCTAAGCGCGAACGTTAGTAAGCGCCTAATATGGCAAATAGAAATAAGCTTTAATTAATATTGACAACCGCTTTAAAACTTGATTTGTGTACTTCACAAATGTCGGCAAATTCAATGTCTGCACCATCAAAATCCAGTAGGGATAATCTATCATCCCGATTAATCACACAATCTCTTGTTACACAGCATTTGAAATTGCCATTGTTATCAACAATATTGACGAACTGCTTGTTCACGATTTGAATATTAAACTTCTTTCCAGCAACGTCATTGACAACGGATTGCGTTTCTTCTACACTTTTTTTCAATGTGCTAAATCCCAACAGGTAATCCTTCAATGGCTTTCTTGTGCTGCGACCATCGAGTTGGGCAAAAGTCTGGCTTGTCTCCACTACGGTTTCTCTTACCGCTTCAAACCAGATGTAATATTGCCCCATAATCTCGAACGGCTTATATTCTCCATCCGACGCGTTGAGCTTAAATGTTAGATCCGCAATCGATGCAATTCCTTCTTTTACAGAGAACGTATCATTCTCAACATTTCGATTCGTCAGCCAATCTACTCTCTTGACTTCTTTCTTCACAACATTCTCATGCTTCTTCAAATTTTCCAACAGTCCATCCACGAACAGCCATGCAAAGCCATAGGTTCGATGGTTGTGATAGGCAAGCTCCACCGCAACACTAGCTAATATTGATGGATAGGGACAAATGGCTGTACACTTTGCCATATAGTCTTCCCTCAATTTTCTGTACTCCGCGCTGATCGCTTTTCGTATATCATTGTCGCGTTCCCATTTTTTCAATTCATTGAATCTCTTACGCTTAAAGTCGATTCCCCCCTTCCTCTTGTTGTATTCCGTATAGATGGGTTCAATTATTTCTATATACTTCATAAATTGAACCTGGCTCACCTTATCGAAGTCCTGCAATAACTGCTTCGTACTTTCAATACCTAAGACCGATGCATCGAGCTTGCCATTTTTCATTTTGAAATTATTCGTAATGTACTTCTCTGCTTCAACGCAAAATTGATTAAACGGCGTTTTCGTTGAACGCTGATACTCATCGGCTGTACCGCCATTTATGAAGCGAAAATAATAAGGCAGCTTAGAAGCAAATCGATCTAAAACACAAGGAATTTCTACATCCATCCCATTTTTGGTAGCATCAATTATGCTCCCCTGCAGAAATTTGAGACATGCATTCTCTAATACTCTCGCTTGTAGGCTCCCTTCCTCCAATGCAAGATTCTGAAAAAAACTATTAACGTTCGTACACCTGCCTGTTAAATTGTGAAGGCTTTTTAATTCCAAGCGCACAATACTATCGATTGTATTTGGCACAGGATCAGCCGTTTTCTTATCATCTTCATTAATAATGGTCGGTGCATCAAGTACAGCCGCAAGGATGGTGGGATCTTTCGTACAAAGCGCAGTATCCCCATCGACATCAGCTAAACCAAGCCTTGCGAGAATTAAATCTTTGCAGTTTAACACGATGACATTATCCAAATGATGCATATAGGGATTACGCACTTTTACAAATTCCAGCTTGGCAACTTCATTAAATATTGTCAGCGGCGAACGAAACAGTGCGTGAGTTTCAACTTTACGACTCATACATGCCTGATTCCGTTTGAGTAAACCCTTAACAGACTTACCCGAAGCATGTTCCATAAAAGCAATCGGGTCATTTGTCATATAATAGTAACTACCGCGAATAGGAATACGTCCTCTTTGCATATCTGCAACCTTTAACAGCGCCTGCTTTACAATAAACCTACGCACGTTACCGTCATAAATCATGTGAGCGTTAAGATCAATGGCATGTATGATCTCACTAGCAAATTGCTTTATATCATCCTTTTCATTTTGACTCTCAACAGGTGTTTCTTCTTCCTCATCATGTTCATTCTCGCCTTTCGTATCATCATCTTGAACGAGCATATTGAGGAAAGCCTTAGTATAGCTAATGTCACGCAGCCATTTACCTGTCGAATCGTCTTTGTTTCCGTATAACACTCGTTTAATGACATTCAGCATAGGTCTACTGAGATCATAAAGATTCGCTAAGGTTAAATCGAGTGCATGAATATACTGATACGTAAATGGCGTGTAGGGATTTAATTGATAAGATGGCTTGGCAAAATTGGCAACCCAAAACGAATGGTGATGGTGTTTAGTCAGTAATCGCTCGTACTCGGATATATTTTCAAACAGACAGTTAGGCTTTTCTTTTCCTTCAACGTAGCTATGCCACGCCTTAAAGCAAGACTTCGTAAGAATTAAATCAATGGCTCTTCCATCTTTATCTTTGATTGGCTGAAGTTCATTGAACACATCGACAATGCCAGACACTTCGTTTTCCTCGAACCATTTTAGAATATCGAAGCGAATAAAGTTCCCTTTTATATAAGGTAATCGACCTTGCACCGCATTTGGCGAATAGGATATCCCGAGATGCTGTCCAATCCTTTCAGCAAACTGAAAGCTCATTAAGCCTTGTCCATCGAAGAATTGAACGTTTTTATTTTTATACTGTGAATGTACCTCACGTTTCATTCCAATGGATTCCTCAGTAATCTCTATGATCGGAATCTCCTCTGTCTGCTCGATAGCATAGCATGGGCGTAACTCACCGTTGAATTCAGCCGAGCGTAATGGGAACCCGATTTGATCGAGCCTCACTCTACGATTCTCTTTATCCCAGCCACTGAATGTTTTGTGTTCAGACTGATCAGGTGCAGTAATCTCTTCGCCTCTTACAATAACCTTTTTATTCGGCAATCTTGGTAACACAGCCAGACTTGTTGCTGAAGGAATCAAATCTTTCTTAGCTTTAAAATATTCACGTTGATTCTTCTTTTCTGCTAAGATCATTTCTTGCTGAACTGAATCACCGATACAACGGATGACTTTCCATACATCCTCGATGATTTCTTCCTTTTCGTAATCAGGAATGACAACAATTCGTGGAATATAGGGAATAGCTAGTGCTGAAGAACGGCTGACACCAAGTGCTGCCTCCCATTTGTTAATGTTAGTAAGATTAGGGAATTTACCTAAAGCCACTCGCTTAAATACATTTTCGTAATATTTCTCTTTGATGAATTCAGTACGCTGAGTTCTACCCATCGCAGGAGATTTGATGGAACGAACATACTTTTCACCCTTATAGGTAATGCCTTCACGAAGCACACGTTCGATCAAAGCGAGTTGGACTGGATCATCTTCGTCGATATTGTTCGCTTTAAGCATAAATACGGAATCAATAAAATCAGCGAAAGGATCGTGTGCTGCAACCACTTGTTGGAGTTGATTAAGATAGATGCTATTGGAAACGGTAATGGTTCGATCTATATTTTCTGGAACAATCAATTGAGAAAAACATTCGGATATCTCATGAAAGTGAAAGAGTTTAATCTTGTGTTGGTTTCGCTTTTGGCTGTTGTTCAATGAGTAACCTCCAATTTCAAAAATAAAAAATATGAAATGACTATTAAATTTCATTCGTTGATTACAGGAATTTATCTACCCCTAATAGCATCACCCTTCAAAAACCCTTATAAAACAAGGCTTCAACGCTAATTCATGCTTTCCGTCTATCCAATTCATAAATACAAAAAATAAAAAAGTGAGTATAATTTGCTTGTGTTCTGACACGAATCGTGATAAATTATAAAAGTGAAATATGCAAATTGATTATCTACTTTTGCAGAATCTACAATTTTATGTCGCAGTCCTCCGGAATACAAGATTAAAATAGGTGCAACAAAGACACCTCCTTAAATGGGAATAGGGAAATAGATGTGCACTATTTTTAGGCACACAAATTGAATTTATCACAGGAGGGACCTATATTTCAATAGGTTTATTTTTGTTTAATAGAGTTTTTACAAATCTAGACAAAGTAAAGAACCGAGGGCGATTAGGAACTCGGTTCTTTTTTGGTTGTGAGTATTAAAGATGAGAAATAGTATATGTGAAGCCTTCCTGCTGCAAATCATCCTCCAAATTCTTTAAGTCCTGTTCAGTACCATGACCGTCTTCTTGTACAATTAACAAGCATTGTTTGTCAGTTAGCACATCCAGTTCTTCATGCTCAATTAGTTTCCCAAGACTCCCCTTCTGATACACTGGATTTTCGGGATTCAGATTGAGCAACCATTCCTCATCCTTTCTCCAAATCGGACACGGCTCAAATACAAGCATATAGGATAAATTTCGAAAAATCGATTTGAATACGATTGTAAATGTCATATCTAATTCTCCCTCGATTTCAATTGAATCTTGCTTATTCCTTCTCAATTACACTGCTTTAATAGTCTCCCCTATAAATCCAACCATTCAACATATCTCGTAACGTGATACCTTTTTCCATTTTATCATTTCTCATGTTTACATATAGCTTGTAAGTTATTTAAATATGCCTTCCCAGTCGGATGGCTCACCTTTGTCAATTTTTTTAATTAATGAAACAAATTCTCCTTTAATATTTTTCGCAATTGTACTTGCTTTAGCCTCTCCTGTTCCTCGCTCATAATATCGTTCATCACATAATTCGTTGAGTTTTTCCATGATATAATGTATTTCCGCTGAGTACCTCTTAAGTTCCCCCATAGTGACACCTCCATATTATTTAAATATCAGTTTTTCAATTGATTTAACGATTTGACACCTTTACTCATCTTCTCAGCTCAGATGCCATTCGGAAATGTCCAATTACAAAAAATTCACTTTGAGAAGTGTCATAACACTACCAGAAGACCTATCTGCTCTTGAATATTCTTTCATTGAAATTGCTGAGCCTAACTTATTTCCTGTAATCCAGGTTTTAGGATCAATAGATGAGTACCCAGTCATTCGAAAATTTGAAATCAGACACTCATTGGCAGATGATTTGTTATGGATAGAAGCACCTAATTTCAAGAGATTTATCTTGCCAACAAGACTCTTTGACATTCCAAGATGAGTGATTACACCATGTTTAGAACCAATAACAGCATAATTTCCTAAATGAAAATCGAGTATTCGAAACACGGCTACAAGCTTGGAAACTATGAATTCGTTACTGATTGCTCTGATTGTATCAAAATCGAATGGTGCTGATATACATATAGGCTTAACCATTTGTTCAGGTAGAAGAAATTCTTTTGCAAATTGGTTCGCCTCTAGTTCAAGTGGCTTTCTAGTAGAATCTAACATATCGGTTCGGGAACATTCAAACTGTTGTCCTTTGTGATTTAAGCTAAAATGTCCAAGTTCATGGGCTTTAGTGAAATTAGTTCGTCCAGCATTCTTTATATCCGTATTAACAAGTATGAATGTCTTGCCTTCGGCACGAATTAAACTTCCCATATAATTTGTATCGCCGTAATCCATTTCATCGTAAATGATATTATTGTGTTCAAATATTTGATTTATGCTCAGGGCAGGTACATTTGTAATACTGAATTCACTCAGCAACTGTTGTGCTTTTTCAGCCGGTATCATTGCTGCGAATTACCGAGTAACTCCGTCACTCTATTTTTAATTTTAGCTTTTGTTTCTGAATTAATATCTCCGTCTGAACGAGCAGCAATCTCCCAATCTTCTATATCCGTAGTGCTAGCTATAGGAAAATTAACAACATTATCGTCCTTCCCAGTTGACCTAAATGCCTCTTGTAAAACCGCTTGCATTAAAAGTTCGCTTTCATGTTTAGATTGAGATATTTTTTTCTCCAGTTCATCACATAAAGCCATGAGTTCACTGACTTTTGTAACTATGCGTTTTTGTTCACTAATGGGTGGGAGCGGAATTATAAACTTCCTTACTTGGTTAACATTTAAATTCCCTTGTGACATTCCTAAACCGAAAGTATTTTCTAAAGCCTTTCCTACACCTTCGGGAGAATTAATCCAATGTAGTAAATATTGAGGTTCGATAAAGTTATATATTGGTTTTATAAGGGTAAGACTCACGTAGATCGCAAACTCTAATTCCTTATCTATTATCGCTGCTTCACCAATACCGGCGCCAACCCTGGTTAATAAAATATCGTTTTTTTCGGGTTTAGCATTTTGAGTTAGCTTTTTATAATCTTCCTCAGATATGAACCTATGATCTTCAGGCAAAAATTTATATGGTTTAACGTTCTTTGCAGATAAAAATATTTTCCCTTTTTCAACATAATCAGGTGTACTTGCTAATCCGCAAGTTATTACACTTGTTATTTCCTGAAATCTTACCCACTCCCATCCCTTCGGCAACTCGTATGGAATTTCATCCTCAGTAATTTCCAGCAATGGCTTTTCCTTCTTGATTTTCTTCTCTTTAATTAACTGTTCCTTTTCGGCTTTGATTTTCCCTAACAATATACTCGCCGGTTCATCATTCGGGTCTTGTGGCACAAGTTTGCCTTGAACGGTTTCTTGTAGAATGGATTGACGAAGACATTGAACATATTCAATAGCCTTATTAATTCTCTTGGATATTTCAAACTCAATATCTTGAATTATATTATATTTACTTATCATCGAATCCTGAAACTCCAAACTCGGAAGTGGAATATCAATATTAAATAGTTCTTGAGCGTGTATCCTTTTTGAGCCACTCCCTTTCGCAATGGATTCTAATTTTTTATAGTAATCGTTATTCATTAAATACATCAATAGCCAATCGGCACGACACTTATCATCAATGTCAAAAGAAGGAATGTCTGATGAAGATTGATACTCATCCAATTCTTCAGGTACTACTCCAAATGAACCCTTAAATAAATTCTGTTTCCCATAAATAAATTGTCCTTTTTTCCTAATGAAGTATCTGGTTGCACCAATCACATCATCCTTCTCTGGTCTCTTCTCAACTCCTTTACAGTTTAACCTTACTGTAATTCTTTTATTTGGATCGGGCGTATCAGCAACGATTTTAGATTCAAACAATATTTCCCCTAGCTTTACATATTCATATGACCTCATTATATCTTCTCCTATTATTTCCTTAATGTCCGTCTAATATTTTCAAGTAATTCATTTACTTCGCCTAACGTGCTACTAATTCCATCGACGACCTCAATTGATGAAGGAATAGTTTCAATCGTTTGTGAACTAGGATTATTAATATCCAAGTTATAATTTCGCTTTTTAATCTCTTCAATACTTACTTTCCAAGCATACTCATTCTCTATTCTATTGTTCCACCAACGCTTCTCCAAGTTAAACTCTTCCAATCGAATTGGCTTGGTCTTAGTATAATTCTTATACCCATCTGGTAGCGGATGCTCAAAGTACCAGATTTCCTCAGTTCGCTTCCCTTTTTCAAAAAACAACAAATTCGTGTTAATACCTGTATATGGAGCAAACACACCATTGGGCAATCGAACAACCGTATGCAAATTAAACTCTTCAAGTAGTTTTTCCTTAATCGCAGTCTTTACGCCTTCACCAAATAAGAAGCCATCCGGTAGTACAATCCCTGCACGTCCTCCATCTTTTAGCAAATACATTAATAAAACCATGAACAAATCTGCTGTTTCTTTTGTTCGAAATTTCTCTGGAAAGTTGGTTTCTATTCCGTCCTCTTCGATACCACCAAACGGAGGATTTGTGACAATCACATCCACTTGCTCAATTGGTTTATAATCTCTAACATTTCTAGTTAACGAATTGTCATGCCTGATATTTGGTGTATCGATATCATGCAAGATAAGATTTGTGATCGCAAGCATATGAGGCATGGGCTTCTTTTCAATCCCCATGA
Source organism: Paenibacillus sp. Y280 (assembly GCF_056786335.1). Classification (NCBI taxonomy): domain Bacteria; kingdom Bacillati; phylum Bacillota; class Bacilli; order Caryophanales; family Paenibacillaceae; genus Paenibacillus; species Paenibacillus sp. Y280. The sequence continues at coordinate 67,265 of NZ_JBXCIW010000024.1, forward strand.
TCGTTTCTTGAAGCACTTGATTATCTTCAACGTTCCTGATCTGCCCTGTCTTTTTAAAATGTTCAATTGTACTCGTCAAATACCCGCCTGTGCCACAAGCAAAATCTAATATTTTCTCACCTAGAATTGGGTTAACCATATCAACAACAAACTGTGTTACTGGACGTGGCGTATAGTATTCCCCTGCATTACCTGCATTTTGAAGGTCCTTGAGGATACTTTCATAGATATCATTAAAAGTATGACGATCTTCCTGTGCGGAAAAGTTTATCTCATTCAACTTATTGATCACTTGGCGCATCAATGTACCAGACTTCATATAGTTATAAGAATCTTCAAATACAGCTTTCACGATAAAAGCTTTCGGATCGCTATATTCATCAAGAACCATTTCTTTCAGCTCTTTAAACAGTCTATTATTAACGAAATCGAGTAACTCATCGCCTGTCATTCCCTCGTCATTTGCTGCCCAATCGCGCCAGCGCAAGCCTTCGGGAACAACCAGAGTATAATCGTCTCGCATTAACTCCCATTCTTCTTCCTTCGCATCGAACACCTTAAGAAATACCATCCATACTAATTGAGAAATACGCTGTGCATCGCCATCGACACCTGCATCTTTGCGCATCGTATCTTGAACTGATTTAATAACTGATGAAACTGACATGAATCATTCTCCTTCTGAGTATACCTATGCTGTATAAATCTCTTTTTGCAATTCTTTGATCACTGTTAAGTAACCAGGTTTCCCACCAAATCTCTTTACAATCTCAATGGGTGAACCGTAAGCTTGGAATTCAGGAATCTTCAACACTTCCAAATTTTCCAAATTAGCCAAGCCTTCATCAGCGTATTTATCCAACAACGCTTCTAAAACCACTCTTGCACTTTCACTATACTTGGCAAAATAATTCCGCTTCTTCACATTATTCGCCCGTTCTTGGCGAGTCAATGGAGGCATGTCAAATGCCACATGGCAGATTAGATCAAATGGGTCTAAGTCTTTTCCTACTTCATCCTGTAGCTCATCTAATAAAATACCTTGCGACTCCAACTCCTTCAAGATCGCTTCTTTCTTATCAGCTGCGTTCCATTTTTGCAGAAAATCGTTGAGCGAGTGATATTCATTCTTCATATTTTTCTTTGTATAATCAATCAACGATTCGTTTATCAGTTTACCATCTTTGTCGTAGTAGTACACCCGCTGATTCAATACTTTGACTTCTACATTGTTGACGTAATATTTAGCTGGTGGGTCATTATGTATGTCACTTCCCCCAGCAGTTGGGTCATCACCTATTCCATCTCCGTAGCCACCAGGTGTTTCCTCGTCACCATCATCCGTGTCAAGATCGTCTGGTTCATCATCTTCTGGAGGAATATCTCCTGTCGGTGTCATGACCACAACGGGGTCACCATCGAACTCCTTATCAGCAAATAACTTCGTTACATTTCTAAAGTCAATAATCGTAAAATACAATTTCCCATGATCTTCTCGAATTCTTGTACCACGGCCAATGATCTGCTTGAACTCGATCATGCTGCCAATATTAGAATCAAGAATTATCAATTGACATGTTTGAGCATCTACACCTGTACTCATTAATTTACTTGTGGTTACTAATACAGGATATGGGGAATTGGGATCAATGAAGTTGTCCAGTTCAGCTTTCCCTTCATCGTTATCGCCAGTAATTCGCATCACGTATTTCGAGTTTTTAGCGATCATATCACTATTTTCATTTACTAATGCTTGGCGTATGCGCTCAGCATGATCGATATCGACACAGAAAAATATAGCTTTGGCCATACGTGAATTATTGCTCTTCATATAATCTGAAACCATTTTCGCAACGGTATTCGCTCTTTGTTCAAGAATAAGTTTGCGGTCATAATCCTTAATGTTATATTCTCGGTCTTCAATCTCATGTCCGTATTTATCCTTCTGTCCTTTAGTAGGACGATAACCTTCAACATCTTTATCAAGTGTAACCCTTACGACCTTATATGGAGCAAGAAATCCATCGTCTATGCCTTGCTTCAAGGAATATGTATAAACAGGATCACCAAAATACGTTAGATTTGAAACTTCCTTTGATTCTTTTGGGGTAGCTGTTAAACCAATTTGTGTCGCACTATTAAAATAGCTTAGTATCTCTCTCCAAGAAGAGTCTTCCTTGGCACTCCCTCGATGGCACTCATCGATCACAATAAGATCGAAAAAGTCAGGAGAGAACTCTTTATATACATCCTGAAATTCCTCCGTACCTGTAATACCTTGATATAGAGCCAAATAAACCTCATGGGCTTTATCAATTTTCCGATTTTTAATTTTAATCATTTTATCTCCAAAAGGAGCAAAATCATTCGCCATTGTTTGGTCAACAAGAATATTGCGATCTGCTAGGAAAAGAATTCGTTTCTTCATTTTAGACTTCCAAAGACGATAGATGATTTGAAATGCAGTATAGGTTTTACCAGTACCCGTAGCCATAACAAGTAAAATACGATCTTGTCCTTTTGTAATAGCTTCAACAGTTCTGTTGATAGCAATTCGTTGGTAATACCTTGGGCTCTTAGAGCCTTGCGCAAAATAATAATCCTGGGTGATTGTTTCTTCAGCTTTTTGATCAATACCCTTAAATTGCTTATAGCGATTCCATAAATCTTCTGGCGAAGGAAATTGGCTTAGAGAGAGCTCCTGTTCTACCGTTCCTGATTGAGCGGTTCGATCATGCTCTAAGAAGCCATCACCGTTGGAAGAATAGACAAAAGGTATATCTAATATTTCCCCATAGTTTAGTCCTTGTTGCATGCCTGAACCGAGTGAATGCTTATTGTCTTTTGCTTCAATAATTGCTATGGGAATGTTTGTTTTATAATAAAGGATATAATCCGCTCGTTTTCTATCTCCACGCGAAACCATCTTTTTACGAACGATTACTCTGCCATCTGTAAAAGTAACTTCCTCACGTATTTGCTTTTGTAAATCCCATCCTGATTGGATAAGTGCTGGTGTTATGTATTTGGAGCATATATCGCGTTCTGACATGTCCTTTTTGTTCAATGGTAAGCCCTCCCTCATTGACGAACACTAATAAATAGTCCTTTAGACTTATTCCACAACCCAACTGGAAATTCCTTTATTCGACAGGTTTTTCCCATCATTATACACAACACCGATACTAACCTGTCAGCAAGTATATGTTCGTAGAAATCTAGAATTCCTATGATTGCACATCATTAGTATTGTATAATATAGGAAGATCATGAGGTTTCAAAACTCTAGTTTTAAATGAAATGGACAGAGGGGGATCTAAATGGATAGATTTATCTGCGATGCTATAAAAAATAAACAGATTATCACTTTTGAATATGAATTCGGAGTTAGAACAGTTGAACCTTTTCGTATTGGAGTATCAACTCAGAGAAATAAAGTACTTCGTGCATTTCAACTGAAAAATTCCAATAAAATATATGGAAAACAGGAATGGAGACTGTTTGATCTCTCGAAAATTGGAAAAATACAATTATCTTCAGATCATTTCAATGGGCTTAGATACGATTATGGACCTGAAGATAAAGCGATGACGAGACCATACATTTGTGAAGTAAATAGGTATTAATGATGAGGAACCTTTTTGTAACTTCCGCGTCTATTAATCATCACATTTAAAGGAGCCTTGAATAATGAGAATTACTTGCTTCTACGATCAATCTTGCGATATGGGCTACATCTATTTAAAACCTCCGGCAGTTAAGAAACAAGATACTGAAACAGAAAACGAACTTTTCAAACATATGAATCCTGATCAAATCAGCATCCCTTACCTTTCAGACCCAAACATTGCTCCACTTCTGAACCAAATGAGGGTTGCCGTGAACACTTTCGAAGCTGATTACGAGAAAGGTTACGATACAGAGTATGGCAACGATATGGATGAACAAGGATATATTACCGGAATCGAATTAAATCTTTATCATGAACGGTTTATTGATCTTGTGAAAAATCAAGCTTTTAAGGTAATCCGAACAGAGTGGAGAAACAGAGAATTCCATGTGATCACATTCGATCATACAGAGAATGTCTTTAAATCGGAGAATGTCATATACAAATTGACCAATGAGGAAGATGCGTTTGTTATTGTTCAGCTTGTAGAGCCGGAGAAGCTTGGATATCACTACACTAATATCGAGGACAGACATCCAATCGCATTGTTTAAGGCGTTGATTTCTGCAAGAGATGATATTTACCCATTGGAATATTTGCTAAAGCCGGAATTCGTGATGCAAAAAGATGAGATTATCTTTTAGAACGAATAGAATCGAAAATATTATACAATTCACTTTTTAAATAAATAGAAATTTGGTATGATTTTGGTAATGGAAGGATGATATTATGCCTAGTTTAAATTATGAAGCACCCGATCAAGCAGATCGGAAAAAGTGGAGAATGAAACGTTTCGAAAAAGAAATCGAGCTTAAGGAAATTGCTCTAATTGTTGGATGTACTTATAACCTCTTATCCATGTACGAAAGGGGAAAGTGTCCGATGGCTGCTGAGAAAATTGAGGTGTACAAAAAATTTATTGATGACTATGAGGAGCAATAGAAATCTACTCTCATTGGGCACAGAAATATGGCGATTTGCCCTAGCTACAATGGATAGAGACTAACTATATATTTAATTGATAATAAGCGGCCATCAATCGTACATTATGATTAACAAAGCATTGGTATGGAGTACAGACTCTCCTCCAATGCTCTTGTTAATTTAAACAGGCTTATTTGATTGTTTGCTTCTCAAAAGCGTCGAAATAAAGAACAGTTTATTATTAACTTACTCTAAAACCCTCCTTTATTCAAAATCCTTCTCTATCACCAATGCAACTGAACCCAGTGATCGCGCTGTTCCGGAGAACGGTGTCACACTTATAATTTTCCAGCCTTGTTCTAAGTATTCGTTAATTTTAGCCACTGTTTTTCCTTCGTTAGCGTCGTGTACAACAAGAAATTTTTGCATTAAATATTAGCTCCTTTATAATATGGAATCATTATTTATTTTAAGTGCCTATTGCTTCGCTAATCGCAAGATGATGAAGAACCACTATCAGAACTCGATGAATCGTAACTACTATCGCTGCTTGAAGATGAGCTTTCATAACTAAATGACGAATCGCTGGAGTTTAGTCGCGGAGCATCGTCATAATATTCATTTTGTTTTATAGAGCTAAGTGGACTCAAAGGGTTTAAAGGGTCTAGCAGTCGTTATTTGTCGACGATGAGCTAGTTTTAGTCTTTGAAGAAGACTAATTTATCTCGAATATGTGGAGTCCTTTTGCAAGAAAAATCACAGTAATAATTATTATTGAGAAACCAAGGAAAACTAATCCTTCTTTGATCCATTCTATATGTAATGCATGTTTTTTCAAGCGATAAAGTACCGAAACTATCTTTGCAAAATACCAAAGTGTTAATAATTCTACCCCTATCCACCCATTCTCAATATTTAACATAGCAATTATTAGGACTCCATACTCAAACACTTTATTACTCCAAACCCTTGATATCCTAGTTACTTCTTCTACTCTCTCGTCTTTTACTGTTTGCGAATTTGAAAAGACTCCTACAACCTTATCTTTCAAAGAAAGCTTACTCAATTTCATCTTCCTCCTCAGTGTCCTCTTCCTCAACTAAATAGAAGACATCATCTATTTTTTTGTTAAGCACTTTACAGAGAATAAAAGCTAATTTTGCTGAGGGGGCGTATTGTCCTGTCTCAATAGCTCCAATCGTTTGACGTGTGACACTCGCTAGTTCAGCTAATTGAGATTGTGATAAATTTCTTTCCGCTCGTGCTACTTTCAATTTGTTACAAAGTATATATTCCGACAATGTTATCCTCCTTCATGATTATTATCTATACAGTTAATGTAAAGCATACCTTTCAAATTGTAAAGTTTAAATTGCATAATGCTATTTATAAGTAGCATTTTTCCCATAAAAAAACCACCAGCTTATTTCAGTCTGATGGTTGTTCTATCCATATTCAATCCCGATATATCCTTACCACGCACTCCACATGGCTTGAGTAGCAGTCGCAGACATATTGATGTAGTGGTGTTTACCTTATAAAATGAGACCAACTTACAGCATTAAAACAACCTTCATCTATAAAAGCGCCTTGAACTCAACAAAACTACTTAGGGGTACTTTATGCCGTAACAGAAGCTGTTAATAACAATACTTCTATTTCATTCAGTTGTATAGCAATGTTTTTAAAAAAACGGTCACCGACGATAATTAGTCTGTAGTAAAGCATAAGAAAATCATACCTCGCGAAGAAGGCGAGGTTCAAGAATTATTACTTGTGCTACAAAAGGAATATATCCTTTGGCCAGTAACGGTACAACTCGCTCTTACCACAGGCCTCCGTCGCGGCGTACCGGTTAAACACCCTTATTGTGGACACTGCACCTCTTATTCGATGTCGATCGTAAAATTGCTTTAATTTTCTGCCATTTACTCTAAAATGAACGTTTCGAACTTGATCAGACTTTAAC
>NZ_JBXCIW010000025.1:0-67995 GCF_056786335.1 Paenibacillus sp. Y280
GTCATTCTCAGGTTCGATCCCTGAATCCCCAGCCATTCATTTGCGGAAGTGGCTCAGCGGTAGAGCATCGCCTTGCCAAGGCGAGGGTCGCGGGTTCGATTCCCGTCTTCCGCTCCATAAAGTTGGCGCCATAGCCAAGTGGTAAGGCAGAGCTCTGCAAAAGCTCTACCCCTAGTTCGAGTCTAGGTGGCGCCTCCAACTTATTTTCAAAACATGTGCCCTTAGCTCAGCTGGATAGAGCGTTTGACTACGAATCAAAAGGCCAGGAGTTCGAATCTCTTAGGGCACGCCATCTTTGTTGAGATGCCGATGTGGCGGAATGGCAGACGCGCGCGACTCAAAATCGTGAGGGAAACCGTGGAGGTTCGAGTCCTCTCATCGGCATCATTTACTTCCGTTCAAACTCTTAAGATCAATCAGATCTTAGGAGTTTTTTGTTTGCATTTGTATAATATTCCTGTTGAATAGCGTCAACATGGTTGTTTTCTAAAGGGATTTTTTGGTAAGATTGTGTGAGTATAGTTATTTAAAATAATTCAGAAAGGATGAGTGCTTATGTTTTTCGGACTATCCTCTTCCATCATCCTCATTTTCAACGGTCTATTTGCGCTGATGGGCATCTATTGCCTTTATTTATTGATTAAATTTTTAATTCGGGCAATTCAAGCGCTAGATATTCATTTGGATGAAAAGAGAAATAGACATTTATAATGATGGCGATTTTACGCAAAAGAGGAGGGAAATACTGTGCCGTCCGATTTTATAATTAGCGAGCTGTCCGAAATGTCGGAGAAAAGGCTAGGAAGTCTTGCTTCATTACTCGTTGAGATAGTCGATGAAGGAGCCTCCATCGGTTTCTTGCCTCCATTAAGCTTGGCAGAAGCGACTTCGTATTGGTCACAGGTCATCCATGATGATGTTATTTTATGGATCGCAGAGCGGAATGGAGAAACGGCAGGTTCTGTTCAATTGCACCTTTGCTCGCGTCCTAATGGAACACACCGCGCTGAAATTGCGAAGCTCATGGTTCATCCACATGCCCGCCGCAAAGGGCTGGGACATATGCTGATGGCTGCGGCAGAAGAAAGGGCAAGAGAGGAAAATCGCAATTTGCTCGTCTTAGATACTCGGGCTGGCGATCCCTCTAATCGATTATATTGCTCTATGGATTATATAGAGGCAGGGCGAATTCCTCGTTACGCAAAATCTGCAGATGGGGAGCTTCATGACACGGTGTATTATTATAAAAACTTATAGATGATACCATTAAACTAGGTTTAGGAGGCATGCCTTTATGAGCGATTTGTTTTCCAATCCCATTTTGTTATCCATTCCCGAAAGTATTGAAAGCGATCGACTGCTCATTCTTGCACCGAAATGGGGAGACGGAATTCAGCTAAATGAGGCGGTCATTGAAAGCGGCAACGAGCTTAAGCCATGGATGCCATGGGCACAAAGCATTCCCACAGTTGAGGAATCGGAAATCGTCATTAGGCGCGCACGTTTAAGGTACCTGGAGCGCACCGATTTGATGCTATTGCTGTTCCTGAAGGAGACAGGTCAGCTCATCGGCAGCAGTGGTCTTCATCGAATCGATTGGGAATCACGGAAGTTCGAGATCGGCTATTGGGGCCGTTCAGCATTTAGTGGCAACGGTTATATTACGGAAGCGGCTGAAGCGATAACGAATTTTGCTGTCCACGATCTAAACGCCAATCGCGTTGATATACGCTGTGACTCACGAAATCAACGAAGCGCGCGAGTAGCGGAACGATTAGGTTTTACGTTAGAAGGCATTCTTCGTTCTGAAAAATGTGCAATTGACGGCTCGCTGCGAGATACGATGATATTTGCAAAGGTGAGAGGGAAAGAGTTTTGACGACGATCATGGACACATGGTCAAGCTCATCCCAGCAATGATTTTGGGCAAAAAGAAGTTACTATATCCTATTGAGACTCATTGATAAATCTTTTGAAAATGATCGGTGAAGGCCAAGTGCCTTATGCTGGTCATTTTTTTTTGTTGTTAGACGCGATTGCAATCATTTATGGCTTGTGCCGAATCCAATTAGCTCCATTAATGTTCATTATTAAAAAAATTGCTGATTACAGTCTTCATTAAAATCTCATTTCGGTGTAGTTGATGAAGAAGGGCTCGCGAATCTGGGATTTGATTAAACGCCTATGAAAGTAAAACTTAAGCAAAATAGCTGGATCTACATCGTGGATTTCGATAATTCTTTAATTCCTATAAGAATACTTGAAATTACCATTGACATTACTGATTAATGCTAATAATATTACATCAGTAGCTTATTACAAGTTTTGCATAGTAATTATAAAGTTACAAATCTTAATCATTGTATTTAGATGGTTATTTAATCACATATTAGACTGACCATACAAATGGAGGTCTTATTTTTCCGAATAAAGGGAGAAATAAGTCCTTTTATTTGTTTAATTATTTTTATTTAACTTTTTTTAAGGAGGATGATGGAATGAGTGGGAATGCAGTAGAATTTATTGGAGTCAGTAAGAGCTATGGCTCCAGCAGCGTATTGAAAAACTTTGATCTGGTCATTCCAAAAGAAAAAATCATTACGATAATCGGGCCCTCCGGTTGCGGGAAGACGACACTGCTTAAAATGATCAATCGATTGATTGAACCGGAATCCGGGCAAATCCTGCTGGAGGGAAAAGTTATCAGCAGTCTCGATCCCGTGGAGTTGAGGCGAAACATTGGATATGTTATTCAGCAGATCGGCTTGTTTCCTCATATGACAATTGAGCAGAACATCTCCATTGTGCCCAGACTAAAAGGTGAGAAAAAACAGCAGTTGATTGCAAGGGCCACGGAACTACTGGATTTAATCGGCCTAGACCCGGCTAAGTTCCTTAAACGGTATCCCCATGAGCTTAGTGGCGGACAGCAGCAGCGAATCGGCGTTGCTCGTGCCCTGGCTGCCAATCCTTCGATTGTGCTGATGGATGAGCCGTTCAGCGCGCTCGACCCTATTAGCCGTGTTCAATTGCAAAAAGAACTCATTCATTTAAATAAACAGGTTCGAAAAACAATTGTATTCGTCACTCATGATATTGAAGAAGCACTGAAGATCGCAGATCAAGTCGTTTTGCTTAATGAAGGGACAATTGTTCAACAAGGTTCACCTAATGCGCTATTGCAATCACCCATAAACAATTTTGTTCGCGATTTTCTAGGTGCGGAAAGGTTTCCGCTTGCATACAACCTTTAAACTTTATTGTGGGGTTGCACATTCAACCAATTTGAGAAAGGAAATAACTGCATGATTGAATTCTGGGAGATCCTCCGAACAAATTGGCAAGAAATTTTGCAAAAAACAATCGAGCATTTTCAATTGTCGTTCATTTCAGTCCTCATAGCTTGTGCGATAGCGATACCCGCAGGCATTTATGTTTCTACGCATAAACGGCTAGCCAATATTATGATTACAGTGGTGTCTGTTATTCAGACGATCCCAAGTTTGGCGTTATTTGGATTCATGATTCCGCTGCTCGGCATCGGAGTTAAACCCGCAATCATTGCTCTTACACTATATGCGCTTTTCCCGGTCTTGCAAAATACGTACGTTGGCATAAGTGGTGTTAATCCTGCTTTGATTGAAGCAGGGACGGGAATGGGCATGACACGGTTGCAAATATTGCGGATGGTGCAGCTGCCTATTGCCAGGAGCATCATTATGGCGGGCGTAAGACTTGTTACTGTTCAAACCATCAGCATGGCCACCATTGCCACTTATATTGCAGCGGGCGGACTCGGAGACATTATTACGCGGGGCATATCGATGATTAACACGTCAATCATTTTGCTAGGGGCGATACCGGTATCATTATTGGTTATTATTATTAATTTATTATTGCTTGGTTTGAATCGTATCTTAACACCGAAAGGTTTAAGACATAAAATAAAATGAACTTAAGAGGGGTATTTATTATGAATGGATTTAGACAGACACATCGTTGGTTGAAGGCATCGTGGGTGGCAGGACTCGTCATTATCTTGCTCGCTGCTACTACAGGCTGCGGCAAGTTGGAGGAAGGAACTGGCAAGACGGACACAATCAATATTGCTACAAAAGGTTTTGCAGAGTCGGATGTTTTGGCCAATATGATTAAATTGCTGATTGAGAATGATACCGATCTGAAGACAAACGTTAAAAAGCTGGATAATAACCTGTTATGGGAAGCCATCAAATCAGGGTCTGTGGATACCTATGTGGAATATACCGGAACTGCACTTCTCAATATGCTCAAAGCCGAACCGGAATATGACCCGCAAAAGTCATATGACATCGTGAAGAAGAAATTAGCAGAAAATTTTAATATTACAGTGTTGGACCCTGTTGGTTTTAACAATACTTACACGTTCGTGCTGCGCAAGGAGTTGGCTGAGAAATATAATATTTCGACCATGTCGCAGTTGGCGGAAAAATCAAGTGAGATTATATTTGGTACAAACCAGCAGTTTCTTAAACGAAAGGATACTTGGCCATTGATTCAGGAGAAATACAACATGAAATTTAAAGAAATTAAGCCATTTGAGAACAAATCGTTATCTTATCAGGCTATTCAACAAGAATTAATAGATTCTACCAATCTAGACACGACAGATAGTAAACTTCTAATTTCCAACTTTGTTGCATTAGAGGATGATCAGAATGTGTTTGTACCTTATTATGCGATTCCTGTTATCTATTCCAGCACCTTAAAGAAACATCCAGAGCTCGAAAAAACCATCAACAAACTTTCTGGTAAGATCACGGTGGAAGATATGCAGAGGCTTAACGGGGAAGTCGAGCAGCAACTCAAACCCCCAATTGATGTAGCAAGAAATTGGCTAAAAGCTCAGGGACTAATTAAATAGATCTTGCAAACACAGGATGCACAGTTGTCAAGCATCCAAAGGAGTGATGACAGTTGGAGACAGTTAATCAAACGATACGCAACCATCATAGCGCCGCAGGCGAAGCGCTGATTCTGAACGGGAAGCGAATGACGATTCAAGATGTCTATGATGTCGCTCATCACGGCAGGTCTGTGAAAATCTCGGAAGAGGCCATGAACCGTGTAGAAGCTGCGAGAAAACTGGTATTAGAGCTGGTTGAGGAGGACGTACCGGTATATGGCTTTAACCGGGGAGTAGGATGGAACAAGGATAAGGTGGTTGCGCCGGCGGTTTTTGAACAATTTAACCGCAACCTGATTTTGTCGCATAGTTCCGGGGTAGCACCTTATGCCACTGAAGCAGAAGTACGGGCAGTTATGGTTGCCAGACTGAATACACTGCTGCTTGGCTGCACAGGCTCGCAATCCACGATACCTGTGCGTTATGCCGAATTTTTGAATCTTGGCATTCATCCTCTACTGCCGCTCAGAGGCTCTGTAGGAGCAGCAGATATTACAACCGTTACGCATATCGGCCTTGCCTTTATCGGAGAGGGGGAGGTCGATAGGGGAGGAGAGCGGCTCTCGGCGGACGCTGCGCTGAGGGAGGCTGAGCTTGAGCCGCTTGTACTCGGGCCAAAAGACGGGCTATCACTGATTTGTACCAACGCATTATCTGCGGGAACAGGAGCTCTGGCGCTGCATGAATGCGGAGAACTGTTGAAGCTTGCTGATATTGTATTCGCGTTGTCTCTGGAAGCCATTCGCGGCAATGTCAGCCCATTGGATGAAGCGGTCCATCGGGTACGCCCGTTTCCCGGTCAGCTGCAAAGCCTGTCCCATATCAAAAGCTTGCTTAAGGGGAGCGATCTATGGGACAGCTATAATCCGGAATCGCTGCAGGACCCGCTCAGCTTTCGCGATGCCTGCCAGATTCATGGGGCTGCCTACGATGCGTTCCGTTACACGAAAGATCAACTGGAAATCCAGCTTAATAGCTCGGACGATAATCCGTGCGTGATAGTAGAAGAACGTAGGATTATCTCTTGCGCCAATTATGAGCCGGTATCCTGGACGCTCGGTTTTGAAATGCTTGGGAGTGCGCTTCATCACATATCCAAGAGCGCTTGTTATCGGACGATCAAGTTAGGTACGCCTGCTTTTACGGGATTAAGCCGTTTTCTGACTGCAGACGAAAGCCGTTCGATCGGCTATTGCACCGTACAGAAGACGATTACTTCACTGGACACGGAAATTCGCCATCTCATTAATCCTGCTTCTTCTGATTATTTCTCACTCGCCGGGGACATCGAGGATCATGCAGCCAATTCGCCGTTTGTTGTAGCCAAAACACGTGAAATCATCGACCGGCTTCACATTGTACTCGGTATTGAGGCGCTTCATGCAGCACAGGCCATTGATTTGCGGGGTGGTATTCGTCTGGGCAAAGGCACCGGAGCTGCTTATCAAGCGATTCGCTCGGTTGTCCCTTTTCTAGCTGAGGATCGAAATTTATCGGTAGATATCGCACAGGCATACGGGTTGTTGAAAAACGGACAATTACTCTCACGGGTAAGAGAGGCATTGGATCAGTAAGCATGAAATTAAGGAAGGCGGGCTGATAGAAATGAGTAAGGAAGGATTGAAGCTGCAAGCCGATGTACTCATTATAGGCGGCGGACCTGCTGGCGCATGGGCTTCCATTACTGCAGCGGAGCAAGGGGCAAGTGTCATTCTCGTTGACAAGGGCTATTGCGGAACAAGCGGGGCGACGGCACCGGCTGGGACGGGGCTTTGGTATATAAAGCCGAATGAACAAGAGCGTGAAGAGGCGATGATGAGCCGGGCAGAGCTTGGCGGACATCTGGCGGACCGACAATGGATGCTGCGCGTTCTCGATCGTACCTATCATAATATACATCAAATCCGGGACTGGGGTTATCCTTTCCCGATCGATCAAACGGGCGAGTTTAATTATAGCAGTGTGCAAGGACCGGAATATATGCGGCTGATGCGCAAGCGCGTACAGAAAGCTGGCGTACGCATATTGGATCATAGCCCGGCACTGGAATTGCTTGCCGATAGCCATGGTGTAGCTGGGGCAACAGGCATTCAGGATCAGACTGGGCAAACATGGCGTATTGATGCCGCAGCGGTCGTTATCGCCACAGGCGGATGCGCATTTCTAAGCAAGGCGCTGGGTACCAATGTTCTGACTGGTGACGGTTATCTGATGGCTGGAGAAGCTGGAGCGGAATTTTCGGGTATGGAATTTTCAACAGCCTATGCGATCGTTCCGCATTTTTCATCGGTGACGAAGACAGTTTTTTACACTTTTGCAACGTTCTATCATGAGGATGGCAGAGTCGTCGAAGGAGCGGGATCGCGAAGAGGCCGTTCGGTCATTGCCAAGACTCTGCTTAAAGAGCCGGTCTACGCACGTCTGGACAAAGCGGACGAAGCCTTGAAGCTGGCAATGAGAAAAGCGCAGCCAAATTTCTTCCTCTCCTTCGACCGGCTTAAAATCGATCCCTTTACGGAGAAATTCCCTATCACACTCAGGTATGAAGGAACGGTCAGGGGCACAGGAGGCATTAACATTGTGGATGAAACCTGTGCCACCAAGGTTCCCGGTCTATATGCGGCAGGTGACGCAGCGACCCGCGAGCTGATATGTGGCGGATTTACAGGCGGTGGCAGCCACAATGCGGCATGGGCGATGTCTTCAGGTTACTGGTCAGGCGAAGGTGCAGCCCGATTTGCATTGAAGCAGGGAGCACACCGCTTGGATAGAAATGCCCGCGGCTTGTCAGAGCAATCAGGAGTGCCGACACAACCTAACTCACACAAAAGCGCTGTGAATACCGAAGAACTGACCCGACTTGTTCAAGATGAAGTGTTTCCGTATGACCGTAATTGGTTCCGGAGCGAGCAGGGCCTTACGGACTCGCTGGGACGTCTGAACCAGTTATGGCACGAAATCAAACAGGGAGTAAGCACAGGAGAAGGCAGTACGATAAGTGTGAGAGAAGCCGCCGCTATGACGGCTACTGCCAGATGGATGTACGAAAGCGGCCTCGAGAGAAGGGAAACGCGGGGCATGCATGTACGAACGGATTTTCCGGGTAAGGATGCTGCCCAACACTACCGCTTGATTAGCGGTGGTCTGGATAAAGTTTGGGTTAAGCCGCATACTGGCCCATACTCTGGGAACATAAGGGAGGCAATCCGCCCATGATCGAGATATTGAGTGCCGACCGCTGTATTAGCTGCAATCAATGTGTAAGGATCTGCCCGACCAACGTATTTCAGGAAGTACCTGATGATATTCCGGTCATTGCCAGGCAATCGGCCTGCCAAACCTGCTTTATGTGCGAGCTGTATTGTCCTGTTGATGCGCTTTACGTGTCGCCTAACGCCGATCGAATAGAGAGGATTGAAGAGTCGACCGTTATTGAAGATGGACTTCTTGGCAGCTACCGCGAATCGGTTGGATGGGGAAGAGGCAGAAAATCCACCGCTTCGGATGATGAATCCTATATCGTCTTCCATGCAGCGCGCTCTTCCCATTAGATCAAAGAGGAGGAAAGTGAAAATGAGCACATCACATGATCTGTCATTCAAAATCGGATCAAAAGCAGCCTTTTACAACAGAGAACAACATTTACCGTCACAGGTTCAGCAAGCGTTGCAACAGGAGTGGAACAGCATATCTCAGGAACTGGAGGCACTGGAAGGTGAGAGCTGGAAGCAAGCTTATACCCTCCCCAAATCATTGGATCAATTGCGTTCTAAACGATCCGGCTGGTATCAAATTGCTGGCGGCAGCTCCGTATTTGCAAGCGGTTTGAGCGATTATGCCCATTCTTTATGGTCCGGCTGGTACGGCAACAGGGAGCTCGATCAGATCAGGGAGCATCTTGATGCCCAGCGGTTGGCGAATTTGTTCGAGTCTGCTTTGCGAGAGCGCAGCAGGCTGACGACCTCTTTTCATAAGATCAAGCCACTTGCAGCGGGTTCTGAGACGATTCATCCTATCATAAGTGTGACGGAGAGCGGCATTCGGTTACAAGGCAAGCAAACCTTTGGAGCAGACGCCCTATTTGCGGACGAATTGCTGGTGTTCTTCAACCAGGAAGGGGAGAGAGTCTCGTCAGGAATCGCTGTTATTCCAGTAAGCAGCGAGCAATTGGAGGTTCAGGTACACGCTGATTTGCAGGCGGGCATTACTGTCATCTATAACAGCATCGTCATACCTTGGGAACGCATATTGGTGAATAACGATGCAGCGGGTGTCAAGCAGTTGACTCAGCAGCCTGCTGCTGTATCTCTTGCCGATTATCAATGGATTGCAAGACAGCTGGACGTGCTGGAGCTAATAGCCGGAACAGCATTTGCGCTTGCAGAAGAGAATGGCTTGAACAAGGAACTACATATTCAGACGTCTTTAGGCGAAATTGTGCAGCATCTTGAAGTGCTGAAAGCATTCATTTTCACAGCTGAAGAAGGAGCGAGCGCTAACGAAGCGGGTCTGTTCCTCCCTTCCGCTACCCCGCTGCAGGCGGCAAAGAAAGCCGGAGGATCATATATTCATCATGCGCTGGATGTGCTCGATCGAGTTAGCCAAAGCGCAATTTTGGATTCTCCGCACTTGTCTTTTTCCGGTCAGCGCGGTAACGGGGAGAAGGCAACACTGCTGCACGGAGTGTTGACACTTATAGGCGGCGAACAGGCTTATCGAAGAAAGCAGCATGAGCTCTATACGTTTGGCGATCCGATCGTACAATCGGCTCTGTTTTATCAACAATATGCGTTTGATTTCTACAAAGAGCTGTACACAAAGTTTTGGAGCAAGGTTGGTACTCCAGCAAGATAATATATTTATGAATAGGGAGTGAGCGAATTGTCATCTGGCAAACGATATATTGAGCGTTTAAATGACGGAAGACAAGTATGGCTGAATGGAGAATGGGTAAAGGATCTCCCCTCGCATCCCGACTTCCGGGGCACAGTTGCATCTATAGCATCCATTTTAGATTTGCAGGATGATCCGGGCATCGGCCCGCAGCTTACTTTTGAGACGGAAACAGGGGTTAAGGCGAATTTGGCTTATTTAATACCTACCGAAAAAGAAGACAATATCCGCCGAGGCCATTCCTTTAAAATCTGGTCGGATGCAACGTTCGGTGTAATGAGCAGGGTTGCAGGTTCCTATCGGTCCCAAATTACAGGTCTTTATATTAATCGGAATTTCATCAATCAGGAGCAGCCTCATTTTGCTGAGAGAATCGAAAACTATTTTAAATATGTACGAGATAACGACCTCCTCATCACTTCGGCTGGTCATGATCCGCAAGTCGATCGCAGCAAGCTCGCCCATGATCTGGGGGATTTATACACCGCTGTCCGAATTGTGAGGGAAACGGAAGACGGAATCATCGTTCGCGGGGCTAAGATGATTGCTACTGGGGGGGCCTACCTGGATGAAATTATTATTTCTCCACTCGCCAAAAAAACAGCAGCCGAAAAGGAATATGCGAGTTTATTCGTGATTCCTGCCAATAACCCGGGCGTATACCAGATTAGCCGTGAATCGTTTGCATCCCAGGAGGAAGAAGATCATCCGCTAAGCTCGCGTTATGATGAGATGGATACCGTCATTGTGTTCGATGATGCACTGATTCCCTGGGAGCGGGTGTTGGTGAAAGAAGATCCGGATACATTGTGGAAGCTGCGTACAGATCATGTATCCAATGGATTCGGACTGCATGAAATTGTCGTGAGACTCGTAAGCAAGCTGGAATTCGTCACCGCTGTTGCCGTTGAGCTTGCCGAATCGATTAACATTACCAAATTCGCGCATGTGCAGGAGAAACTTGCGGAGCTGGCTTTCCAGGTGGAATCCGTCAAGGCGTTATGGTATTCATCCGAGCATAAGGGTACGCTTCATCCTCTAGGCGTGTGGCTGCCAAGCAAGCAGGAGCTTGCCACAGCCAAAAATTTGGGCAACAAATACTACCCGCGAGCAATTGAAATTTTGCAGCAGTTATCGGGATCGGGTATGCTGCAGGTCCCTTCGAGACTGGACGATCTGCGGGGGCCGCTAGGGCCGCAATTGCAGAAATATTTCCGGGGTTCCGACCGCAGCGCCGAGGAGCGCGGGAAACTGCTTAAGCTGTCCTGGGAATTGGTGGGCAGCCAACTTGGTGCAAGACATGAACTCTATGAGCGTTTCTATGCCGGAGACCCGGCGCGAACCTTTGCGGTTCAATATCTGGACTATGATAAACGTGAGCTTCTTGCCAAAGCAAGGGCGAAATTCGGTTAATATCAGGAATGTTCCGCAATCAGATATAACACTGATCGACCAAACGGTTGGAGGTCTTGTTTTCCCTCAAGGGGAGAACAAGGCTTTTTTTATAAAATTTGTCTGCATGCATTATCAACCAACAAATTCATTTAGTCGAGAGGGGATTATCAGATGAAAGAAACATTCGGGCACAGCAGAAGCAATCACAAGAAGGGGGGAGGGAGATACAGAAAAGCTGTAATCGGCCTAGGACTTTTGATTCTGCTCCTTGCAGGCTGCTCCAATCCTGGAGGAGGTGCTTCCGATACCATTCAGATTGCTACTAAAGGCTTTGCGGAATCAGATATTTTGGCGAATGCCTATAAGCTGCTTATTGAGCAGGATACCGATTTGAAGACAAATATTGAAACACTGGACAACGCGCTGCTATGGGGTGCAGTTAAGGAAAAGAAAGTTGATTTTTATGTAGAATACACCGGTACGGCCCTCATTAATATATTGAAGGCAGAGCCGGAATTTGACCCGCAGAAGGCATATGACAAGGTGAAGGCGGAGCTAAAAGCAAATAATCAACTTACGACGCTTGACCCGCTCGGCTTCAACAATACGTATGCTTTTGCACTGCATAAAGATATCGCGGAGAAATACGGAATTAAGACCACCTCGCAGCTTGCGGAGAAATCCAGTGAACTGACCTTTGGCGCAAGCGAAGAATTTTTGAATCGCCCAGACGCCTGGCCGCCGATATTGAAAGTATACAATCCTAAATTCAAGGAAATCAAAACCATTCAAGATACGGGCTTGGCCTTCAAAGCTATCGAGCAAGGGCTGATCGATTCGTTTATTCTTTACACGACACATAGCCACATTACGGTGAAGCCTATCGTGGTGCTTGAAGATGACAAGCATGTCTTCCTGCCTTACTATGCTGTGCCGCTCGTCCGCGACGAAGTGCTGGAGAAGCATCCCGAGCTGAATGAGGTGCTTAACAAGCTGGCCGGCAAAATTTCGGAAGCCGAGATGCAGAGGTTGAATGGGGAAGTGGAGCTGAAGCAGAGGCCTGCGCTGGATGTCGCCAAAGAATGGCTGACGGCGAATGGCTTATTAAAGTAATAAAGCACGATAATCTTGGGGGAAGAAGCATGCTTTATGTAACCAGCGTGCTGCGTTTGCTGCATGTTTGCAGGGGAGTAAAGCTGCTTCGGATTATGTTTTATTTTCTATAAAGGGGTTGGTTGAAAATGACTCACCATGATCCAAGTACGAACATTTCAATTAAACGCGTGCCATTCATCATATCAGATGCGGAAAGGCGTGTCATTCCGCGCTTTGAGAAACGTTCGGTCGATGCTGTACTGCCCACGGAGAGCTCAACTCTGACACGTCGCTTTGCCCCGTATCCTGATCGCTTCACCTTCGAATCGAGCGCACGATGGATTCGCGCTGTGGTTGGCGAGATTGCGGTGGTCGACAGCCGTTCGCAGATTCTGGTATGGGAGCCGAGGCACAAGGTTCCCGAGTATGGCTTTCCTATCGAGCACGTGCGAACGGATTTGCTAATACCGTCACAGGAAAGACCGGGACCTCAAGAGTTTTACAGGCCGCAAACGACGGACGTGAGCTGGTTCGATCTAGAGCTCGGAGAACGCTACATACCGTTCGCGGCATGGTCATGGAACGTCGAGGGACTTAAGGGCTATCTTGGAGTCAACTGGTTTCACGGCGTGCTCGATGGCTGGTTTGAGGAGGATCAGCCCGTGATGACCCATCCGCGTGATCCGTACAACCGGGTTGATGCCCTGCCGAGCAGCCGCCATGTGGTCGTGTGGGCGAATGGCCGAGTGATTGCGGAGACGCATGACCCTGTACTTGTGTACGAGACTGGCTTGCCGGTCAGATATTATTTTCCGGTAGACGACGTAGATTTCAGCACGCTGGTTAAAACCGACTATTGGAGCGAGTGCCCCTATAAGGGGTACTCGGATGGATATTGGCGTCTGAGCGAAGATGATGTCAACGTTGCATGGTCATATTCGGATCCGCGTCCGGAGCTATCTGAGATAGCGGGTCGCATTGCCTTCTACAACGATCGCGTTCAACTTATTGTGGACGGCGAGCCAGAGGACTGATGCATATGCTTTGACCGTCAGCCACACTCTTACTACTCAATTTTTTATTTCTTCAACGTTCTCTCGTAGTCTTCAAAACGAATTTTTCGAATTTGTCTCCGGTCCGATGACCGAACAATAATACCCTCCGACTTTCTGGAGGCTTGCACGAATCTCATTTTCTCATCCTCATCTCCTTATCAAATGAATTTTTCTTATATGGACGCGCCAATGCTATAGGAGTATTCGGTAAAGAGTTCTGTTTTTCCTTTCTGTGCGGCGAATGAGAGGATTGCTATGCTTTTGGGCAAAAAGAGGTTACCATATCCTATAGAGGCTCATCGATAAAGAAGCGCAATCGGATAAGGAGTGTACATAGGATGGAGAATAAAACCTTTACGCTAGACGAAGCGAACGAGCTGCTGCCGCAATTGAAGGAGGATTTAAAGCTGCTTCAGCAATTAACGGCGCAGTTCGAGAACTTATATGTAGATTATCAGAAGGAAAAAGCAGTGTATGAGGAATCCTTAGCTGCTGTACAAGGAAGCGAGGATCCTTTCTTCGAGCAGGAAAGTCAGCTGGAATTCATGAAGATGGAGGCGGACCTGCTGATTGACAACTTTTCGCGAAAAGGCGTGCTTTTGAAAATGATCAATCCAGGGCTGATCGATTTTCCAGCCGTGCTGGATGGCGAGGATATTCTCATTTGCTGGAAGGAAGGGGAAGAGCATATTAGCCATTATCATGGCTGGCATGATGGCTTTGTTGGAAGAAAGCCTTTCCCGAAACAAGGATGATAATAAGGATGAAATAGAAAATGATCGGTGAAGGCAAAGTGCCTTAAGCTGGTCATTTTTTTGTTGTTAGGCGGTATTGTAAATGTGCAACATTTTCCATTTTTTTGCGTATGTAAGTAGGCATTTAAATCGAAAAGATAAGCAGGTGCTGTATGAGAAAATGGATATCGAATTTTGCCCGCGGCTTGATCATGACCTGTTGCTCGCTGCTGCTCGCCGGTACGGTTGTATCGGCAGCAGTGGATCCGCATACCTCCTATGTGGGAGACAATGAGGAGACAGCCATCGTTGCGCCAATCGTGAAGCCGAAGTGGTCATTAGCTTACGACGGAATAGCAGCGACAGGGGAAGGCAAAGCCTTTTATATGCAAAAGGGTAAAGTGATAGCGGTGAATATTCAAACCGGAAAGAAGCTATGGGAATACGGCACCCAGTTGAAAGCTCCACTCGTGTACGAGGAAGGACGAATTTATGTCAATTCCAGCTCTGGACGTGTGCATGCCGTTCATTCGGCTTCAGGCAAGAAAGCTTGGGTAACTCCGACAAACGCCAAAGCTATTGATGATCTTGTCGTTGAGGGCGATCAGCTCTTTGTGCTGGATGGAGATATTACAGCGTACAGCATCAAAAGTGGAAAACGCCAGTGGCGTGATAACTATATTGAGTTTCTGCCCGGTAAAATGCTGATCAATGGAGATTATATATGGATGGCAAATGAGCTGTCGGGAGCGTATACATACTCGCTGCTTCATGCTTTTAACAGGAAGACAGGGGAGGAAGTATGGAATCAGCCTTATTACGGCTTGCCAATTGCAGCGAAGGACGGGACCGTCACGGTGCAGAAACACGTAAACCTGTTTGAGCCTGGCCCTTTGACGAAGCTGGATACAATCGATATGAAAACGGGGAAAGTATTGAGGAGCGTACGCTATAATCCTCTGCATATTAATTTGGAAATAGGTGAATTCGGTAATGAAGGAGAGGCTTGGCTTAGCGAAGGCTACGTATATGTCAGCCTAGACTCCAAAGTATATCGTTATCCTGGAAACGCTGATCCGGCCACAACGGCTCCAACCGTCTATGCTCCTGAGTTTGTAAAGGAAAAAACATTTGACTATGCGGCAGGCCCGTATAACGGAAAATTGCTCTTTACGGACGGTCGCCGCATTTACGGTGTCAAACTAGCGAATAAGACGACAGTTTCCTACAATGATGGATTAACAGGACTGATCGCTCGATTTGATTTAATTGGTCGTGGAATATATGCAGCGCAAACGGATGGCACATTATCTGTTATTGATCTAGCATCAACCCGTCCCGTGCTGCAAATGAAAACGGGCAGCAGAGTGTTTGGCGAGACACTTTCGGAGAGCGGCATGATCATAGTGCAGGCAAAGGGCAAGCTGCTCGCCTTCAAAGAGCCCGCCAGCTTGAGAAATTAATCCAGATGCATCGGTTGTGGATTGAGGGAGCAAAGCTGAACGGAGTTCGACTAGGCTCTCTTCCATGGAGAATAGATCTAAAATGTAGATTTATTCCACGCAAACCAGTCATATTTGCTGTAATAAGTCTAGAAAATAGTCCAATCTCAGCGCCCCCACCCACTATATGATCATTGGAGCGTCGTTCGATCACACATAGATCTAGATTGTAGATCTATTCGCAAAAAACTAGCCGCAAATTACGACAGGCGAGGCAACGGAGGGAACGACCGGTATCGGCGCCTCGATCTTTTCTTATGAGAACATGGTAATTGGCTCGTTGAATGTGGCAGGGCTTTCTCTTCGATTTACGGAGGATACGATTGAAAGAAACAGCTCACTCGTCAAAAAATACGCGGATCTCATTTCAAACGAGCTTGGCTATCGCTACAAGCTGCTTGGCTTGATGAGACGGATTTGCTCGTTATTTGCGGCGGTCCGATGAGCTGGGAGCATGTACTCGGGCTGCAATTCCATCTGGAGACGACACCAGCTTGCATTGAATCGATGTTTGCGCATTGGTCCTCCGAGCTGATCGATGCTCCGTATATTCAGACGGAAGAGCATATTCGAGGGTAATTCGCTCAAAGCGAGCCTTCGATTAAAGTGCTCCACCGTATATTGGATCAGATTTGGATCAGATTACTGCCTATGCAGAGGCAACGTGCCCTACAACAACAATAGACGGAAATGGCTGAATGTGAGATTTATTTTTTGAAAATAGGATCGGATAATGAAGGGAGTGTTCAAGGATGAAGCGCAATCGTCTAGGAAAATCAGAGCTCTACGTAAGTGAAGTCGGTCTTGGCTGCATGTCGCTTGGGACGGACAAGGAGAAGGCGGCAGCTCTCGTGCATGAAGCTATTGACGGGGGCATCAATTTTCTGGATACGGCAGATCTTTATAATGAAGGGCTTAATGAGGAAATTGTCGGTGAGGCCATTCGGGGAAGGCGTTCAGAGGTTATACTCGCCACAAAGGTCGGCAATCGCTGGGAGCCTGGCAAGGAAGGCTGGACATGGGACCCGTCCAAGGCTTATATCAAGGCAGCAGTGAAGGACAGCCTAAGGAGGCTTCAAACGGACTATATTGATCTCTATCAGCTGCATGGGGGTACGCTGGAAGATCCTATCTCGGAGACCATAGAGGCGTTCGAGGAGCTTAAGCAGGAGGGGCATATTCGTTATTACGGCATATCCTCCATTCGGCCGAACGTCATTCGCGAGTACGTGGAGCGATCAAATATCGTCAGTGTGATGAGTCAATACAGCATATTGGATAGAAGGCCGGAAGAGTATGTACTTTCGCTGCTGGCAGAGAAGGGGTTAAGCTTAATTGCCCGCGGTCCGGTGGCAAAAGGAATTTTGACTGATGATGGCGCTGGGAAAGCGGAGAAAGGTTATTTGGATTACGGCAAGGAAGAGCTCTCAACACTGCGTGCTGCATTGCTCAAAACGGGAGATGGCTCCCGTGACATGGCCCATACGGCAATCCGATATGCACTAGCCCATCCGGCTGTAGCGACGGTTATTCCTGGCGCAAGCTCTTCCAGGCAATTGCTGCACAATATAGCGGCGTGTGAGGCTGCACCGCTTACGCCACTTGAATTAGAAGCTATTCAGGGCATTAGCCGAAGCAGCCGATATGAGCAGCACCGCTAGAATAAGGATGAGAAAGATGATTGGGCAAAATTGGAATTCCGCTGTTTTATAAAGAAATATAAGCGGGAGCTTGGGTTGAGCAGAATATTCGGAATGAGGGCAGCTGTGGCCTGCAGCTTAATTTCAAGGACCCGGACGGCAATAAGTATCAAGTATGGCAGCAGCCGGCATCATTGGATAAAATTCGGTCTATTCTATCGATTTGAGAAGGGGACAGAGAGAGAAAGCTATGCGAGCACTTTCTCTCTGTGCTATTCTTAGATTGGAAGGTTTGACTTTATCAACTGTATGCAATAATATTACAGTATCCTTCTTGAGAGGGAGTTGTGAAAATGAATAGTGAATTTACGGTAGCGGTTCACAGTCTCGTGCTGTTAGCCTATTTGCCTGATCATATGGCCAGCAGCGATACGATCGCTCGGAACGTTTCGACGAATCCAACGCGCATTCGCAAAATTATGAGCACGCTGCGGAAGCACGGATTTGTGAAGACGAAGGAAGGAATCGGCGGCGGATATATTTTGAACTGCGAGCCGGGCGATGTTACGCTTGCTCAAATTTACCGCGCAATTTCTGGCGGCACGCTGAAGCCTCACTGGTGTTCCGGCAACCCGGAGGAGGATTGTCTCGTATCGGCTAATATTCAGGCTGTTATGGATCATTTTTTCTATGAAGCTGAGCAGCATTATGAGGCTTACCTGGAGCAAAATACGCTGCAAACCGCTTTGGATAAGATCCGAAAATGTCAGCAGCAGTATAAAACACAGCAGGTTTAATATGTTTGTACGGATGCGAGGAATACGGCTGCTTCAACAACAATTAGCGGTAAAACGATAAAAGGCAGTTTTTACCGCTGATTGTTGCTGTCGTACTAGAAAAGCAGCTTTTTACTGTTTAATATGTATCAAATATTCATACAGTTAATTAGAAAATGGATTCAGGGAAGCTATAACTTCCGATGATAATGAAAGGGTGAGCGTGATGTCAGAACAGACGCTAGTAAATGCAACATTTAACATACCATTGTCGGTGCTCGATGTTTCTCCAATTGTTGAAGGAGGCTCAGTTGCCGAATCGCTGAGAAATACGTTAGATCTTGCACAGCATGCGGAGAAATGGGGCTACAACCGCTACTGGCTCGCCGAACATCATAATGCGCCCAGCATAGCAAGCTCGGCTACGTCAATCGTTATCGGCCATGTTGCTGCAGGCACATCGACGATTCGTGTAGGATCAGGCGGCATTATGCTGCCCAACCATGCACCGCTTGTCATTGCCGAGCAATTTGGCACACTGGAGTCTTTGTTCCCCGGTCGTATCGATCTTGGGCTTGGCCGCGCACCGGGAACGGATGGTCTTACAGCAGCAGCGCTTCGCGGAAACAGAAAAAGCAATGGGCATGATTTTCCCGAGCAGCTGGAAGAGCTCCGCGCATTTCTAGATCCGTCCAGCGCAGCGGTTGGCATGCCTGTAAGGGCGATTCCAGGCGAAGGACTGGAAATTCCGATTTGGCTGCTGGGCTCAAGCGATTTTAGCGCTTTGCTGGCTGCGCAGCTTGGCTTGCCGTTTGCATTCGCAGGACATTTCTCGCCGAACTTTACCGTTCCTGCTATGAATCTCTATCGCAGCAGCTTCAAGCCATCGGCAATTCTCAATAAACCAAAGGGAATGGTTGCAGTCAACGTTGTTGCGGCAGATACGGATGAAGAGGCGGCTTACCTAGCTTCGTCCATGCAGCAATTATTTCTTTCTTTTATCCGCAATACGCGCGGTCCATTGCCGGCTCCGGTTCGCGATATGGATACCGTTTGGACACCGCAGGAGAAAATGGCTTTGCAGCAGCAGCTTGGCTCTTCCATTGTTGGGGGGCCGGAGACTGTTCGCAGCAAGCTGAAGCAATATATTGAGGCAACGCAAGCGGATGAGATTATGGTTGCTGCGCATATTTTCGATCATAAGGCACGCTTGCGTTCTTATGAAATTATAGCTGGGCTGTAGAGTGCTGGACGGATAGAATTCATCAGCTTGTTCGTCATTTAGCGGGCGTCGAGAGAAAGCCCTTTGGCTGGACGTTTTTACTATCGGCTAAGTCACCTTTTCTTATGCTGCAATGCAGAATTTTATTATTTTTGTGTGTTCTGAGGCGTTTAATCAATTTCTAGATCAATTCTATTTCCGCTGGCGGAGCGCCAGTTGACCACTTGGCAAGCTGACCTTTGGCGGAGACCCAGATGTTCATTTGGCGGATTGTGTGCAAATAATTAAGCTGTCCTTCAAGGTCGTAAGCCTTTTGGGACAGCTTATTTTTGCGAACCCGGAGCTATTTTCAATCATTCAGCAGGCGGCCGCTGTCCATTGCGGAGCTGGCGGATGGAATAGCCGAAATCCATCTGAAGATGCGGGTAGTCGGGGAAGTTATTCCAATCGCCGCCCCAAGAGAAGCCAATCTGCTTCGCAATGGAAACAACCTCCATCCAATCCGCATTCCCGTTTTTGTTGCCGTCATATTCCATGTCCCATACGACTTCACCCTTCTTGGTATGCAGCGCAAAATCGATGGCGAGTCCGTAATTGTGGTAGGAATGCCCGCCTTGCACCTGAGTAACGACCTTGCCCTCTGTCGTTCGACCCTTAGCGTAAATAGCATCCTGCTCCTCGCTTGAGCGGAAGCCGTCCGTAATGAGAATCTTGATGCCAGCCTTGCTCGTTTGAGCGATCAATTCATTTTGCTTCGCAAATACGACCGGATGCAGTTCCGTTATCGGAATAGCGGGAATGATATCGTCGTTAGGCAAGTATGGCTCGAATGTAAGTATAGCTTTCCACACTATGGCTGCGGTTAATGCCAAAATGATCAGCAGCAAAAACCTGTTTCGCTTTCGTTTCGCTCTTGTTGCGAGGTCAAGGGGAGTCTGACCAATCGGCAGCGGCTGCCTTCTATAAGGGTTTCGTTCTATCATGCTGGCTCTCCTTACGCGTTATATCCGCCTATCTTAACATATTGCGATTGCGCTGACCCTAGCCCGTGGTAGGGGATTGGATGTCGACGTTTGACTTTTTATCAGTTTAGGTCTAAACTGATGATTATAAACAAAGAGCGAGGTGAACCAATGAGTCAAAAAGATACGGAAGCTTCTCTTTCGAAACGAGACGAGCGATTAGGCTTAATGATATGGTATCGCTTATCGCGTGTTTATAACCAAAGTCTGAAAGAAACCCATGAGCATTTGAAAAAATGGAACCTGTCTGTCTCACATTTCGATATTGTTGCACAAGTTGGCACTAATAAACGATTGACGCAGCAGCAGTTAGCCGACAAGCTGTTTGTCACCAAAGGAAACATTACACAGCTGCTGGGCAAGCTTGAGGAGCTGGGCTTCATAAAGCGCGAACAGGAATGGAAAACGAAATATGTATCATTAACAGAGAAGGGCAAGGCACTGTATGATGACGTCGTCCCCATGCAGGAGCATTTTCAGGCGTCGCAGTATAACGCATTGAATCGGGATGAGAAGCGGCAGCTGCTCGACTTGCTCAAAAAATTACAAAATTAATAACGTACGAAAATCCGATAATTCCCAAAAATGATTAGGAGGTTGTTATTATGCAACTTAAAGGCATTCACCATGTATCCGCGATTACAGGTACCGCATCCGGCAACTTTGACTTTTATACGAAGCTGCTAGGTCTTCGCTTAGTGAAGAAGACGGTTAATCAAGACGAGACCTCGGTCTATCACTTGTTTTATGGCGATGAGAAAGGAAATCCGGGAACGGAGCTTACCTTCTTCGAATTTCCGATGACAGGTAAAAACCGTGCGGGAACAAGCAGCATCTCATCCCTATCTCTACGGGTGGCGAATGATGAAGCGCTGCGCTATTGGAAGGAACGCTTCGAGCAGTTCAGCGTTGACCATGACGAGATCATGGAACGCGCAGGCCGCAATACGATTGCTTTTAGAGATTTTGAGGGGCAGCGTCTCGTGCTCGTATCCGATGAACATAACGAAGGCGTCAAAGGCGGCATTCCATGGGATAAAAGCCCGGTGCCTGCTGAATTCGGCATTCTCGGACTTGGACCAGTACAGCTTACGGTCAAAAATCCTGAGCCAACCGTGCTCGTACTCACTCAGTTGATGGGCTTCCGCGAAAAAGGGAAGTACCCGTCCACGATTGCAGGCCAGCCGGATATCGTCGTATTCGAAACCGGCGAAGGCGGAAGCGGCGCCGAGATTCATATCGAGGAGCGGCATGATTTGCCGCGCGAGCAGCAGGGCCATGGCGGAGTTCATCACGTAGCGTTCCGCGTTGACAACGACGACGAGCTACGCGAGTGGATTGAGCATATTCGCGGAGTACGCATTCCTAACTCCGGCTTCGTCGATCGCTTCTATTTCCGGTCGCTTTACTTCCGTGAGCCAAACGGCATCCTTTTCGAGCTCGCTACTGATGGTCCTGGCTTCGCTACTGATGAAGATATTAACCATTTGGGCGAAGCGCTGGCATTGCCACCGTTCCTGGAGCCGCAGCGTGCGCAGATTGAAGCGAGACTTAAACCGCTGGAAACCAAATCAAACGGCTAACCTTATGGAACTCGCCGCTACGGCATCAAATCTATATTTCTAGCCCCAGCATGAGAAATGCCGATTGCTTTTTGGGATATTCGTTTGAGTAATAAATTTGTTAATAACCCGAGAAAGACACGCCTGTTTATAGCTGAGCGTGTCTTTTTTATTGACGAACAATATCTCTCTAATTTTAAAGCGCATTATATATTACTCCAATTACAAGACGCAACGAAAACAAAAATGGTATTTTCCGATATTGTTATTGCGTGGGTCCTATATGTAAAATATGGAACGTTAGGGGCTATTTGTTCGTAATAAAGAAAATACGGTTTAAGGCCGATCACTAATGAAGGAAGGTCCAATTATGAAGAAATTTGCAGCACTATTTCTAACTCTAGCTCTACTATTTTCATTCGTAACTAACGTAAAAGCGGAGTCAAAGCCAGTAACGGTTTGGGTAGAGAACCAGCAAGTGCAGCTTGGCGAGTTCCAGCCGATTATAGAGAAGGGAACGACGCTTGTTCCAGCGAAGCTGCTGCTTGAGAAGCTTGGTTTCGAAGTAACCTGGGACCAGAAGGACCAAGTTATTTCCGGCAAGAAGGAAGGACTGGTCCTTTTATTCCAAATTGACAATCTTGGGGCAATGATTAACGAAACCGAGCAAGGGTTGCTTGTAGCTCCTAAGCTTGTTAAAGGCAACGTTTATATTCCATTGCGCACGGCAAGCGAGGCGGCAGGCTACAAAGTATCTTGGAACAAAGATAAGCGTGCCGTATCCCTTGAAGTTAAGGAGCCGAGCCGCGGCTTCCTATGGAAAACGGAGAATGCGGGCAACACGGTGTATTTGCTAGGCTCGATACATATTGCGAACCAAGCGATGTATCCGCTTCGTCCGGAAATTCAGAAAGCCTATGAGGCTTCCGACTATTTGGCCGTAGAGGCGGATATTTCGAAAATGAATGACGCTGAAGTTAAGAAGCTTGTGCTTGATCTAAGCGTCTATAAAGATAACACAACGCTTAAGGATCATATTTCCGCAGATGCGTTTAAGAAGCTGGGAGAGATTTTGAAGGCGAACGGCTTGGCCGAAAATGTGCTGGATACGTACAAGCCTTGGAGCGTGACTTCCACGATCGATTACCTCACAACGGCAAAATCAGGCTTTAATCCGGGAATCGGAATCGATGCTCATTTCCTGCAGCAGGCTATAGCGAACAAGAAGCCGATTCTTGAGCTTGAATCGATCGAATATCAGCTAAAAATGTTTAATGGTTTCTCTGGTAAGCTGCAGGAGGAGATGTTGAACACTTCCCTTGCAAATTATTATAAAGAGGATTCCGGCATCGAGAAGCTTACAGAAATGTGGGTAACCGGGGACGAGAAGCAGCTGCTTGAGCTGACCAACTCAACGTCTTCGAACGAGGAGTTTAGAAAAGCACTGCTTACAGACCGCAACGCTCCAATGGTCGATAAAGTTACGGGCTATTTGAACGACACTGCTAAGAAAACCTACTTTGTCGTTGTTGGCGCAGCACATATGCTAGGCGAGGATGGCATCGTGCCATTGCTTGAGAAGAAGGGCTTTACTGTAACGCGTCAATAATGCGGCAAAATAAGAAGGGCAATCCCGTGAATAACGGTGGTTGCCTTCTTTTTATGATGTGGGGTTGCTTAATAAGAGCCTTGCTGCTGCTGTTTCTGCTTTAGCTCGACAAGCAGCGCATGAAGCTGCTCTGTCGCTAGCCCGTGCAGCATAAGACGAAAGCCTTCTTCAGCGTCGTTAGCGGAACCATGCTTAGTACACTCACTTCAGCATCAGATAGACATGGTCAACGGACTGCATCGCATATTCCTTCTGAATCAGTTCGCCATCCTCGACGATTGCCAAGCACGGAACGCTTGAAATTTGCCATTGCTCACGGAGTAGCGGCGCATAGTTGATATTCAACTTGTAAAGCGGGACCGAAATGCCGGTCAATTCAGCAATTTCCAGCATGCGTTCGCCGATTTTGCATGTACCGCACAAAGGGGTGAAGAAATATACAGCAGCTTTGCCGCTATCGGCAAGCAACATATTGTGCAACGATGCTTCATTTAGTTCTTGGATAGCCATCCTCGTTCTCCTTTAACTGAGCTGAATAAGAAGCTTTGCAATTGCAGCACAACAAGGGAACTATCCATGCGATAGCTCCCTTTCTTGTTTCTTTGGCATATATAATCATCTTAATGCAAAAAATATTTTATATTCAGATGAGTATACATTGTTATCTGCATTGCAGATTATTGGGAGCTGAGGAAAAACGTAAAAAGTTACGGTAATAGGCGAATGGACAGCAGGCTTGCGCTGTTAATTTTATTTTTTCGAAAGGAGGATCGATAACAAAAACAACCCATTAATGAGGAGCAAGGCACCGAAGATAAGACCTGTTTTATTCCGTTTTATAAATTCCATACAAACACCTCGTTAATACGTATTTACTATTTATAATTATCTCGCTTATTTTCTGTTTTTTCCAGCTTTTTTTTAGTGGACGAGCAGGGAATAATAAGATGTCGGTTAAATGGCTTGAATACGACGGTTTTAGCGATATTGATCCCTTTATGTTTCTTTATTTGAAGAAATTTGTAATTGGAATGTCGGTTGTTATAAAATTAAAAGCAGAACGCTCCAAGATGGAGCTTTCTCTCAATACCGCTATTCTCATGTGGAGTTTCCGTAAAGAAGAGGTAATATTCAGGTTTTGTAGAATAATGTAGTGATCACACTTTTTTTTTGGAACTTACATGTCGAATAGGCGTATTGTTGGGTAGCACTTATGCAACTATACCTGCTATTTATTTACTCTAGTCGTTTACCTTATGGAAAGGGGGTGCAATACAATGGGTATCTCTCTCGTTAAAGGTCAAAAGGTTGATTTGACAAAAGGAAATGCCGGTCTTACCAAAGTAATCGTTGGATTGGGATGGGATCCTGCTGAAGTGAAGGGCGGTTTCTTCGGAATGAAGAAGGCGGCTAACGTGGATTGTGATGCATCAGCTTTGTTGCTTGATGCTAACAGCAAGCTAAGCGGCGAGAAAAATCTCGTTTGTTTCTATAATAAGCAGAGCGGTGACGGTTCCGTCGTCCACACGGGCGACAATATTACGGGCGAAGGCGATGGCGATGATGAACAAATTATCGTTCAGCTTGACCGCGTTCCGGACCATATTCACAAAATTCTTTGCGTGGTCAACATTTACGAATGTGAATCTAGACGTCAAGATTTTGGTATGATCAAATCGGCTTTTATCCGCATCGTAAATCCAGCCAACAATCAAGAGCTTATTCGTTTCAATTTGACGGATAATTATTCTGGTAAAACAGCATTGGTCGTCGGTGAGCTTTACAGACACAGCGGTGAATGGAAGTTTAATGCAATTGGCGAAGGCACTCATGCTGCCCACGTTGATATCTTTGCTCGTCAATACCAATAATTTACCCAGAAAAGAGGTCATTTCAAATGGCAATCAGCTTATCCAAAGGTCAAAAAATCGATCTTACGAAAACAAACCCTGGTCTGACAAAAATTACGGTAGGCTTAGGCTGGGATACTAATAAATATGACGGCGGAAAAGACTTTGACCTTGATGCATCAGTATTTTGCTTGAATGCACAAGGAAAAGCTGGCTCAGAGTCGGACTTCATTTTCTACAACAACCCCAAAAACAGCAATGGCTCCGTTGTTCACACGGGCGATAACCGTACAGGCGCAGGCGACGGCGACGATGAGCAAGTAAGCATTGACCTCTCTGCTGTACCTGCAGAAACGGACAAAATTGCATTCTGCATCACGATCTATGATGGACAAGAACGCAGCCAAAACTTTGGACAAGTATCCAACGCTTTCGTTCGTATCGTTGACGAGCAAAGCGGCACAGAGCTTATCCGTTACGATCTTGGAGAAGATTTCTCCGTTGAAACGGCTGTAATCGTGGGCGAGCTTTACCGTCATTCCGGCGAATGGAAATTCAGCGCAGTCGGAAGCGGCTTCCAAGACGGCCTTGGCGGTCTTGCACGCAACTACGGTCTAGCTACCAACTAATCGTTCTATCTACCCGTAAAGGGTCGCCAGTGGCGGCCCTTTTTTGAGATAAAAGAAGCTTGTTTTATCGCAAATTCCACGCAGGCGACGATGAAAGCATTAAGTATAACAGCGAGTGGAAATTTAGTGCAGCAGGCAGCGGTTTTTAGAAGGGCTCTGCAGCGACTTCGGCGTTCAAACCTAGCCTACGTTAAGGAGGAGAAGAACGATGTCCATCAATCTTTCCAAGGGACAGCGAATTGATCTTACCAAAACCAATCCAGCACTTACAAAGGTAGTTCTTGGTCTAGGCTGGGATACGAATAAGTATACCGGCGGCGGGGAAATTGACCTGGATGCGAGTGCGTTTCTTCTGCATCAGGATGGCAAGGCCAAGGATGAGAAGGATTTTGTGTTCTATAACGCCTTGATAGCCTATAACGGCGCAGTTGAGCATACGGGCGATAACCGTACGGGCGAGGGCGATGGAGACGACGAGAAAATCAAGATTGATTTTCTTAAGGTTCCTGCTCACATTCAGCGAATCGGGATTAGCGTTACAATCCATGATGCCGAGTCCAAACATCAAAATTTCGGACAAGTCTCGAATGCTTTCGTGCGATTGGTTGATGAGACAACGGGAAGAGAAGTGCTTCGTTATGATCTTGGCGAAGATTTTTCTGTTGAAACGGCAATCGTATTTTGTGAGCTGTACCGTCAAGGCGCGGATTGGAAGTTTCAAGCGGTTGGCTCCGGGTTCTCGGGCGGATTGGCTGCGCTTTGCCGCAACTACGGACTATCCGTGTAATTTATACGACGAATAGGGTGGCAGGGCTAGCGTGATTTGTCACCCTTTTCTATTTTACCGAAGGGCGGTTTACGCATGGAGCTAGCATTATTGAAAGGCCAGAAAGCAGATATTACTAAAAATAACCCTTCTTTTAGAAACCTGCTTGTAGGGATGGGTTGGAATAGCACAGCAGGCATTGATGTTGATTTCTCAGCCTTCCTACTTCGCGCGAACGGGAAAACAGCTGGTGATCAGGATTTGATTTTTTATAGCAATCCGAAGGACGCAAGCGCCTCTATTGAGCTGATAGGCGACAACAAACGAAGCTTTGCAGGGGAAGTCGATAGGGAACAAGTGATGATACGAATCAACGATGTTCCTCAAGCAATAGAACGAATTTCCTTTACCTTAACAATCTATGATGGGGAAGCGAAAAGACAAAATTTTTCTAACGTGAACGATGCCTATATTCGGGTTGTTGACGAAGGAACAGGACGCGAAATATTGCGCTATGACCTTGGAAAAAATTTCTCTATCGAGACTGCAATTGTCGTAGGAGATTTATATAGATATAATGGCGAGTGGAAGTTTAACGCCATTGGATCAGGCTATTCCGGCGGGCTTGCTGCGCTTTGCAATAGCTTTGGCATTGAAGTGAAGGCCGATGCGCCAGCTCCGAGTACACCGCCAGCACCTTTGAATCCGCCCATTATTTCGGCTAAACCGCTTGTACCGCCTGCACCCGTGATACCTGAACAAAAAACAGCTCCAGTAAACCTAAGCAAGATTTCGCTCACCAAACGCGGAGATGTCATCAATTTGCAAAAAGGTGCCGGCTCGCTCGGTGAAATCGTCGTTAATTTGAATTGGAACCAGAAGAAGGCATCAGCAGGATTTTTTGGCCGGTCAAGCGGCGTTGATTTGGATGTCGGCTGCTTGTTTGAATTGAAGAACGGGCAGAAGGGTACGGTTCAGGCATTAGGCAATCGGTTCGGTGATTTCTCGAGGGAGCCGTACATATCTTTGGACGGCGATGATCGTACGGGTTCAATTACAACAGGCGAGAATCTTAGAATCAATGGCAATAAGGTTGCTGAGATAAAGAGAATCGTCATTTATGCCTATATCTATGAAGGAGCGACTAACTGGGCTGAGGCGGCAGGTATCGTAACGATCTCGCAGACAGGCGGCCCGGATATAGAAGTGCGCATGGACGAGCATAACAATCGCAAGGGCATGTGCGCTATCGCGATGATTGAGAACGTGAACGATCAAACCTTCAGCATACAGCGGCTCGTGCAGTACTTCTCAGGGCATAAAGAGCTTGACGAGGCTTATGGCTGGGGTCTCAGATGGGTTCAAGGAAGCAAATAAAGCAATATTCGGAGGTATTTACTGATGGTTGATTTTTTTCAGAGCGTAATTGCGAATTTCGGGAGTTTTTTTCACTGGGACAACCTGTCGCAAGTGTTAACAAATCCTACGAACTGGGGGATTATCGCGACACTCGTATTATTGGAAGGTTTGCTTTCGGCAGATAACGCGCTTGTATTAGCGGTTATGGTTAAGCATTTGCCGAAGGATCAGCAGAAGAAGGCTTTGTTTTACGGGATTATTGGAGCCTACATATTCCGGTTTATTGCAATCGGAGTTGGCGTTTACCTTGTACAAATTACTTGGATTAAAGTCGCGGGCGGCTTGTATCTGTTATGGATTGCGCTGAGCAACTTGTTCCATCTGGAATTCAAGTTTGCTCGAGTTGGCAACATTCCGTTAATTCCATATATCGGCAAGAAAGGCGAAGCCGAAGAAGCTGAAGTTCAAAATAAAGGCTACGGCTTCTGGCGTACCGTTCTTGCAGTTGAAGTTATGGATATCGCGTTTAGTATCGACAGCGTTCTAGCTGCATTTGGCGTGAGCGAAGAGGTATGGGTTCTATTCCTCGGAGGTATTCTCGGCGTACTTATGATGCGCGGCGTTGCTCAGGTGTTCCTAAAACTGATCGAGAGGTTTCCCGAGCTTGAGAAAGCAGCCTTTATTCTGATCATCTTGATCGCTGCGAAAATGATCGGCGGAGCGTATGATCTGCATGTACCGCATGCCTTGTTCTTCGGCTTAATTATAGCCGTATTTGGAGGTACGCTTATCTTTAGCGCAATACGCAACAAAAAAGATTCAAAAGCCGTCTAGATCGTCACATACAAAGGTTGCTGTTAAAATATCCCTCATTGGATTGCGAGGGATATTTTTTACTCTCAGCTTTGCTCCACAAACTTTTAGGAGGGTTAACTTTGAGGTATTTTAACTATCTTACCAATGATGAAGAGCAAAATTTCTTTTACTCCCTTCCTGCTCAGTTCAATAATGATGCTGACAAAGAAATTATTGCTCACGCGATTGGTGCTGCGCTGTATATGCCGGCAACCAAGGATAATATAGCAGACGATTTGGTAGCCGTAAAACACGAAGGTCTCGTGTCTATGGTGATAGACCTTGAAGATGCAGTAGGCGATAATCAGCTGGAGTATGCAGAAGAGACGCTGAAAGCAACACTACTTAAGATTGGTCGATATATATCGATAGGTTTATTGCGAGCCGATCATATTCCTCTTATCTTCATTAGGGTGCGGTCCGTGGATCAGCTTAGACGTCTGCTCTCGTTTTTTGGGGAAGAGATCGAATACGTGACAGGAATCGTGTTTCCAAAATTTAATCTGAAGACCGGCGGCGAGTACTTAAAGCTTATTGCGGAATATAACAAGCGTAAAATGCCATTAAGCAACGTGCTGTACGGAATGCCTATATTGGAGAGTTCAGACGTAATTTACCGGGAAAAGCGAGTTGAGACGCTGCTAGGCATTGCGGAGCTGCTGAATGAGTACAAGGAATATGTGCTGAATGTGCGGATTGGCGCAACGGATTTTTCGAGTCTATTTGGGCTTCGCAGAAGTCCGGACCATACGATCTACGATATTGGCGTCATAAGAGATTGCATTGCAGATATCGTCAACGTATTTGGCAGGATGGACAACCACTACGTCATCTCCGGGCCTGTGTGGGAATATTTCAAGAGCGATCGCGTATTTAAGCCGCAGCTCAGGCAGACGCCATTTGAGGAGAGCATGGGTCGTCACGGACGGATTTTGCGCATGGATTATATTAATAGATATGTAGACGGGCTTATACGTGAAGTAGCCATGGATAAAGAGAATGGCATTATCGGAAAAACGATTATCCATCCTACCCATATCAAGCCGGTGCAAGCGATGTTTGTCGTTACGCATGAGGAATATATGGATGCCCTGCACATTATGGAAAACGGTCAAGGCGACTTAGGCGTAATGAAGAGCCGCTACTCGAACAAAATGAATGAATTTAAGCCGCATATGACTTGGGCCAAACGGATTATGATCAGATCGAACATATATGGGGTGCTAAATGAAAACCAGAATTTTACCTGCTTACTCTCAGAAGAACGGGAATCAGCAATCGTTTAATATTATCGGAGATTTAGAGGTTACGATTGAGGTTACGAGCAATGCCTTCCATATTCCGCTGGAGCAGTTATTTCAAATGGCAGCCCGCATTAACAAAAAACGGAGCTTTTTATTCGTAAGCAAAGTACTAGGCAAGCATATCCCCGTTCGTCCTCATGTATCCTTGTTATCGGGTGCCGCGCTTGGACTGCTGTATCAACAATTCAGAGGAAAGCCGCTGCCGATTCAGATCGAACAGCTGCTGCACGCTTTTGAAGCGCCTGAAGCGGCCGGTGAAATCTATGATTTGATGAAGAGCAAAAAGATGACCGTGGATGAGAAGACGCTGTTCATCGGCTTCGCGGAAACGGCCACTGGGCTTGGGCATAGCATGTTCGATATGTTTGATGGCGATGCCAGCTTCTTGCATACGACAAGGGAAAGTATTGCCTATAAGACCTCCTGCATCGATTTTGAAGAAGAGCATTCACATGCCACTACACACCGCTGCTATGCGAACGATCCCGCCATTTTCGTGCAAGCTGAAACGATCATTCTAGTCGACGATGAGATGACGACAGGCAAAACCGCAATTAATATTATTCATGATCTGCACGCTAGATACGGGAAGAAAAAATATATCGTTGCAAGTCTGCTGGACTGGCGTTCAAACGAGGATATTGCAGGGTTCAGCGAGCTTGAACGGGAGCTTGGCGTAAGTGTTGACTGCTTATCGCTCGTGTCCGGACAAATAGCTGTAAAGGGCGAGCCCATTGCGAGCACGGAGCATGTAGACGAGCAGCATGAGCATGAGCTAGAGCCGGTTATTGATTTCTTGTATGTGAACAGCCGCTTCGCAAGCCTTCCTTCCTCACAAGGGGAGGTTGCGTACCTGAAGCATACGGGCCGCTTTGGCTTGACGGCGGAGGACAGCATTGCACTGGACATGGAAGCAGATCAGGCAGCAGCTTTCCTGCGAGAGCACCGAGCAGGCGGCAGGACGCTTTGCATGGGAACCGGTGAATTTATGTACATTCCGATGCGGGTAGCCGCTAAGCTTGGAGAAGATGTCTGGTACCAATCAAGTACCCGAAGTCCGATTCATCCGAATACGAACCCTCATTATGCCGTTCGATCCGCGTACCGATTCGTTTCCCCCGAGCAGGCCGATGTCATGAACTTTATGTATAACATCCCGCGTGGTCATTATAACGAGATGTTTCTATTTATGGAGCGTGAGGCAGATGCTGCGCAGCTGGAGGAGCTTAAGCAGGTTCTGATTTCCTTAGGCATTCCACATGTTCATATCGTTTACTTTAGCTCCAAAAAAATAGCCGATCCTGCTCCAATGGGCAGCTATAAACAGGAGGATGTTGTCTTTCTGCTTAAGGATCTGAGCGATATTTCATTAGAGCAGCGAACCGAGGTGCGGGAAGCGGCCATGCAGACGGGCGGCCATTACTCGGAAAGCCTCGCTATTGAGTATCAGCCAACCTCTGAATATATTCAGTTGTTCCATGATACGCTCGAAGACTCTGCTGTCCGGATAGCTAGAGCGGTCGGGACTGTCTCCGAAATGATTATCAAGAAAAACGGATTTGACGTTGTGCTTGCTTCCTTGGCAAGAGGCGGCACGCCAATCGGTGTCTTGATCAAACGATTCATTAAGCAAGTTTATGGAGTCGATCTTCCGCACTATAGCCTTTCGATTATAAGGGGCAAAGGCATTGACGAGAATGCTTTGCTCTACATGAATCAGAACCACCCGGATAAGCGTGTGCAATTTGTGGACGGCTGGACAGGGAAGGGTGCCATTCGCAAGGTGCTGATGGCTGCATGCGCGCTCATGAAGCAAAAGCATGGCCTTGAGCTGAATGACGATCTTGCCGTGCTTGCAGATCCGGGCTATTGCGCGGGTACGTTCGGTACAAGGGAGGATTTCCTTATTCCGAGCGCTTGTCTCAATTCAACCGTGTCGGGTCTTATAAGCCGGACCGTGCTGCGCAGCGATCTGATCGGGCCGGATGACTTTCACGGCGCCAAATATTATAAGCAATGGAAAGACGCAGACCTGACGAGCGTATTCGTGGACACGATCTCTGCTCATTTCAACCAGACAGCTGATAGCTCAAAAGCAGAGGCGCTTCATATGCAGGAGAATCCCGCGCAAAATGAGATTACATGGCAGGGTCTTCAGGATATTGCGCATATCCAGAACGATTTTGGCATCACGGACATCAATCTTATAAAGCCCGGTGTTGGCGAGACCACCCGTGTTCTCCTGCGTAGAGTGCCGTGGAAAATTCTTGTCGACCGACTTGATAATGCCAACCTGAAGCATATTCTTCTGCTTGCGAAGGACCGCGGCGTTCCCGTCGAGGAATATCCGAATATGACCTATTCATGCTGTGGCATCATTAAGTCGATAAAGGGGGAATCGGAATGATTTTTGCAAGCGATTTGGACCAGACTTTGATTTATTCGGCGAGGTCGAAGGGCGAGGTAGAGATTGAAGCGATGTTTCCCGTTGAGCTGTATGAGGGCAGATATATATCTTATATGACTAAGCCCGCCATTGAAAAACTGCAGCAGCTAGCGGGCATTGCAAGGTTCGTTCCCGTGACGACGCGGATACCGGAGCAGTACAACCGCATATTCGGATTCAAGGAGTCATTCTGTCCTGAATATGTCATCGTAAGCAACGGAGGCACCATTCTCGTGAATGGACAGATCGATCAGGACTGGCAAACCTTCGTTCGGGATGCCGTTAAGCAGCATTGCGCGGGGCACACGGAAATTGCCAGCTTGTTCGCGAAGATCGCATCCACCCATTGGGTGAAATCGAATGACCTGTGCGATGATCTGTTTTATTCGATCGTTGTTGAGAGGGATCATTTGCCGCATGAGCCGCTTGAGGAGCTGAAGCAGCAGCTTGCTCCGCTCGGCTGGAGCTATTCGCTTCAAGGACGGAAAATTTATTTGGTTCCAGAGAAAGTAAGCAAGGGTGCAGCCATTCAATATGTGAAGGAGAAGCTTGCCTCTACGTTCGTATACGCGGCGGGAGACAGCCTGCTGGATGAAAGTCTGCTGCTTGCTGCTGATTTTGCAATTTCACCGTCACACGGTGAACTAGGCCGCTTTTATGAAGCGCATCCGCATATTCAATTTACGAAGGCTAAAGGGGCGCTTGCCTCTGAGGAGCTGCTCGACGCGATCTTAAAGCATGCCCGGATATCATAAATGCTTCAGCCTCACCACTTTTAAAGACAGGGAAGAAGGAATATAGATATGACACGCGTTTATATGAATCGTTGGTTTTCGGTAGCGTACCATTATATTAATATGATTCGCAATAATCCAGACGGCGAGCCGTTTGAGTTTTTTGGCACGCATCCTGACATTAACCATATGTCGCTGCTGGCATCCGATCATATCGATGTGGAGCCGGCGGTCTTTGGCCTGGAATACGTTCAATTTTGCGTGGATTTCTGCAAAAGAAATGAAATTGATATTTTCATTCCGCGCCTGCATATGGAGGAAATTTCGCGCTACGTGCATTTGTTTGACCAGATTGGCACCAAGGTAATGGTATGCCGCGATATCGAGCTGCTGGATTCGATGATCGAGAAGGATAAATTTTATGAAGCTCTTCAAGGCAAAGACCTTGTTGAGATTCCCGATTACCGCGTCGTCAATACGGCAGAGCAATTTAAACAAGCCTATGAGGAGCTTACGGCAGCCGGACATAAGGTATGCTTCAAGCCTACGATATCAGAGGGCGGAATGGGCTTTCGGATTATCGACAACGAACGTGATCCGCTCAGTGATCTTTACGGCTATGTAACCTTGTCTACTACGTTTGAGCAGGCTTATGAAACGCTGTCTTCGACGGATTGCTTCAACAATCTAATGGTGATGGAGCTGCTTGACGGTACGGAATACAGCATTGATTGCGTGGCGAGCGCCGAAGGTGAATTAATTACAGCTATTCCTCGCCGCAAGTCAACGGGTAGAACCTATCTGCTGGAGGACACGCCGGAGCTGATGGATATCGCTCATCGTATTGCAACGACGCTGCGTATTCCTTATGCTTTTAACATCCAAGTTCGCTATAATAATGGTATTCCAAAATTGCTTGAGATTAATCCTCGCATGTCCGGCGGTCTTTATATTACATGCCTTTCGGGCGTGAACATGCCTTACCTTGCTGTGCAAGCGCTTCAAGGCAAAAAAATTGAACCGCCTGTCCCGCAGTTCGGCATACAAGCCGGCTACGTAGAGCAGCCGCTCATCATGAAGCAATAAACAAGAAGGGGACGAGAGTTCCCTTTTTTTAATAGAAGCCTAGCCGCAGTACGAGTTCTGCTGCTCAAGGCAATACGGACGTCAAGTGCTGCTATTTTTATAAAAATTGACTTACCTGTACCAAAAACGAGATAATTGAATCATGATGACGGATATATACTTCAGGACAAGCAAGCTTAAATTGGAGGTGCCGCAATGAAATCATTAAAAAAATCGTTAAGCATCGCGATAGGCAGCTACGCAGTCGGACTTGTGGTTTACTGGATTTCCTCTCCCTATATAGCGATTGCTATACCTGCGCTTGGCATGCTGATCGCGCTCTCGTTAAAGCAGAGTGGCAGGAAAGAAATCAATCAGCCAACACGCGAGCCTGAGCTGCAGCAGAACGCGCAGAACCAAGTAATACAACAACAAAGTGCAGCCGCCTCGGCTAGTGTCCCAGCGCCCGCGCAGTCTGCTGTGGCAGCAGCTGCTCCGCCGCAGGTTCTAGATCCTGAGCTTGCTTCTGCATTAGAATACATCGGAATCATCGAAGATATGATTTTACTCGAAGGCGAGCAAAATAATTTAGACGATGAAATTGTACAGAAGACGCTTGCCCTGCTGTCGAGGCTAAACCGATTAATTCCGGATTTAGTCGCTCTCGGTGACGCAAGCATTAATCACAACATTGTGCGCTTGGTTCGAAAGGATTTGAACTCGACGATCAATCCGTTTCTGCGGCTAAGCGGCGAAGCGAAGCGCCAAAACAGGCGGCTATTGCTGGACGGGATCAAGGATGTAGATTCCAAGCTTACTTTCTATACGAAAACGATTGAACAGAAGGATCTTATGGAGCTGCGTACGAAGGCTGAATTAATGCAACAGCGATACCGGCTTACTGATTAATTACAAATGAATGAAGGGAGAAATAAGACATGTCACAACAGCTCGTTCAATTAAAGAATGAAGATCTCCAGAAGCTGGAGCAGGAAGTACAAAGCACGATGCAGAAGGTAGCGACAACGGATGCGATGCATCTGGATACGCTAATGGATGAGATTACGAAAAAAGGCCAAAAGACGCTTGAGCGCTCCGGGCAAACGCTAACGATGCTGGAGCGTCCGCTATCCAATCTAATGTCAGGCAAGAGGTCTGAGGTAGCGAATAATATGCTCAAGCTGCGCAGCGAGGTTGAGGACTTGAGCAAGAGCAAACAGCTGAGCCTCGTTCAGAAGCTGCTTCGCAAAGCGCCGATGAAGGCATATATTTATAAATATCAATCGGCTAAATCGAATGTACAGGTCATCGTGAAGTCGCTTAGGGACGGTCGCGACAATCTGGAAGAGAACGTCGTGCATATGCGCAACCTGAAACGCAGCAGCTTGGACAATGTTTATGATTTGCAGCTGTTGGTCGAATACGGCAATCGCCTCAAAAAAATGTTCGAGGACGAAATTGCGAAGCCTGAGAATGAGCTGCGCAAAACGTATTTGGAGCGCGGCCTTCGCAAGGTCGTGACCAAGCTTCAAACGTACACGGAAATGATTATGCTGTATCAGCAAGCGATTGCCGCAACGGATATTATTAACGATACGAATGATAAGCTGATGGATGCGCTCGACAGCTCGATTGATAAAACGCAGCATTTGATGTCGGTCTCGGTGCTCATTGCCAGCGCGATTGATGATCAGATGAAAGCGATTGAAGCGGTCAATTCGACGAATGAGATGTTAGGCAATCAATTTGCCGAGAATGCACGCCTTCTGAATGAAACGAGCGAGAAGGCTAACCAAGCGTTGACGAAGCCGGCTATGAGCATGGAGCTTGTAGAGCGGGCAATGTCGGATCTCTTCTCTGCTATGGATAAATACGAGAATTCAAACCGCCAAATCATCCAAACCGTATCGCAGCAGACGGAGAAAATGACGCAAATCAATCAAAAGGTCGGACAGCGACTAGGCATTCAAGCTGCCTCAGGAGCAGGTCAAGCCGAGCTTCCTTCGGCATCGGCGGCTAAAGGCTTTTTGGAATAAAAGGCATGTGAATATAGGATGGACGAGCTCTCATGGGGCTCGTCTTTTTTGTTCTTCAGCGGGTCATGATAGGGGATGTCTCCATAATAATGGCTCATAAAAAAGGGACGGCCGGCATAGTTTTAAAGAAAAAACGAGGTGATCATGCTATGTTTGGCGGTATTGCGCTAGCTGCGCTCCTTATTGTTTTAATTGTTGTGGCGAGCTCCGAGAGAGTGGAGGCTATTATGGAGGATTTCAACTAACTTGCTGTTTGCGTTCGACTCTGATTTGGTATAATAGATTGAAATTATACTGTTGATCGGAGGTATTCCATTTGGAGTTCACCTATGAAATTATTTCGGAATCCAATATTAACGTTCGGTTCATTTACGGCGGAGAATGGTTTACCTTTAACCTGTTCAACCGGGACCATCAGTGGGTGCTTCATCCGTTTGATTCCTCGCTGATACGCAACAAAGACATGAGCAGGCTTGTTATTGCTGATCTGCTTCAACATAAGCCCTTTCAAGTTATGCTGGCGAAAGAAGGCATCATTCTCTCAGAGCTGAATACGTCAATACCGCTTGGCCAGAGCCAGGAAACAGAAGCGGAATATGAGGAGCTTCCCCGCATTGACAGAGGATCTAACCGGATTATTGATGAGCAGCGTCCTTCTAGCCCTATAGAGTTCGATATTGATCAACTGATCGATGAAAATGAGCTTGAGGACTTGGTCCAGCTGGAAGTACAGCTCATCGAAGCGCGCCAAAACATGTACAATCAAATTTTGCACCGGATGTTCATGGCTGATTTGGGGCCAACCGATCCGGAGTTCCAGAAGGTTCAGCAAATTGTCAAAGCATATGGAGAAGCAAAAACAAGGCTTCTTGCGATATAGCAGTGTCCTTAGGTGTTTGAGCGGCCTTCAAATTTTCCAATCGTTTCGTGTCGTTAAATCCTGTATAATAGGAACACTGAACTTTTTTTGGGGGAGATTTGATTGGCACAGCTTTATTACAAATACGGAACGATGAACAGCGGCAAATCATTTGAAATTATTAAGGTCGCTCATAATTACGAGGAGCAAGGCAAGCAAGTGCTTATTTATTCTCCATCCGTTGGCGCCAGAGACGGCGTGGATCGCGTAGGCTCAAGGGTTGGCTTCGAGCGGGAAGCGATTCCTGTTCATGACGATACGAATCTCTATGAAAGCGTGAAGTCGCATGTTGCAGCGGCGCTGCCGTCAAAAATTTATTGCGTCCTTCTCGATGAAGCGCAGTTTTTGAAGAAGCATCATATTTTGGAGCTTACGCAGGTTGTGGACGAGCTTAACATACCGGTCATGGCATTTGGCTTGAAAAATGATTTCCAAAATCAGCTGTTCGAGGGCAGCTATAATCTGCTCTTGCAAGCGGACAAAATTGAAGAGATTAAGACGATCTGCTGGTATTGCGACCGCAAGGCGACTATGGTCATCCGCTTTAATGACGGTGAGCCTATGAATGCAGGCGAGCAAATTCAGATCGGCGGCAATGAGGATTATAAGCCGGTCTGCAGACGCTGCTACAATGAGGCATTTCGCAAGGTGTAGAGCAGTATGTAGAACAGGAATGTAGAACGGGAACGTAGAACAGGAATGTAGAACGGCAATGT
Organism: Paenibacillus sp. Y280; assembly: GCF_056786335.1. Classification (NCBI taxonomy): domain Bacteria; kingdom Bacillati; phylum Bacillota; class Bacilli; order Caryophanales; family Paenibacillaceae; genus Paenibacillus; species Paenibacillus sp. Y280. Next base: position 38,130 of record NZ_JBXCIW010000025.1, read on the forward strand.
TTTTGAACGAGATGATAAATCCGGAATGAAGAAAGAACCTTCAAACTCACGTCAAGCGTGATGTTGGAGGTTCTTTCGTTTGCCATTATTACAGGCTGAATTCGCCAGGGTTCAGGCCAAGTGTATTGCAGATGTCACGAACAGCAGCTTGCTCTTTCGCATCAAAGTCGCCGTCTGCTGCGCCGATAGCACTGCATACGCCAACAATGACACGCCCAACCTCCGGCTTGCTGCGGAACTTGGCAATCGCTTTAAGCGCCTCTTGCTTGCCAATCATGCCATCAAACTCGATATTTCCTACAAAGTGATTGAAACGATTGATAACATCGCTCATGTCAAACACTTTAAGCTCCTCGCTGCGGCCAATATAACCAGCCATTTTTTGCTTTTCTGCAGCGTCGATAGTTCCGTCTGCGCCTGCAACAATCGCACAGCCCGCAACGACCGCATCCATGAAATCTTTATTTTTGAATTTTTTAACCTGTTCGTTTAGTCCTTGTTTTGTATTCTGCAGCCATGATGTGAATGAGCTCATATTGCTCAGCCTCCAATAGTTAAATTTTTGAATCTCTACCTCTATTGTAGATTCTAATGGGGTCAATTAGCAAATGCTGAGGGAAAATGTCTGTTTTTGCAATGAAATTCATAGGTCTGGCGAAGTGGAACATTAGGCATGGCTAGTGGCTCGCAGTGAGGCGTGCATTTTTGGAACCGGTTGCAAAATACCGAAAAACAACGCACATAAGCGATTTTCCATTCCTTAATAATGAGAAGCTGTCTAAGGTTGATAACCTTGCAGCTTCTCTTTTTTTTGAATTTTTCCAAAATCAAGTTGACAGTAAAAAATAGTTTATGTTATATAAAAGGAAGGATTAGCACTCTATGGATTTGAGTGCTAATATGGAAGAGGTACAAGCTTGCCTCCAAAGGCAGGCAGTAGCCGTTTATGCTTGAATGATGAATGGAAAGGGGACTTACTCATGTCCAAAACACAGTTTAAAGCCGAATCGAAACGATTGCTGGAAATGATGATTAACTCCATTTATACGCAAAGAGAGATCTTCCTTAGAGAGCTGATTTCTAATGCGAGCGATGCCATCGACAAACTATATTACAAAGCGCTAACCGATGATCAGCTGGTATTCAACAAAGAAGATTATTATGTCAAAGTCGTTGCCGACAAGGAAAACCGGACGCTTACCATTACGGATACAGGTATTGGAATGACGAAGGAGGATCTTGAGAACAATCTTGGCGTCATTGCGAAGAGCGGCTCCTTTGCGTTCAAAAATGAAAATGAGCTTAAGGACGGCCACAATATTATTGGCCAATTCGGCGTTGGTTTCTACTCAGCCTTTATGGTCGCGGACGTAGTAACGGTTGTGACCAAGGCTCTCGGCAGCGACGAAGCTTTCAAATGGGAATCAACAGGTGCGGACGGCTATACGATCGAGCCTTGCGAGAAGGATTCGGTAGGTACGGAAATCGTCTTGAACATTAAAGAAAATACCGAGGACGACCAATACGACGAGTATTTGGAAGAATACCGCTTAAAATCAATTATCAAAAAATATTCCGACTTCATCCGCTATCCGATCAAGATGGATGTGAAGGGCCAACGCCCTAAAGCTGACGCGGAAAACGAGTTTGAGGAATATCAAGAAGAGCAAACCGTCAACAGCATGGTGCCGATCTGGCGGAAAAATAAAAACGAGCTTACGCAGGAAGATTACGATCAATTTTATTTCGAGAAGCGTTACGGCTTCGATAAGCCGATAAAGCATCTTCATATTAGCGCGGACGGCGCTGTCGTCTATAATGCGATTTTGTATATACCGGAAAGCACACCTTTCGATTACTATACGAAGGAATTTGAGAAAGGGCTGGAGCTTTATTCGAATGGCGTATTGATTATGGATAAATGCTCAGACCTGCTTCCGGACTATTTCAGCTTCGTCAAAGGGATGGTTGATTCGGAGGATCTATCGCTTAACATTTCGAGAGAAATGCTGCAGCATGACCGCCAGCTGAAGCTGATCGCCAAAAACATCAACAGCAAGATCAAGAGCGCGCTGCAGGGCATTTTGAAGGATGATCGGGACAAGTACGAATCCTTCTACAAAGCGTTCGGAAGACAGCTTAAGTTCGGCGTTTACAACGATTACGGCGTTAATAAAGACGTGCTTCAGGATTTGCTGCTGTTCCACTCCTCCAAGGAGAAAAAACTCGTTACGCTGGATGAATACGTATCGCGAATGAGCGAGGATCAGAAATATATTTATTATGCTTCGGGCGAGTCGATCGAAAGAATCGATAGACTGCCGCAAACCGAGATGGTAACGGACAAAGGGTATGAGATCTTGTACTTTACCGATGACATCGATGAGTTTGCGATCAAGATGGTCGGCAAATATAAGGATAAAGAGTTTAAGTCGGTATCAAGCGGCGATCTAGGCATTGAAGCAGACGCTAATGATACGGAAACGGCCGAGGAGCAGGATCTGAACAAGGAGCTTTTTGAACACATGAGAACGATCCTACAGGATAAAGTGAAGAGCGTAAAAGCATCAAAACGTCTCAAAACCCATCCGGTTTGCTTGTCCACCGAGGGAGAAGTTACGATCGAAATGGAAAAAATATTGAAGGCGATGCCGAACAACCAAGGTGTCCAAGCGGACAAAGTTCTGGAAATTAATATCAATCATGAAATTTTCCAATCGCTCAAAAACGCCTACAGCAACGATAAAGAGAAGCTGAGCTTGTACACGAGCTTGCTCTATAATCAAGCGCTGTTGATTGAAGGGCTGCCTATTCAAGATCCAGTAGCCTTTACGAATGATATTTGTAAAGTAATGGCATAGGTGTCAGGAGAAAATAAAGTATTAGACTGAACTTAGAAATTGAAACAGCGACAGCCAAGGACGAGAAAATAAAGTCCTAGACTGTCGCTGTTTCATTAAACTAACGTTTCCCATCAGTTTAATAAATCGGGCGATTTAAGTGTGCCACTTTTAGACCTTCCAATAAGAACAGGTCAAGTAAAGGAAGTTAGTGCCATCATAATTTGTTGTTATCTTTAATGAACATGGGTTATGGTTACTCATCAATTTATCTTCCGATATTAATATAACCCTCGCTGGCCAGTAGCTCCAGTGCTTTCTTGCTCGTGATTCGGCTTACATTATATTCGTCGCCAAGCTCCTTCTCGGAAGGAACACGGTAGCCTGGTTCATATTTCTTCTCAAGATTGTCTTCGCGGAGTGCTTCGCCTCTATTCGAACCGGTAATTAGTATATTCACTATGAAAATCCCCTCCTAAATCTTCCATCGTTCTTCATATAACATTTAGAATAGCGATATATCTCTGTCTCTTTTCTTCCGTTATAATTGGAAGAGTTATCCACTATCGCTATAAAGGAGAGCATTTCATTGGAGCTGTTAACTTTCTTATTTTCGCTTCTTTTTTACGGATATGCTGTTTGGCATTACGGCTCCAGTCCATCTGAATTTATATTTCAAATGTTCATTGGCACAATCTTGTTTTTGGTCTCCTTATATATTCGTCATGACCGGAAGGAACAGGAGCAATTTCAGCTATGGCTGGAGGCCAATCAAAAAGAAATACTAACGGGAGGCGCCTACTATCAGCATATCGAAATAACTCCCCTGACCCGCTTCGTGCAATATGAAGCACTTGTGTCATTTGGTCTCTTTCATTCCCATCGCCAAAGCCGATATTTTGTTGAGGAGGTTCATTTGACCCTATTTCACAGGATGATGTTTGTCTTGATCACCTTGTTATTAGGATGGTGGAGCCTCCCGCTTGGCCCGATTCTTACAATCCCTGTTCTCTGGCGTAATCTGAGAGGCGGGCACCGTAAAACTTATCAGGAATTGCAACAAGGTTAACTGGTCAAAATCATTTTACCTATAAAGGGGAGCTTTAGAGGAATGGGCAACACTATCGGCAGTATTATCGGCTTTATTATTGTTGGAGGCTTAATCATTCTTGCGTTTCTAACGCCTTTCCTATTAGGAAGATGGAAGAAACGTCTTAAGAAAAGATGGATTCCCGTTAAACATCGGATAACTCCGGAATCACAGCGGGTCATTCAGGGTATGGATTCCGGTGCTTATGAGGCTTTGCTTCAGCATATGAAACATTTCAACCGAAAAATGAGCATGTCCAAGGAATGGATGACTCCGTCTTTTTTAAAAGAAGCGTATTTTCCTGAAACGCATACTTTTGATCCCGACGTCTCGGTGGAGAAGATGTTGCATCACTTCGACAAAAGCCATCCCAGACGAGCAGGCATTCGTTACTTTGCGCTTGATAGCGCAGAGCAGCTAAAGAACGGAAGCATTGCGGTTGGAATCACACGTGTATATGAAGACAAAAGTACGTCGAGGGTACGTTATATCTTAACTAATAAGGATAATCGCTGGTACCTCGATCATATCTCCAGGCAATTCCAAGGTGAGATTGAAGAGATTACAACAACCTCACGGAATACAACCATGTATGAGCTGTTGCTTGAAGAAGGAGGCTCACTTATGTACGAATCACTGATACCCATACCCGGAATTACAGCTGGAGACCGCGTACTTGCCGACGGATACCTGATTACGGAGGAAACACTGGAGGACATGGTTTATTACAATCTGCTTCGAATGGATAAGCTGATGGCCGCATAATGAGAGTCAAAAACCAATAGACTTGCACGACACAAACAACCCGCACCGGTTTATTCCCGTGCGGGTTGTTTGTTGTCATAAAAGCAAAAGGTGTTTTTACCGCTGCGCTTGGCTTGATAAAGCGCCTGATCCGCGCAAGCGTACAATTCCTCGGAGTCCTGCGCATGCAGTGGAGCAAAGGCAATGCCGATGGAGACCGTCGTTCCAAAATCATGTACCACATTAACCCCCTTGATTTCAATGGGGCGCTTAAGCTCATAAATAATGTGGTCTGCTGCTTCAAGTGCAGCCTGCCTGGCATCGACATGGTTCAAAATAACGGCGAATTCATCGCCGCCAAGGCGCGCGGTTACAGTATCAGGATTCGCAATAATGGAACGTATTCGTTTGCCGACTTCTTTAAGAAAGCAATCTCCCGCATCATGCCCTAGCGTGTCGTTGACCATTTTGAAATTATCGAGATCGATCAGAAGCAGTGCTGTATTTCTCTGCTTTCGCTTATTTTTCTCGATGCTTGATATAAGAGAGTTTTCAAAGGTCGCGCGATTGGAAAGGCCCGTCAATAAATCATGGGAGGCGAGGTACATCGGTTTTGCCACCAGCCTCGTTATAATGTATGAGATGATAAGCGCAATGGCGATTGTTGCCAACAGCTGAAGCAAGAATACCTGCTTGTTTTGCTTCAGCTTGGCATGCAATTCCTTTTCGTTGTAAATGATCTCAATAATGCGCTGATCCGTAAAGCGGGTAATCGCATTGTCCACCTGGATGGTGTAGGGCACATACCGATAAGTGACTGGCAAGCCATTTCGCTCGCTAGCGATTTCTTGTACGGTGGAATTTTTGAATGCTTTATTGAAGACCGGCATATTTTTCTCGCTAACGAGGAGCGACTTTCCGTCCGTGCCCATTTTTCCAATCGATTTGCCCGTCGTTGTAAAAACGGTAATGTCGTTGATATAGCTATATTTTTGGATAAGGCTGTTGCTAATTTCGAGAAAGTTGAAGCTGTGAAAGATCGGATTATTTTCGAGATACAAGCCAAGCTCAATTAAATATTTATGATCTGGGGTAGGGATATAGCTGTATTTTCTTATTTTCCCCGTATTTGTTTCCTGATCGAGCCCGTCCGCTACAAAGGAGTATCCCTTCAGTCTTTCTTTCAGGAGATGTGAGAAGGAGCCAGGTTCGCCTCCGTCGTTTGCAAAGCTTAGGCCTACATCCGCAGGAAAGCTGCTGTGCCGAATGGTTTGTGTATCATCAATGATGTAAATATCCATGCCGCCCATTTTTTCTTTAAGCGCTTGATAGTCCCATGAGGCTACATCTGGCGTTTCATAGTATTTTTGCAGCAAACGATGGGAATAAGTTTTCATTTTATTTTCAATGTCTTTATCTGCGATGAGAAAAGCTTTGTCTGCTGCAGACACTGCGGTGACGACCGTATCTTCGACTAAAGCAGATTCGCGTTTATAGCCGGCTATCAAATTATCCTTTAAACGATGCTGATTGACTAGTGATACACTAAGCGTTATCAAAATACTGAAAATGCCCATGATGGTCATTAATTTGGCATTGAAACTAGACTGCACTGCAATACCTCCTGTGGAATGGTCGTGGCATTGCTAACAAAAACAAGCCGAGCGCTATTAGGCCTATTTACCTACCCTATATATCGGTCGGAAAAACCGTTAAGTTAATCGTTTTTTGCAGAAATACAGAAAAAAAACGAGACATAAATATGCGCCTCGCTTCCTATGCTTCCTTTTCATTATACTGCATTGTAATTTTTCTGATATTGCCGCGGGCGCAGCAGGTGCATTCCATGCGATGAAGCCATATCCGAACGGCGACAAGTTCGATACGATCTACAACAATGAAGCATGGAAAGAAACGATGCTTTATAACTAAAGCTGCTTCATCGCTGTAAGCGCAAATACATGCTTAAAATCGATTTTCGAGCTTCTGCACACGTCGATTGTCTGCTGTAAGTAAGTCTCCTGCCAAGGCGACTATTTGAACTGGTTTGGTTTTATAACGATTCCGATGCTGGCGCTCGCTGCGTTTATTGTGATTTTAACAGCGCTGCTTCGATTGCGAAGCTTGATCGTCAGTAATGATGCTTGTTAAACGTTTTACACTTTGCCAAGAAGTAGACAACAGCCACTCTCCGTGATATATAAATGGAAGCGATCAAAACGGGGAGGAAGAAAAAGATGCAATTACCGCTTACAGGCGTTGGCGCAACAGAGGCGCATGCGAGGCTGCTGGTGGACAGCTACCGGAAATGGACGGGCAAGGAGCTGCTGGAATTAGTGCCAGGCAAGAGCTTGTGCGAGCAGCTGTATCAGGCGGACACCGTCATTTTATCACATGGAACGGAGACAGATCCCATTCTTAATTACGGTAATAAGAAAGGGCTTGAGCTGTGGGAATTGGAGTGGGAGGCGTTCACGAGCAAGCCCTCAAGGCTGACGGCAGAGCCGATAGGACGTGCCGAGCGAGATCGCTTCTTTGAAGCGGTGACGGCAAAAGGATACGTTGATCAATACACGAGTATCCGTATATCAAGTACAGGGCGGCGATTTTATATCGTCGATGCAACGGTTTGGAATTTGGTGGATGAGAGCGGCAGCTATTTGGGACAAGCAGCTGCATTTTCGGAATACCGCTATCTATAGAAGGAATGGTTTTTGGGAGGGCAGCCTTTAGTAGAATGATCTACTAGGAGCAGCCCTTTTTTGCTGCGCGGAGCTGTTGGCTTATCCAGATGCAAGTTAGGTATAATGAACATATAAGCAAAAAAGGCGAGCGGAGGGGAAAACATGCCGATACATATCGGACTGGCTGGGTGGGGCGATCATGATCGGCTGTACACCTCAGTCTCAAAAGCAGGCAGCAAGCTGCGGCAATATGCGAAGCATTTTCCGCTGGTGGAGGTAGACAGCACCTTTTACGCTATTCAATCCAAGGAGCGCTTCGGCAAATGGTTGGAGGACACGCCGGAATCGCTTCATTTTCTCGTTAAGGCCTATCAAGGGATGACGGGGCATCAGCGTGGACCGACGGTGCCGGCGTCAGAGACGAACGAAATGTTTGCGGCATTTCGAGATATGCTTGAGCCCGTTAGGGCAGCAGGCCGCTTGACGACGGCGTTATTTCAATATCCCCCATGGTTTGATTGCACGCAGGCAAATGTGCGAATGCTGAGGGAGACGAAGGAGCGAATGAAGGGAATACCCTGCGCGCTGGAGTTTCGGCATCAGAGCTGGTTCGCCGAGGAGTTTCGCGAGAAAACGTTAGCGTTCATGGAGCGTGAGCAGTGGATGCATAGCGTATGCGACGAGCCGCAGGCGGGAGTGGGCTCTGTGCCAACTGTGCTGCAGGCAACAGATAAGCTTGCGACTGTTGTGAGGTTCCACGGGCGCAACGTGTCTGGGTGGAATCAAGCGAGTGCGCCGAACTGGCGCGAGGTGCGGTATTTGTACCGATATAGCGATGAGGAGCTGCAGGATTGGGTGGGGAAGCTGCGGCTGCTGGAGCAGCAGAGCGAGCATGTATATGTCATTTTCAACAACAATTCCGGCGGGGATGCGGCAGATAATGCCAAGCGGCTTATGGAGCTGCTTGGGCTTGCTCGCCCGGATGGCGGGGAGCCGAACGAGCCGCCGCCTCCAGTGGTGGAGCAGCTGGATTTATTTTAGGAGAATGCATGGCGGTTGAAAGTTGAATAAATAGTGTAAATATTAATCTAAACTTCAATTGTCATTGTGATAAAATGAAAATAAATACTAGGCAGGTGGAATATGGAAAAGGAATTGCTCGCAAAAGAAATATATAAGACGGCGCATTTAACCGGATCTTTTAAGCTAAGATCGGGAATAGAATCTAATGAATATTTTGACAAATATTTGTTTGAATCGAATCCTATTTTGTTAAACTTGGTTGCCGAGTATTTATCCAAACTAGTCCCCCTAGGAACAGAAGTGTTAGCGGGTCTGGAAATGGGCGGTATTCCGATCGCTACAGCCGTGTCGCTGAAAACGGGAATTCCAGTTGCCTTTGTTAGAAAGAAAGCGAAAGAATACGGTACTTGCAAGCTGGCGGAAGGCATCGATATCCAAGGGAAAAAGGTTTGTATCATTGAGGATGTCGTAACGACCGGCGGCCAAATATTGCTCAGCGCCAAAGATTTAAGGGATTGCGGCGCTATCGTTAAAAATGTCGTATGCGTCATCGAACGGGAGCAGCAGGGAAGAGATCGTCTGGAAAACGCGGGGCTGTCCTTCTACTCCTTATTTAAGATGGACGAGCTTGCCGATTTGACGCTGTAAAATGTTAATCAGATATGTTAATCGAGCCTTAGAATCGCTTCTAAGGCTCGTTTTGCGTATCAGGAGCTAGCTGCCATAGCAGTTGGGTAGAAATAACAGGAAAAACTCCATCTAATTGTAACATTGGGAAGGAAATTGAACATTTAGCTGGAAAAACTCCTGTTAATAGGGGCGTTTTTCTCCTAATAGGGTGAAAACTAGAAATTTAACGGGAGAAATTCCTTCTAAAGTTGATTTTTGGCTAAGATCCATTGAAATAACGGGAGTTTTTCCAGTTAATGCTACGCGCAGAATAACTTTCAGTGGGCTGACGTGCCAACGACCATTGCTGCTCCGGCGACTTTTTTGTATAATCGTTTTTTCTAAGAGTCTGGCTCAATGCCAGATTTTTTTTTGTTTTGCAGCCGCGCTACTCCTTCTACTCTTGCTTGGCAAGCAGGTTTGGCGATTCAAGCGAGGCGATCAATGGTTTATGGTCGATGGGCTCTGACATCACGATAAGAATCGTATAGGTCCCGTATTAACGCATTGTTTTCCAAAATCTTCGAGAGAACGTGTGGAGTCTGTTATTACTTTCAATAGGTAGTTGTCTTCACCGCTGATGCGGTAGCATTCGATGACTTCGGGAGATGAGCGGCAAAAATCGAGGAAGGCATAACAATCTCTTGTACGAAACAGGATGTAGCCAGTAGCTTGCTTCCCTATTTTTTCTGGGGAAACAATCGTGCGATACTCCTCGATGATCCCTTTTTCCTCCATGCGCTTGACTCTCTCGGTTACGGCGGGTTGCGATAAGCCGACACACTTCCCCAGCTCTGTCATTGAAATTCTTGCTTGGCTTTGAAGATAGAACAGAATTTGCTTATCCACATGGTCCATTACGATCGGCTCCTTTAAATTTAAAGATTTTATAGTAAAGCAACTCGTTTTCCATTGTTTGGGGCGGCCTTTAACATGAATGCCTTATGTAAAGCAAACAACTTAATTAATATAATATACTCACAATAGTAAAGTGTTCAAGGCTTTAACTATTTTAGAGAGGATGTAGTTGATTGAGCAGTTTGAATGTAAACCAAAGGAATCAGTATGATTTACAAGCACGCATTAATGAAGTAATCGATCGTACCCTTGCCGAAAAACGACTGGTTGGTGCTGTCATAAAAGTGGCGTTAGACGGGGTGCCGGTTTACAGCCGCGCTGCTGGATTTGCCAACCGTGAGATTAGCCAAATGATGCAAGAAGATACGTTATTTAGACTTGCATCCGTATCTAAGCCAATCGTATCAACGGCTGCTCTTGTGCTAGTTGCGCAAGGCCGCTTGCAGTTGGATGATCGCGTCGATCAGTGGCTTCCCGAATTTAAGCCGCGCTTGCAAAATGGCGAGCCTGTCGCATTAACGATTCGTCACTTAATGACGCATACCGCAGGTCTGACATATCGCTTCTTCCAAGAAGAGAATGGTTCCTATGCGCGAGCAGACGTATCCGATGGCATGGATCAGTCTGGTATCACGCTGGAAGAGAATCTCCGACGACTAGCTTCTGTGCCACTTGTCTACGCACCAGGGACAGAGTGGAGATACTCGATCGCGACAGATGTGCTGGGAGCAGTCATAGCTAAAGTATCAGATGCGCCGCTTAGCGAAGCCATTCGTTCTTTAATAACTATACCGCTTGGATTGAATGACACGGGCTTTGCTGCAGTTGATCCAAATCGACTAGCCGCTGTCTATCTTAATGATGCTCCAGAGCCACGGCTTATGAAGGATCAAGGCGGCGTTGCCTTTTTGGAGGGGACAGCTGGATTCCGCTTAGCTCCCGGCAGAGCGTTTGACGATACAGCTTATCCATCTGGTGGAGCCGGTATGGTCGGAAGCGCCGATGATTTTTTGAAGCTGCTGGAAACGCTGCGCATGGGCGGGGCGCCGCTTCTGCCGGAGAGCTGGGTACGCGAGATGACGGCCAACCAGATCGGTGATCTTAAAATGCCCTATTGGCCGGGCCGGGGCTTCGGTTTGGGATTTACGCTGCTGATGGATCCGATTGCCGCAGGAAGTTCGGAATCACCGGGTACATGGCGGATGGGCGGGACGTATGGTCATTCGTGGTTCGTAGATCCAGCGAAAAAGCTAAGCGTTGTGGCGTTTACCAATACGGCATTAGAAGGCATGTCAGGCCAGTTTACCGTTGATCTCTGTGAAGCCGTTTATAACGGTATCAACAAATAAAGGATTGAACAGGAGCCTTCGTGCGGTATGAACCGGCCAAGGCTCTTTGTACAGCTGCATACGTATGGGAGTGATCGTAATGATTCAAAACGGATCGAATAAAAGAATAATTAACCCGTTATTTTTTATAGCTCTTGGTTTATTTGGGGTATACACGATAGAGTTTGGCGTTGTTGGCATATTGCCAGCTATTATTGAACGTTATGGCGTCAGTACAGCTCAGGCTGGCATGCTGGTTGGTTTGTTTGCGCTAGTCATAGCGTTATGTGGCCCCTTTATGGTATTGCTTCTTTCTAGATATAACCGTAAAAATGTATTGCTATTCTGTTTGCTTATTTTCGCTGGGAGCAGCTTAGGATCAGCTTTTGCGCCAAACTTTTATGTTTTGCTAGCCCTTCGCATTATTCCGGCATTGTTTCATCCCGTCTATTTTTCGCTTGCTTTTGTTGCGGCTGTTTCTCTTTATCCTAAGGAAAAAGCTACAGAAGCTTCTGCCAAGGCATTTGTAGGCACAAGCATGGGAATGGTACTCGGTATTCCAATTACAACTTATTTAGTTGATCAAATCTCATACGAGGCTTCTTTTATTTTTTGTGCTGCTGTAAATGTCGCTGCTAGTGTTGGGATTGCGTTCATGCTTCCAAAACCGCCGAGAACGGAGAAATTATCTTATGGGAAGCAGCTTGGCATATTGCGTAAAATCCCCTTATGGATAAATATTGGCGCATCAACTTTCCTATTTGCTGCCATGTTTTCGGTATATAGTTATTCTGCCGAGTATTTAAAGCAAGTAATGGGGATGAGCAGCGATGTCATTAGTATCATGCTTGTTGTTTTTGGGATCTCCGGCATGGCTGGCAATTTGCTAGCTGGGAGACTGATTGGCTTAAACATGATGAAGACGACTCTTTTGCATCCGATCGTATTAGCGCTCTCCTTCTTATTGCTTTATTTTGGAGAAGCATCATTTGTTCCAATCGCGGTTATTATCGTTTTGTGGGGAGCCGCCCATACAAGCGGACTTATCGTAACTCAGATATGGCTGACGTCCGAGGCGCCGGAAGCTCCCGAGTTTGCGACCGGAATCTATATATCTTTCATTAATTTGGGCGTGTTCATCGGTTCGGCAGCCGGTGGATGGTTTCTTACAGCTGTTGGCATGCAAGGAACGATATGGAGCGGTCTACTATTTATTATGCTGGCACTCGCCTGTATTATAGTGAAAATCGTATGTTTTAATCCTAATGGTTTGAAGGTCACTCAAGTGTCATCCGAGAAAGAGCAGCGTGTAGGCTAAACGATTCCTTTTTACTCCAAAAATGATATATTCTAATAAAAGGGATGGCGGATCAAGCACGAACTCTTATAGGAGGCTCTCATATGGGCTATATGATGGATCTAAGAAGGATAGTTGGCACAAGACCGCTTATCATGGCAGGCGCTTGCGTATTGTTATGCAATCAAGAGTCGCTGCTCCTGCAGCGTAGATCGGATAACGGCTTATGGGGGCTTCCCGGAGGGGCGATGGAGCCGGGTGAGGCGCTGACTGAGGTTGCAAAGCGGGAGCTTTTTGAGGAAACGGGATTGATAGCGAAGAGTCTAGCGTTGTTTGACGTATTCTCCGGACCGGAGCTCTATTATAAGTATCCGCACGGAGATGAAGTGTATAACGTAGTTACTGCTTATATGTGCTTGGATTTTGAAGGCGTACTTAAGGAGGATGGCGTAGAGGTTTTGGAGCTGCGTTTTTTTGAATTTGATTCCATCCCGAAGGAGCTAAGCCCACCGGACCAGCCGGTCATTCATACCTTTCTGGAACGCTGCATAAACCATAAGAATAACCCAGTAGGCGGTGCCTAAGATGCAGACGTTAATTGTTATTTTACTGTTGATCATCATTGGGCTGCTGCTACGAATCAATTCGAAATTACCGAGGCGCGATTTAGCGAAGGATGCGGTTGAACGATACCATGAAGAACGGTCGAGGGACAAATAAAGAAGGAGCAGCTACTCAGGCTGCTCCTTCTCCCATTAATATTCCAGCTTCAATAGACTGCGTTCCGTTATGTATGCACTGAAGATAAGCTTATATCTCAAAAATTGGATCTCATAGTAGAATTACTCAAAAAAAATGATTGATCATGCTTTTTACTTTAAGCAGCCATGACTTTCGGTTTAGAACATAAAGAAAGCCAGTCCTTGCAAAGGGCGTGGCTTTCTTTGTGTTCTGGCAAAATACTTCCTCTGTCAGCCTAAGCGAATCCGAATAACGGCAAGCCCCTCTCATATAGAAAATATCCATTCAAAATGTAGGATTCTATAAGATCACATAGTCTATCTTTAGTATTTGTGTTAGGTTTTCTAACTTACAGCTGACAAAATAGCTGTGGGATGAAGCTTAAGAAGGAGGGTGCCATGATCTCATTTCGGCAGGTTGAAAAGCATTTCGGACATTTTCATGTACTCAAAGCCATTAACCTTCAGATCGAACAGGGGGAAGTGGTTGTCGTAGTAGGACCGTCCGGTTCTGGCAAAAGCACGCTGCTTCGATGCATTAATCGTCTGGAGACGATCACAAGCGGCGATGTGATCGTTAACGAGCACACGGTTAATGCGAAAAAGACCGATATTAACAAGCTAAGACGGGATATCGGCATGGTATTTCAGCATTTCAATCTATATCCACATAAAAAAGTAATCGACAATATTACGTTAGCTCCCATGAAAGTACTGGGGCTTACGAAGCAGGAAGCTGAGAAAACGGCCATGTACTATTTGGAGAAGGTCGGAATCGATGACAAGGCTGGCCAATATCCTTCACAGTTATCGGGAGGCCAGCAGCAGCGTGTGGCTATTGCGAGAGGGCTTGCGATGAAGCCGAAGGTGATGCTGTTCGATGAGCCGACATCCGCTCTTGATCCGGAAATGGTCGGCGAGGTGCTCGATGTGATGAAGGCGCTTGCGAATGAGGGCATGACGATGGTCGTTGTGACACATGAGATGGGATTTGCGCGTGAAGTTGCCGACCGTGTTGTGTTTATGGATAAGGGGCAGATCATCGAGGAAGCCTCGCCTGAAACGTTTTTTTCCAATCCGCGCGAGGAACGTGCACGATTGTTTCTCAACCGGGTACTAAATCATTAATATAAAGGGGCGATTTTAATAATGGCAAAAAAATGGTTGAGCGTTAGTGTAATGATCATCGTGTTGTCGGTATTCGTGCTTGCAGGGTGTGGAGGAGCGAAGGAAGAAGAGACGAACAATACTCAAGGCGTGGGCAAGGAGCCGGAGGCTTCTGCAACGCTGCTTGATACGATTAAAGACAGAGGGAAGCTAGTCGTTGGGGTGAAGTTCGATACGAAGCTGTTCGGACTTAAAAATCCTTCGAATAATGAGGTTGAAGGCTTCGATATCGAAATCGCAAAGGCGCTTGCCAAGTCGATTCTCGGAGATGAGACGAAGATTGAGCTGAAGGAGGTCACCTCCAAAACGCGTATACCGATGCTGGACAGCAATGAAATCGACTTAATTATTGCCACCATGACCATTACAGAGGAGCGTAGAAAGCAGGTTGATTTCTCCGAGGTGTATTTTAAAGCGGGACAGTCCTTGCTCGTGAAAAAAGGCAGCGCGATTAAAAGCATTGACGATGTGAAAAAAGGAACGAAAATACTCGCTGTAAAGGGAGCCACTTCGGTGGATAACATTATCGAGAAATCGCCGGAGGCTACCGTGCTCGAATTCGATAATTATCAGGATGCCTTCAGCGCGCTAAAAGCCGGTCAAGGCGATGCGTTAACGACGGACAATGCGATCCTGTACGGCATGATGGCGCAGGATGCCGGCTATGAAGTCGTTGGCGAGCCTTTTACAGATGAGCCATATGGCATTGCGATCAAAAAAGGCGAGACAGCGCTTGTCGATGCCGTCAACAAAGAGCTCGCAGCGCTGAAGTCGAGCGGCGATTACAATAAGATCTATGAGAAATGGATCGGCACAATGCCGTTGGAATAAATGAATCACCACAATAGAAGGGTGGCCGCGGCCACCCTTATTTCATAGGTCAGATCCGCAAAGGAGGATAAATCATGCCGGATTTCTCGATCTTAACCACGCACTTTGACCTCTATATGGAGGGATTCGTCAACACCATATACTCCAGCATCATCGCTCTGATCGGCAGCTTCGTGCTGGGAACAATCATTGCCGTATTTCGTATTTCGTCCATTAAACCGTTGCGGTGGGCGGGCACGGCGTATGTCGAATTTCTCCGCAACATCCCGCTGCTGCTCGTTGTCTATGTTTTTTACTTAGTGCTGCCTGCGCTCGGTATTGTGTTAAACGGATTTATTTGCGGAACGATCGGACTTGCGGTATATACGTCATCATTTATAGCGGAAGCGATTCGGGCTGGCATAATGTCCGTGCCAAAGGGTCAGACGGAAGCTTCGCTGTCCTCCGGACTCACGTATGTACAAACGATGAGGCATGTCATTCTTCCGCAAGCGATCAAAATCGTCATCCCCCCCCTCAGTAACCAATTTATTAACTTGGTCAAAAATACATCGGTGCTTAGTGTAGTCGCTGGTCTGGATCTTATGTACTTTGGCGATAAGGTGGCTAGCAAAACATATATCTACACGGATACCTACATCATTGTCGGGCTCCTTTATTTGGTGCTGACTCTTCCTTTAAGTTATATGGCGCTTCAATTGGAGCGAAGACTAGCTAAACGCGGGTAGAGAGGAGGAGGACAAATGGATTTTGCCAACGCTTTTACAATGGATAATATGAAGTTTATTTTAGAAGGGTTTTACTTGACGCTTAAAGTGGCGTTTATCTCTATTATATTTAGCTTTGTGCTTGGCGCTATTGTAGGCACTGTCCGTTATATGAAGGTTCCCATTGTATCACCGATTTTTAGCATAATCGTTGAGCTCATTCGAAATTTACCGCTGCTGCTCATTATTTTTTTCACGCGATTCGCCTTGCCGGAAGTCGGCATTCAGCTTGGTCCCGTGTACGCGACCATTATTGCTTTGACCTTGTTCGAAGGGGCTATGATATCGGAGGTCGTCCGCAGCGGCTTGAATTCTATCGATAAGGGGCAAATCGAAGCGGCGCGCTCCTCCGGCCTCAGCCAAATGACTACGTTATGGCATATCGTGCTGCCGCAAGGGCTTCGCCGCATGGTACCGCCGCTGGTTAGCCAATTTATTTCGTTATTGAAGGATACGTCCTTAGCCGTAGTTATTGCCTTGCCGGAGCTCATGAACCAATCGAAAATAGTGATCGGGCAAAACATTTCTTATGCGATCCCTGTGCTCTTGTTTGCCGCACTCCTATACTTTGTGGTCAATTATGCCTTATCCTTAATTGCGAAAAAGTTTGAGACAAAAATGGTTTAAAGGTTGAAGAGATCGGAAAGTCGACTTCGATAGAGGTCGGCTTTTTTTATGTGACCATTGTCGCAATATTCGAAAAAGGATATGAAAATAATGGATCATTGTTTACAATTATTTTAACTGGAGGGGATTGTTTGCGAAAATATACGAATAACGTATGGGTGCAAATGATACTTATAGCAGTAGTAACAGCAGTAGCAGGGGAGTTTAAAATAACGCCCTTTAGCGGAGATTTGTTTCGTATTGGGCTCGGAAGCAGCGCTTTTCTTCTTATGCTGCTGTTAGCGAGACATTTGTCCTATGTATATACGGGAGTGATTACGGGGTTTACGGTGCTTGTTTTCCGAACGGCAATCGACGGACTTGTTTCTCATGAGACATTTTTGCTCCTCGCAAGCATGAAGACACATTTATCGGCGGCGCTCTATTACATCATTTTTGCAATCGGAATGAAACAAGCTCACGTTTACTTGCCTAAGCTGCATCCTCTTCTATTAGCTGGTATGATTTCGGCCATTGATTTCATATCTAATGAGATAGAGCTGCTTGCTCGCAGTCTCCTCTTTCATTTGCCTTATCTCTATTCGGAGCAATGGATGCTCATTGGTGCCACTTCTGTTGTGCGGAGCCTATTTGTTGTCGGCTTGTTCAGCAGCTTGATGATTAGCCAGATGCGGGTCGTACATAACGAACAGAAAAAACGAATGGATCAAATGCTTCAATTCGGTTCCGGCCTGTATGGAGAAGTATTTTATTTGAGAAAATCGATGGATGCAATTGAGCAAATTACGGCGAAGAGCCATGATTTGTACGGGAAGCTGAATGATGCCGGAGAAAAGACTTTAAGCCGAACTATGCTGGACATCACGCAGCAGATTCATGAGGTGAAGAAGGATTCCCAGCGCATTTTATCCGGATTGCTGAAGCTGTTCGATCCTGAATCGGCCTCCGATATGACGCTTGCGGAAATCATTGCTTTCGTTATCCAATCCAATGACGACTATAGCAAAATGCTGAAGAAAGAAGTCCAATATGAGACATGGATAGGAACCGACTATGCAACAACGCACTATATTCCGTTATTGACCGTGCTTAACAATCTCGTTGCTAATGCAGTGGAGGCCATCGATACGAAGGGGACGATTCGGATTCGTGTTTTCGAGCAGGAGGATGATACAGTGCTGGCCGTAACGGATACGGGAGCAGGTATCGCGGAGCCGAATAAGGAGATTATTTTTGAACCGGGATTTACAACAAAATTCAACCATGAGGGATATGCGGCTACTGGAATTGGCTTGTCGCATGTTCGCGACATCGTACGAGCATCAGGCGGCAAGCTTCGCTTGAAAGTATCCAAACCGTTCGAGGAAACAACCTTTGTCGCAGCTTTTCCGACCCATACTTTAAAAATAGGGGTGTGAAGACCGATGCTTTCATTTGGTATTGTCGATGATGATGCGGCTAGCATATGGATGCTTCAGAACATTATTGAACAAAGCTGGCTTGGCGAGGTAATCGTTACTGCAGAGAATGGGAGCGAAGGGGAGAGAGCAGTTTTGGGTGCGAATCCAGACATCGTGCTCATGGATCTATTAATGCCTGAGCAGGATGGCATCGAGACGATTAACAATTTAAAGCTGAAGGGCTACAACGGCAAATATGTGATGATCTCGCAAATCGAAAACAAGGAAATGATCGGGAAGGCGTACCAGGCCGGAATTGAATATTATATTCAAAAACCAATCAACCTGGTTGAGGTTCGAGCCGTATTGTCCAAAGTGAACGAGAAATGGAAAACAGACAAATATTTAAATGAAATGAAAGACTCTATGGCAAAGCTGAGCAATTTGAATACGGATTTGGGGAACAGTCCGAGGAAAATGTCCGTTCGCGAGACGGTACAGCCTATTTTGAGGGATTTGGGAATTGTCGGTGAAATAGGAAGCAGAGACATGATTGAAATGATGGAGTATCTTATTCAGCAAAATAAAGCAGATACGCTTCCGCCGCTCAAAGAATTATACGAGGTTGCAGCCCGGGCTCAGCATGATCAAGGCAAAGAAGGCAAAGCGGTAGAACAGCGGATTCGCCGTACGCTCATGAGCGCTCTCGCAAATCTGGCGAGCATCGGCTTGACTGACTACAGCAATCCTAAATTTGAACATTACGCTCCGCTTTATTTTGATTTTCAAGACATTCGGTTAAAAATGAAAGAGATGGACGAGAAGCAGAAGCCGGAGAAGGGGAGAGTAAATATTAAAAAGTTTTTGCAAGTGCTTTACTTAGAAGTGCTGGATAAACAAAGAAGTCAAATGCAGCATTCAAGGAATTAAAAGGAACCATTTTTGCCTATTCACCATTAAGCTAATGAGCAGGTTAATCGAATAACTCCAAATACAAGTAGCAACCTTATAATTACAGACCTGCAATTCAATGATCTCCAATCATTTCAAGTCTTCAAAAATGCTTTAGATCGTGCAGAGAAAATGCCAGGTATCATCAATTATGTGGCAGAATACAATTTGAAGATAAAATTTCAGGATCAAAGAACAAAAGCTTTCCATCTTTCATTAGGTACAAATAGGGATACGAAAGGGCTATTGGTAGACCTTGAAAATACCAATGAGGGTTATGAAATTCCTGTAATACATGCAAATAAATTAAGGGAATTAATAAATGGTTAGTGAATTTTGTATTAAACCGAGCATCACTCCCCTAGCGGGAATGGTGCTTTTTTTGTATGCAGAGGGAAGCATAGGTAAAGTGCTGTTGGATAGAATAACACCAACCAGTTCTACTCTGACTAACACGAGGTGTCTGATTGATACAGTTCAAAAACGTGACGAAAAGATATAACGATGGAATGACTGCGCTAAAAGGAATCGATCTCGAGATCAAGGAGGGGGAGCTGATCACACTAATCGGGCCGAGCGGGTGCGGGAAAACGACGACGATGAAGATGATTAATCGTCTAGTCGAGCCTTCTTCTGGTCAAATTCTGATCGGCGGTAAGGATATTTCCCTCATCAACCCCGTGGAGCTGCGAAGAAATATCGGATACGTTATTCAGCATATCGGTTTGTTTCCGCATATGACGATCAAAGAAAACGTAGCGGTCGTGCCTAAACTGAAGGGTATCGCCAAAGATACATACGAGAAGCGGATTGATGAATTGATGGAAATGGTAGGTCTAGATCCAAGTGAATACCGAGATCGCTATCCGGCAGAATTGAGCGGCGGCCAGCAGCAGCGTATCGGTGTCATTCGTGCGCTTGCTGCGGAGCCGTTGATTATTTTGATGGACGAGCCGTTTAGCGCGCTGGACCCGATTAGCCGGGAACAATTGCAGGATGATTTGATTCAATTGCAGGAGGAAGTGAAGAAAACGATCGTCTTCGTCTCGCATGATATGGATGAAGCGCTGAAGATCGCCGATCGTATCGTGCTGATGCAAGGCGGCGAGATCGTTCAGGCCGATACCCCGGATCGTATTCTTCGCCGCCCTAAAAACGACTTTGTCCGTACGTTTATCGGTGGCAATCGATTAAACGAATCGGAGCAGCTGACGGTGGAGGATGTAATGGTATCGAATCCTGTTATCGTTTCGTTGACGCGCGGGCTTGCTCATGGCGCGAAGCTGATGAAGCAGCACCGCGTAACCAGCTTGCTCGTAACCGATAAGAACCGGCATTTGAAAGGTATTGTGACGAAAGAAATGCTGGAGGAGCAGTACCATCATGAGGATTTGACGCTGCAGGACATCATGAAATCCGATGTTCCAACCATCGTTGTTGGAACGGGCGTTGCCGATGCCGTGGATCTTATGCGGGAACATGGCTTATACAGCTTGCCTGTCGTGCATCCTAGCGGCTTATTGGCCGGTTTAGTCACCAATTCCAGTCTAATTGACGCTCTGCTTAAGCAGATTTAACAGGGAGGAAGCCATGAAATTCTGGGATGTGATTACAAGCCGGCAAGAAGATATCTATAGGGCGACCATGGAGCATATCGAGCTTTCGTTTATCGCTCTTCTGATCGCGATCGTGATTTCGATTCCACTCGGGCTGCTGCTCACCCGTTACTCTAGGCTGGCGACTCCGGTTATCGGTGTTGCTTCCCTATTTCAGACGATTCCGAGCTTAGCCTTGCTCGGGTTTATGATCCCGATTCTAGGGATTGGGATGTTTCCAGCTATCGTTGCCCTGACCGTCTACGCACTGCTGCCCATTCTGAGAAACACGTACACCGGTATTATGAACGTGGAGAAGCCGATCAAGGAAGCTGGAATCGGTATGGGGATGACGAGCATGCAGGTGATGCTGAAGGTGGAGCTGCCGCTTGCTTTGAGCGTCATTATGGCGGGTATTCGCACAGCGACGGTCATGTTGATCGGCGTTGCCACGCTAGCATCGCTTGTCGGAGCGGGAGGGCTGGGCGATTTGATTTTCCGGGGCATATCGACGGTCAATACGGAATTGATTTTGGCAGGAACGATACCTTCAGCGTTATTGGCATTGCTCTTCGACTACTTATTAGGATGGATGGAGAGAGCCGTAACTCCAAAAGGGATGCGTAAGCGAGGCAAAAAAACGTCCAAGCTCGCTAAAGGATTGCGTATTGGACTAGGTACGGTGCTGATTCTTGCAATAGCGGCGGGCATAGTGGCGAAAGGAAATCCATTTGGATCCGACCCCATCGTCGTTGGCGGGAAGAACTTTACCGAACAGGATATTTTGACGCATATGATGGCCTCGTTAATTGAAGCGAAGACAGACCTGACGGTCGAACGAAAACCTTTTCTCGGAGGCTCGCAGGTGACTCACAGTGCACTCGTTAAAGGCAACATCGATATTTATCCGGAGTATACGGGAACAGGCTGGACATCGGTTCTCAAGGAGGAGCCGCTTGGCGGCAAACCGGAGGAAACGTACGAGCGCGTGAAGGCTGCTTATGAGAAAAACTACAATGTGACTTGGCTGAAGCCAATCGGCTTCAACAATACGTATACGCTGGCGATGAGCAGAAAGCGCGCCGAGCAGGAGGGAATCGAAACCTTTACCGATTTGGCTCGGAAATCCGACAAGTTCGTGCTTGGCGCAACACATGAGTTTTTGGAGCGTCCGGATGGATATATTGGCTTACAGCAAGCCTATGGAATGAAATTCAAGGAAGTGAAGGGGCTGGACCCTGGCCTAACCTATAGTGCGGTTAAAGAAGGAACGACGGATGTGAATGACGCTTTTTCCACAGATGGCCGGATTGAAGCATTCGATCTCAAGGTCATTAAGGACGATAAGCAGTATTTTCCACCCTATTACGCAGTACCTATCATCCGTATGGACACGCTTAAGGAGCATCCTGAACTAGCAGAGGTGCTTAATCTGCTCGCTGGCAAAATCGATGACCGAGCGATGTCGGTGCTAAATGGCAAGGTGGATCTGCAAGGAATGCAGGCTCGCGAGGTTGCCGAGCAGTGGTTGAAGGATGAAGGGTTGATTGAATAGACGGAAAAATAAGATGTTCCGTGTTTGTCGCGTTAAGTATGCACCTAAGTGTGCTTACAGAGTGGAATCGGCGGCGTGTGATTTTGGCAGAAAGGTCGCTTTAAGCACATATATGCGCTTATAGGGGAAGAGTAGCCGGAGTTTGTTGTCTTTAAGAACCTATGTGTGCTTATCGAGTAGGATCGGCGTGTGTTTTTGGCAGATAGGTCGTGATAAGCACGCATATGCGCTTATAGTGGAAGAACAGTCGGAGTTTGTTGTCTTTAAGAACCTATGCGTGCTTATCGAGTGGAATCGGCGTGTGATTTTGGCAGAAAGGTCTCAATAAGAACGCATATGCGCTTATAGGGGAAGAGTAGCCTGAGTTTGATGTCTTTAAGAACCTATGTGTGCTTATCGAGTGGAATCGGCATGTGTTTTGGGCAAAAAGCTTGCTATAAGCACATATATGCGCTTAAAGGGGAAGAGAATCCTGAGTTTGTTGTCTTTAAGAACCTATGTGTGCTTATCGAGTGGGATCGGCGTGTGATTTTGGCAGAAAGGTCGTGATAAGCACATATATGCGCTTAAAGGAGAAGAGAATCCTGAGTTTGTCGTCTATAAGAACCTATGTGTGCTTATCGAGTGGGATCGGCGTGTGATTTTGCCGGGATGGTCCCAATAAGCACATATATGCGCTTATAGGGGAAGAACAGCCGGAGTTTGTTGTCTTTAAGAACCTATGTGTGCTTATCGAGTGGAATCTGCGTGTGTTTTTGGCAGAGAGGTTGCAATAAGCACGTATAGCGCTTATAGGGGAAGAGCAACCAGAGTTTGTTGTCTTTAAGAACCTATGTGTGCTTATCGAGTGGAATCGGCGTGTGATTGTATAATGATAGACAACCCTCTTCCGACAGGAAGAGGGTTGTTTGTACTGAGAGATATAGACGGAGCCAATTTTATTTGCGGATGCTCGTACTGGAGTAATTACGATCCTCTGAGTTGCTCGAGACAAGCTCGCATAAGCCTGCTGCTTCAAGCTTGTCCAAGTACGCGGCAACGGCAATGTAGATGCCCGGCTTGCCGGTAGACATCCTCTCATCCCGAACGAGCTTCTGCTCGATCAAGAAGTTCGATATCGCCAGCGTGCTGATGCGCCCATACTTCAAGGCGTCATCAACGACACGTTGTGCAGGAGGAGAAAGGTAAAAGGGACTTGAGCTCTGGGAGCTGCTGCTGCTCAGTTCCGCTTCTCTGAGTGCGGCTGCTCCCAGCTTCTTGCCAGCTTCCTCAAAGGCAAAAGCATCCTGATTAACCGAAGGTGCAGGCTCATCAAATACGAAAGCCCCTTGGCTCTCTTCCATTTCGTCGAAGACGAAGGCGCCCTGACTGCTCGACGTATCGTCGAAAACAAATGCTGCTTGGCCGTCATCTGTTTCCTCAAAGCTGAAAGCGACCTGAGCGGCCTCCTCTTCGCTAAAGTTGAACGCAGCTTGTCCTACATGATTCTCTTGCAGCTCTTCGGGGACGACAAACGATCTGCTGCTTTCTTGCGCATCCCCATCGTCTTCCGGCTCATTAAAATAGGTAAGCGCGGCTGCAATCCTCTTTTGTCTGCTCGCCTGATCAAGCTCGCGCAGTCTGCCGCGCAGCCTTGCCAGCTGCCTGTCGAGCAGCGGTAGCTTAGCGTCCAAATGAGCTTGAATATCAGGCGGCACTTCCAGCTCAGATGGCAGCGGCAGGAAGAGATGCTGGTCGAGCTGCCAGCCATCCCGGTATTTGATGAGCATTTCGTTAAGCTCGCCATCGAGCACGTCAAAGCCCTTCATAATATCCGAAATAGCCTTCGCATCGATTCCGGTGTGCAACTGCAGATGCTCAATGCCAAAATAACGTATCGTGTTCGTAGGCAGATGACGCACCTGGTGCTGATAGCGCAGCGATCTGCCGCATTCGCATTTCGTATGCGGCGACACCTCGCCGCTATCGGTAAACCCGATATAATCCCATTCCTCGATAAAAGATTCTATATCCTCAAACTGGGCATCCTCGGGGATGAATTGGCATTTTTTGCGCGCCAGCTGCCGTGCGAACAACGTTCTCCGGCCTCTAACCAGCTCATGATGCAAAAAATGACGTTGCTCCTCAGTCAGTTTTCCCATGATATGATCGCGCTGCTCTAGCGTCATTTCGTATTTCATTTCGCACCTCGCACTCTGATCCTCTATTTATTCACATTATAGATGGGGATGAGGAAGAAGTCATTAGCGGAGAGGTGTATAATAGAGAGAAGTTGAAGCTAATACATCATAAAGGCAGGTCCTCATACATATGTCCAGTAAAAAAGAAAAAATTGAAGCGCCTAAAATACCGGAGGGGCTAACAGCAATCGACGTCCCCGATTACGAGTGGGCGGACGAGCATGAGATTAGCGACAGCCTCATTCAAGATTGCGGCATTCATAATCAATCGGCTTATAAGGCATGCTTCGATAGAGTCGTATTCAATAATGCGGTGTTCCGGGGGACGAGCTTGCGGAAAGCGGAGTTTACCGATGTGCGTTTTGAAAACTGCGATTTATCGAATATTGATCTGAGCGAAGCGATTATGCACCGGGTTTCTTTCCATAACTGCAAGCTGCTTGGCATGGATATTACCGGCTCGACGCTGCGCAACGTCTTGTTCGAGCAATGTGTTGCCGATTATGCCGTGCTGCGCTTCTCGAACGCCAAGGGCGTCAAGTTTGAGAAAAGCTCGCTTGCCAAAGCCGACATGTCCAACATGACTTTGGCGCAATTTTATTTAAGAGAAGTGAATATCGATCAAGCGCAGCTGTCCCAGACGAAGCTTGGCGGTATTGACATAAGCAGCTGCGAATTTAGCGGTTTAGGCGTAGCGCTTGAGGATTTGCGACGCTGCATCATCTCGCCGGCGCAGGCGATTACGTTTGCGACGATTTTTGGTCTTGTCGTGGATGAAGGCATTTGATTAAGCCTAACCTTTAGCGAATGTGAACAAAATGATATACTATTGTGAAAACAATCGATTATTACGGCAAACGATGATATGATTTAAATAACGATATTTGACGATAATTGTGCGTATGTAGGAGGCTATTTACAAATGGAGTACATCAGTACAAGAGGGAATGTTGGCAAAATAGGATTTATCGATGCGTTCATGATGGGTCTTGGCAATGATGGCGGTCTGCTTGTACCAAACGAAATTCCGGTTATTTCCGCGGAAACGTTGAAGGAATGGCAGGAGCTTAGCTATCAGGAGCTGGTGCTTGCGATTTTCTCGTATTTTACGAATGGTGAAATTCCTGAGCAAGATCTGAAAGATATGGTATATGCGAGCTATTCGACCTTCCGTGATCCGGAAGTGACGCCGGTTCGTAAATTGAAGGATGATCTTTATTTGCTGGAGCTGTTCCACGGTCCGACGTTTGCGTTTAAAGATATCGCCCTGCAATTTATGGGTCAGCTGTATACGTATGTAGCGGCTAAGCAAAATAAAAAAATTCATATTCTCGGAGCAACCTCCGGCGATACAGGCGCTTCGGCCATTGAGGGCGTCAAAGGCAAGGAAGGCATCAAAATTTGTATTTTGCACCCGCATGGCAAAGTAAGTAAAGTGCAGGAGCTTCAAATGACGACGGTTCAAGAGGATAACGTGCTGAATCTGTCAGTGGACGGCAACTTCGATGATTGCCAGCGTATGATTAAGGACTTGTTCGCTGACCTCGACTTTAAGGCGAGCAATCATCTGGCGGCGATCAACTCGATCAACTTCGTCCGTATTTTGGCGCAAACGGTGTATTACTTCTACGCCTACTTCCAAGTCGTGAAGATGACGGATGCGAAGCAGGTGAACTTTAGCGTACCGACAGGCAACTTCGGCGATATTTTTGCAGGATACCTAGCGAAGCGTATGGGGCTTCCGGTTGGCAAGCTTATTTTAGCTACGAACGAGAACAATATTTTGGAGCGCTTTATCCTCGAGGGTGTGTACAAGCCGGGAGATTTCCGCAGCACGTACAGCCCATCGATGGATATTCAAGTAGCAAGCAATTTTGAGCGTTACTTGTATTACGTGCTCGGCGAGGATGCCGCACAAATCTGCAATCTAATGGATCAGTTCAAAGCAGAAGGACAAATTGTCATTTCTGGAGATGCGCTGAGCCGGGTGCAAGCGGAATTTGGAGCGCATGGCGTCCAAGGACAAGAGTGCTTGAGCACGATTAAGAAATATGAAGCGGAAAACGGCTACTTGCTCGATCCGCATTCGGCTTGCGGCGTAGCAGCAGCTGACAAATACAGCAACGAGGGGATTACGATCTCGCTTGCGACAGCTCATCCGGCTAAGTTCAATGAAGCAATTGAGCTTTGCGGCATCGAGCAGCAATTCCCTGAACAAATCGCGTCGTTGTACAACAAGGAACAACGCCAGACTCGCGTAGACGGATCGCTTGCGGCGGTAGTCCGTGAACTGGAAGTTTTCTATAACGCCAAATAATAGTTAGCGCCAAATTAGGCTGTAGTAAAGAGGGTACTCCTTCTTGCTGCAGCTTTTTTATATTTTAAGCAGTTAAATTTCCTCTTATTTTTACATATTGTAACAAAATACGACAGATGGTATGATTTGAAAAAAAGTATCATTTTAGGAGGAAAATTAGGGTGTCCGACTTATCTAGAGCAACAAATGAAGAGATTATGGAAGGCAATTATGATCGACCGATTGGAGTGAGTATACTTGCTATCTTAATGATTATTAACGGTGCTTTGGTATTAATAGCACAGTTATTAATGTTTTCTAGAACGGATGAACTATCCTCCTTCATCGGGATATCAGGGATATCTAATGCATACTTTCAAGTAGCACTTGGTTTCTCAGGGGCTATTGGTATTATTAGTGGGATTGGTATGTGGCAAGGGAAAAAATGGGGCTGGTGGCTAGCCATATTTTACTTTGCATATGAAATTACTTCAAATGTTAATTCATTATTTACTATGAAGGCAATTTCAGATCAGTTTGATATTTCAGGGCGAAGCCTGAATAAGTATTACATCAAAAATGGATCAAGAATTTTATGGGATGGATTAATTTTATACTATATGTACCGTGAAAATGTAACGTTTTATTTCAATACAATGGAGATAAAGAAGTGGAAAGCACTGCTTATTGTGTTTGCCTATTGCATAGCTATTTTTTTAATGGGTCTCATATTGAATCTATTTAATTAATATTTCAGTCAATCTAAAGTTAAAAAGCTTAACTTGAACCGTGAAGTGAACGACAGATTTTTCCAAAGGGAGTGCTTATGAAAGAATTAGATAAACGCGAGTATGGAAGATGGAACAAGATCAGGGCTAGAGGAAGGGTAATCTATGCGCTTCAATGGTCGCTTTATTTATTGATTTATTTTCTATTTATTCAAGGCGTCATAATTTTATTTAATCGTAGAAGCATTGAACAAATCGACATAATTGCTATATTGATTCTTTCTGTGATTTTGGGCATAGCGTGTATCCACTTCAAGGAGAGAAGGGACTGCTGTGGACTATGGGTTTAATCGGGAATGGTTAATAAAGAAGTTTAGTATTAGCGACGTTAAGCTGGAACAGAAGCAGCTGATTCGGAATAAGGAAAGAAGCAATCTTGACATGCTGCATCAGTGCGCCGCTCATTACTCGGAGCATATGGGACAAATTTTTAATATCGCAAAGCTCTGCTTTCGCGAGAACTACAGAAGCACTTCCATATAGAATCGAAAGACAAATAAACCACTTCAGTAATCTGAAGTGGTTTATTTCGATAGTAGTCATGACCCTTTAAAGAAAAATGGAACGTTGCAGCTTATTTGCGTACCGTCATAAAAAAACGGTGCTCCAAACTTTGAATTGAGCCATCCTTCTCCAGCTTCTCTTGTAATAGGATGAGCCTATCCAAGCACTTCTGTACCGAAAAGCCGGGAAATTCCCACTCAATTATTTTTGCAAAATAAACCAAAGCCCCCACATCAAAAAATTGAAGCAAAGGGAAATGCTCCTTACCCTCGAGAATTGTAAACCGTGCTTTCAATAATTCGTCTCGGCAGGCTTGAAGATTAAAATTCGAATCCGTTAAGCTCGATTGTTGGCCTAGTAGAAACGTGGATAATTCCCTGTTGTTTTGTCCGCCAACCTGCTGGGTTACGAAAATGCCGCCCGGCTTTAAAATGCGGTGAACCTCTTGCGCGGAGAAGGATTCATGCCGATTGATGACTAGATCAAAGAACTCATTTTCAAACGGCAGTTCATGATCATTGCTCACCGGCCTTACATCAATTCCAAAAGCAGGCAGCGTTTGCTTGCACAGCTCATAATTAGGCGCATAGGCTTCAGTTGCATAGGTCTGGCCCCTTGGAGGTGAGAGCGACAATAGAAACTCCCCACCGCCTGTTCCGATATCAAGGAGTGTAGTCGTTCACTGCATATAGGATAATACGGTTGTTCTGTAATCCCAAGTGAGCTCCTGCGTTGCTGTGCGGTTAGCCAGATATGAGAAATTCCAACCCGTAAACGTCTTTTCCTCTTCCAGTAACCAAAAAGGTATTAATTCATTTAATTTCATGATTCGCTGTACCCCTCTCACATTTTCATACAATCATGTGGATTAGGTGCAGTTAACTGATAACAATTACATATTAAGCCCGATACATTCTGTTATCAGCATGTATATAACTGCACCGGGCATTTACCGAATTTGATCATCATCGCTTATTCCTCGCTTTTGAAAAAGTAGGTGTTAATTTACAATAACTACACCATTATAGCACAAGTAAAGGGATCGATTGCTTCACTCTTTTTGTTTGCATTTATGGTATAATTTGCAGAAAATTTAGGTAAAGGAACGGCTTAAGTGGGAGAAGAATCATGAAATATTTTACTAAAACAAGGTATGACGAGTGAGGATGTATCTATTGTAATACTTAAAGGAAAAACAGATGTTTAAAAGGAGAGAGCCTATGCAAGAGTATGAAAAAAAAGCGCGGGAAAGATGGTATAAAACGAGAGCTAAAGGAAGAGTGCGATATGCTCTTCGTTGGATACGGGAGTTCATTTGTATTTGTGTATTTTTAATTATTTTTTTGGGTAGAAGCCTTGCATACATGGAGATTATTACTATGGTATGCGTCACTGTCATAATCGGTATAATCGTTTCTATTATGATGTGGACTTTATTTGAGAGAAAGTATAAACAGGAATAAAACAGCTAGTCCAGACCATTTTCTAAATGGTAAATAAACTGCTTATTTGCCGTGACTAGCCTCATTCCCTGATGGGTGCTGTAGACAACAACGTAATTAGAGTCTGCGTACTCTTCAAGAATCTGTTCTTCAGAGTAAAAGGTTAAGAAAACAGGATCAACATTATAACCAATTCGAAACACGTAGTGAAAGAAATATTTTTCCCTGCTTTCGATTTCTAATACAAAGCCTTGTTTATCCTTGTCTCCGTATTTTTCCTTTAAATAAGATCTGTCCAGCTCTAATTCCATCCCATTCCAGTGATAGGCTTGTCTATCCGTACCATTAAGTGCTTCTCTTCCTCGCTTGATGCGTAAGCGTCAAATAGCCCCCACCTTGTCATCAGATGAGAGCTAAGATAAGCTGGATTAAGATTTAAACACGTGGCAAGTCAGCGGTAGCGATGTTGACCAAGGCAACAGCTTGTCTA
>NZ_JBXCIW010000026.1:0-66141 GCF_056786335.1 Paenibacillus sp. Y280
GTTACTCACCCGTCCGCCGCTAATCTTATCCCGAAGGACAAGATCCGCTCGACTTGCATGTATTAGGCACGCCGCCAGCGTTCGTCCTGAGCCAGGATCAAACTCTCCAAATGGAAGCTTTCTCTTCGACGCGATGTCGAAGAGAAAAGCTTCATGTGTTTGAAATGCTCATTACTTTTTATCGCTTTTTCTTACAATTCGTTAGAATCATAAGGGCAGTTATTACTCGTTGTTCAGTTTTCAAAGAGCAATCTACTCTTTCGTTGTTTCCGCGTTTGTCTCGCGGCGACAAGAAATAATATATCACAGGGGCCCAATTAAATGCAACCCCTTTTTGAAAGTTTTTTTAAATCCTAATTTTATCGATAAGAACGTGCGTTTAACGCGTAACGCGACAGTTCTTTAGGAGAGGCAATACGTGCATACATGCGGAAGATGATCTTATATCTTCTCGTGATTGCTTGCTTAATGTCTCCATCTAATCGGGAATCATTTAAGTCAAGCAGCATTTCATCCAATTCCTTGCGAAGGACGTAGTCGAGTTCTTTGCATTCTTTATCGTTGAATAGTATTCCGAGCATAGCCGTGAGTGACCTCCTTTAGTTGTAAAGCGCAACTAGACCGTCCAAAACGAACAAAAAAGCAACATCTCACGCCAATGCGTTTCGACACTGCTTTACTGTTATGCTCAAATATTGGAAAAATTATTACATCGTTAACAACCATGTTGTAAATGTACTTTCAATAACAGCAGCAATAAGCAGCGTTATCGTCAAAATAACCATAACGGGAACGGTTCTTACAACGAAGCTTTCGAGCTCACGACCTAAGCTTTCCTGTTTCGACCGAGCGAATAGGATGGAGCCTCCTGCTTTTAGTACGAGCACTCCGAACCTCATCCCGTAAGCACAAGCGATAATGATTGCCGGAATTTCCAATATGCCATGCGGCAGCAGCCCTTTAAACACAAGCTCCGCAACGAACCCACCGCCATGCAGCTCCGCGCTTGTTTTCAGCAAATATCCAATGAGCATGCCATTTACGACTAGGAAGAAGAAAGGTAGGATACCGAACAACGCCCCTAAGTACATAACCAAAATTGATTTTATCGCATTATTCAAAAAGATAAAGACGATCATCGTTAAAGTTGGGTTGCTTGAATTATCGATCATATCGGCAAGCTGTCCGAGCCCCTTCAGCTGTTCATCCAGAAAGGCCTTGAATGTCGGGTTGGTGCCCCCAACGACCATTCCGGCTAAAAATAATATCGAGCCAAATGCTATGTATGGATTCATTTGCTTGAAATGCTCCCAAATCAACCGCCATTTAAACATTTTATTTCCCTCCATACGATGTAAGTTGGCAACATGGATGAATATCTTTGTTGTACGAGCATAGATTGTACTACTAGCGTAAATGACTGCAGCCTTCCATGGAGGCAAAAGCTCGTTTCGCGATAAAAGATAAGCGAAGTATAAAGGTCGGATTTATACTTTCTTATCTTTGTACAAGCTTCCATTAGAGAGGAGTGCCCTTCCCCATGAACGTCTTTTATGTTTTGAACGGCCGCAAGCTGAAAAGGTATTTTTTGATTACCATCGCTCTTGTCTTCTCGGTAGGCATCATTTATGCCGAACGTGACAACATCACCGTCTTCGCCCCGCAGCAGCCGGCTGCCATTTACAGCGTGCCTACTGACAAAAAGGTCGTCGCCCTTACCTTCGATATCAGCTGGGGCGAGAAACGGGCAGAGCCCATTCTTAATGTGCTAAAGGAAAAGAACATCAAGCAGGCTACCTTCTTCTTATCATCGCCTTGGAGCCAATCTCATCCGGAGATCGTCAAAAAAATTCAGGAAGCCGGCTATGAAATAGGCAGCCATGGCCACAAGCATGATAACTACAGCAAGCTTACCGATGAAGAAATTCGAAAGCAAATTACGACAGCGCACACCATCTTGTCCGACGTTACCGGCAAACAACCGAATTTAATAAGGCTGCCTAACGGCGATTTTGACAAACGGGTACTGCGTATTGCAGAAGAGCTTCAATATAAGGTCATCCAATGGGATACCGATTCACTCGATTGGATGAACATCGGCACTGACAAAATTATTAAACGTGTCGTGACCCGCGTTCATCCCGGCGATATTATTTTGTTTCACGCAAGCGATTCTGTGAAGCAAACCCATGAGGCTTTGCCAATTGTCATTGACCAGCTCCGTGACAAGGGCTACGAGTTCGTAACGGTATCCGACCTAATCACACAAACAGAAATCGACGGCAAAGCTGTGCAGGATAAGACTTCGTCTACATTCCCGCAGCTCGATGCCGCCGAATACGAATACTAAGCTATACGACCGGCTTTGCAGCTATTGCTGCTGAGTCGGTCGTTTCTTTTTTGACCAGACGATGCATCATCATGATTTGGTATGCATTGCAAACGAATAAAGGGACCATCATAAATATGATGGCGGAGACGTTTGTTTCCCCTTGCAGCGCAGGCCATGCCTCAATAAACGTGACGACAAACATCAGAAACATCGTTGGAACAAAGGCTGTTTTGTTCGTTTGCTTAACCTTGAACCATGACACAACTCCGGATAAAATAAGCAGGATAAGCGGCAGCGTCCAGAAAAACCAGTTATTCATACGCTGCTCGTACAATAAATAGCCAAGTCCGGCCGCTGCAAATATCGTCGTATAGCCTTGAAGCGTATTCCATAAATATTTTTTGCCGAACACGCTAAGGGCGATATAGTTCAAGGTTAAATAAGCGAAAAAGCCCATCTGGCTGAAGGCTCCGATCATTAAACCGACTAAGGCCATCATTAAGGCGTTAAATCCGACGGCTTTAAAGCCTAAAAAGCCAAATTCCGGATCAACCCAAGCCATGATGGCCCCGGTTATCACGCACGCGAGCGCACCGACAACCATGCCGCTCCAAAATAAAAAGAACCACTTTTTTAAATTCACGTTCATTTTCCTCCTGAATGTTTATGATGGCTCGCTTTCCAACCATCGTTTTTCGGAACAAATTACTGGTTATGAAGTCGTTTCCCATTTGCGGCTATTAATTGCTTCCGCATTACCCTTTATTTTACCACGTTCACAACAAAAAGCTAACGACTCTCCATGATAATACGGTGAACAATGTGCATAATAAGAACATGATCCATCACTCTTAGAACGATATGCTTATCCGAATGGTATACAGCTGTACTGACATAGAAGGGAGCATGCTAAGGATGCGTAAGAAGTGGGTTTTATTGTCGGTTATCTCTGTAATGATGTTTATGCTTTCAGGCTGCGGTGCCGAGTCATCAGGAGGTAGCAATGAACAGGTCAGCTATAAGGATTTGAAGTCCATGGTTATTGACATTTTGAAAACGGAGGACGCACAAAAGGCTTTGCAGGAGTCCTCGCAGACCATATCCGGCTATAGCGGGCAAGGATCAAAGCTGCTGTCCGTTCAGGATCAGGAAGAGGTTCGCATGGCAGTAAAGGATGTCCTTGTCTCTCCTCAATACGATAAGGTTATCAAGAAGCTGATGGTCGATACTCGCTTTGCAGGTGAATTTGCAAAATCCGTTAACAAGCAAAATAAAGCGATTCATAAGGAATTGATCAAGGACCCTTCTTACCAAGCCGAATTGATCAAGGTGCTCAAAAATCCGGAAATGGACAAAATGATTCTTGAGGTGCTGCAAAGCACGCAATATCGCAAGGAAGTTATGTCTCTCATGCAGGAATCGATGCAAAATCCGCTTTTCCGGCTTGAGGTGCTCGATCTAATGAAAAAAGCGGTTCAGGAAGAGCTTAAACCGAACCCTAATGAGAAGGTAGATAAGAAGAAGGAAGAATCCGGCGGTGAAGGGGAATCTGGCGGCGAGGAATCAGGCGGAGATTCGGGCTCTGAAGAAGAAGGCGGAGGCGGAGACTCTGGCATGTAGTCGCATTTTGTAAAAATAGCCCGAACAGGTTGTCCGCATAAGACAATCGTTCGGGCTTTATTATTGTAATCGCTACTTTATTCGCACTTGCTCAACACGCGATCCGCCAGCTCCAAGTACATTCTGCCTGTATCGCTGTCCTCTTTGTATACAGATGGAGCAAAATCAGGCTCAGAAATATGGTTATCCGGAGCGCCCAATGGAATTTGCGCCATCAGATCGGCATGAAGCGTCTCCGCTAGGCGAGCGCCGCCACCGCGTCCAAATACATATTCCTTCTCACCGGTAGCCGCAGATATGTAATAGGACATATTTTCGACGATCCCAATGATTTCATGCTCTGTTTTCAGTGCCATTGCGCCTGCTCTTGCCGCTACGAATGCTGCGGTAGCATGCGGCGTTGTTACAATAATCTCTTTGCTTTGCGGGATGATCTGATGCACGTCAAGCGCAACATCTCCCGTGCCTGGAGGCAGGTCTAGCAGCAAATAATCAAGCTCGCCCCATTCGATCTCTTGGAAAAAGTTGCGCAGCATTTTGCCGAGCATCGGTCCGCGCCATACGATCGGACTATTGTCTTCCACGAAGAAGCCCATCGACATCACTTTGACGCCAAACTTCTCGATCGGGATTACCCTCTCGTTCACCACTTCCGGGCGCTCTTCGATCCCCATCATATCGGGAACGCTGAAGCCATAGATGTCGGCATCGATAATGCCGACACGCTTGCCCCTGCGGGCTAAGGCGACCGCAAGATTGACGGATACCGTCGATTTGCCGACGCCGCCTTTGCCGCTGGCGACGGCGATGAACTTCACGCCGCTGCTAGGGTCCAGCAGCGGTGTAGCAAGGCCGGCCCCGTGGCCCTGTACGGGCGCTGGGCCGCCAGCTTTGCCGGCACCGGCGCTAGCCGCGGCCGCTGCTTTAGCTGCCGCAGGCGGCGGCGCAGACGCGCCTGCGCCCGCGGCAGGCGCTGCCTCGGCCCGAAACCGGAAGTGCACGGTTTCGGCGCCCAGGCGCGCCAGCGCCTCGCGGAGCGAGGCTTCCAGCGCGGGCTGCGCAGCCGCGCCAGCCCCAAGGACCGTCATCGAAACTTGACGGTCCCGAACCATTACGTCGCGGATGGTGATTTCATCCGCCTTCTGTTCTGCCGTCACCAATTCGACGGCCTCTATAACTTGCTCGCGTGTCAACATAGTATGTGTCCCACCTTTATATAATCAAACCTAGATTATAGTCATTATAACACAGGAAATGAATCAACCAAGCTATCCGCAGACGAACTGATTTTTTTTCCTCCTGAATGGTCAATCTTTCGTTACATCATCCTACAATACGCTGCCGCTCAACATCTCGCCTGATGCAGATTACATTACGCCTTCATAGATCGATGCTGCAGCGTTTTTTCAAATAAGTTGTCAATCAGTCGTTACGTCCCCCTGCAGCACGCTGCCGCTCAGCTTCTCACCGGAAGCATAGCGCAGCACGCCTTCATAGATCGATGCTGCCACCTGTCTTTGATATTCGGCATCAGCGAGCCGCTGCGATTCGCCTGGATTGGACAGAAAGCCAACTTCGACGAGTGCTGTCGGTATATCCTCAATCGCTTTAAGTACGTATACATCCTTTACGGTAGCCGCAACCCGAGTCGTATTTTCCAAATTTCGCTTGATCTCATCCTGTATGAAAGTAGCTAAAATCCGGTTGTCCGGATGGTTGGCAGGATGAAAAAAAGTTTGTGCTCCTGACCACTTGGCCGATGGAATGCTGTTCATATGTATGCTGATTACGGCAGCCGGCTTGCTGCCCTTAATAACCGCCACGCGCTTCTTTAAATCCTCCGTCTTACGCTTGCTGTACGCTCTTGCATCACCCGTTGCAAGGTCGTAGTCCCCTTCTCTCGTCATCACGACGATAGCACCAGCCTGCTGCAAATAATCACGCAAATAAAGCGCGATTGCCAAGTTCAAATCCTTTTCGATTACTCCTTGCTTGCTGATGGCGCCTCCATCTACTCCCCCGTGGCCGGCATCAATGGCAATGGTCTTCCCTGATAACGGCAGCGTCCAATAAGACCATGTTTTGGTCGCTGGCATCGATTGCGTTAATATGATGCCCGTCAATGCAATGATCAAGAGTCCGATTCCGATTCGCATTACACCTTTATACGTCAACCAAATGACAACATGCCGACTGATTCGGCGCATAAAAAAACCACCCCGTTCTCCATCAAATGAATAAGCGGCATCACTCAGCTTCACATTAAGCCTAATGCACACTTTCATTTATATGGGACGAGATGGTCGTTTATGAGACAAACCTTATACAAGTCTAATTATTAGACTACAGGCTGCTCGGACATGCCTTCGATCAGAATTTGAGCAACCTCTGGACGGGAGAATTCAGGCGGCGGGCATACGCCATCGCGAAGCAATGCGCGAACCTTCGTACCAGAAAGCGTCAAATGATGCTCCTTGTCATGCGGGCAAGTTTTTGATGTAGCCATATTGCCGCATTTTTTGCAGAAGAAGCTGTGCTCGAAGTAGAGCGGCGTAATGCCGAGATCTTCAACTGGAATCGTTTTGAGCAGATCCTGAGCTTCATAAGTGCCATAGTAGTCGCCTACGCCGGCGTGGTCGCGTCCAACGATAAAATGCGAGCAGCCATAGTTCTTGCGAACAAGCGCATGAAAGATCGCTTCACGCGGTCCAGCGTAACGCATAGCTGCCGGGAATACGCCAAGGAAAACACGATCCTCCGGGTAGTAGTTCTCAAGCAAGGCCAGGTAGCTCTTCATCCGCACGTTAGCAGGAACGTCATCGGACT
The DNA here is from genome assembly GCF_056786335.1 of Paenibacillus sp. Y280. NCBI lineage: Bacteria > Bacillati > Bacillota > Bacilli > Caryophanales > Paenibacillaceae > Paenibacillus > Paenibacillus sp. Y280. Next base: position 6,779 of record NZ_JBXCIW010000026.1, read on the forward strand.
TCGTTTCGCCAACAAGCGGGTTAAGGAACAACGCATCAACGATTTCCATGGCCGTCTTCTGAATGTACTCATGAGCGCGGTGAACAGGGTTGCGCGTTTGGAAGCCAACAACTGTTTTCCAGCCCTTCTCAGCAAATAGACGACGAGTTTCCGATGGGTCAAAATAAAACTCATTAAATTTCTCTGGCTGTGGACGGTTCAAAACTGTAATTTCTCCGCCTACATTCGTATTGGAACGCTCAAACAGCTTTTGAACGCCTGGATGCTCCAGATCATCTGTTTTGAATACGTTGACTGCTTCAGCCTTGTGATCAACCGTGTAAATGCTGTCGATGTTGATGATTGCATAAATCACGCCATCTTCGCCAGTTAAAGCTGCGCGTTCGCCAACCGCCAATTCAGCAGCCTTCGCTGCTTCAACAGCAAGCGTAATCGGAATGCTCCATACCGTTCCGTTCGCAAGACGCATATCCTTTACAACCGATTGGTAGTCCGCTTCGTTCATAAAACCAGTCAATGGAGAGAATGCGCCTACGCTGATCAAGTCAAGGTCGGAAATCGTCCATGTGTTTATCGTAATAGCTTTTAATGTTTTGGCTTCAGCCAGCAGTGCTTCACGTTGTTCGCCCGTAGCGACACGGTTAACCAATACGCCGCCGTGCGGTAGAATTTGACTCATTGTTGTAATTGCCTCCTAAGGTTGCTTATTTATGCAATCCGCATTCTGTTTTTTCCTGGCCAGCCCAACGTCCCGCACGCGGATCTTCACCCGGCATTACTTTGCGCGTGCATTGCTCGCAGCCAATGCTCGGATAGTTTTGATCATGCAGAGGGTTATAAATGACATCATTCTCACGGATGTAGTTCCAAACATCTTCATTCGTCCAATGAGCGATAGGATTAAATTTAACGAGTCCGAATTTTGTATCATATTCGATCTTCTTGGAATTAGCGCGAGTAGGCGCTTGATCGCGGCGAATACCGGTAATCCAAGCATCATATTTAGAGAGGATATTAGTCAAAGGTTTTACTTTACGAATGTTGCAGCAAGCGTTGGCATCGGATTTCCAAAGCTCTTCGCCAAATTGCGCCGCTTGTTCTTCAGGTGTAATTTCAGGCTTTACTTCTACGAAAGGAATTCCTGGGTAGCGCTCTACCATCCGGTCACGTGTCTCATAGGTTTCCTTGAAATGAAAATCGGTATCCAAGTAGAAAATATCCGATTTCGGGCTAATTTTTTGCAGCATGTCAACAAGAACGACATCCTCGGCGCCGAAGCTGCATGCGAAAGTAATATTAGGGAAGGTCTCCACTGCAAACGCAATAATTTCTTCCGGTGTCGCGTTTTCGAGCTCAACTTCCTTTTGCTTAATAAGCGCTTCTTTTTCAAAAAGGTTCATTTGAATGCCCTCCGTTAATAAATCCTAGTGATTTAGTCTGTATAAAAATTATACGTCCTACGCGTGCAATGTTCAATAATAAGTTTTCACCAAAATGAAATAAAGTTTTTGACCGTTTAATTTTAGACACAAAAAAATGCCTCTCTGACAAGCAGAGAAGGCATTTGATGTATAGATATTAACGTTTCGAGAATTGTGGAGCGCGACGAGCCGCTTTAAGACCGTATTTTTTACGTTCTTTCATACGCGGATCACGTGTCAGGAAGCCTGCACGTTTTAGAGCTGGACGGAATTCAGGATCTGCTTTAAGCAAAGCACGGGAAACACCGTGACGGATAGCGCCCGCTTGGCCTGACATACCACCACCGTTAGCGATTACAAGCACATCGTATTTCGACAATGTGTCAGTAAGGTTAAGCGGTTGTTTTACGATCAATTTCAATGTTTCTAGACCAAAATATTCATTGATGTCGCGTTTGTTAATAATGATTCGTCCTTCACCCGGCACAAGACGTACACGTGCAACAGAGTGTTTACGACGACCGGTTCCATAGTATTGCACTTGAGCCATGAAACTTGTCCTCCTCTTTATTACCCGCGAAGTTCGTAAACTTCAGGGTTTTGTGCTTGATGTGGATGTTCCGCACCTGCGTATACTTTAAGTTTAAGCTTCATTTTGTCGCCAAGACGGTTCTTAGGCAACATGCCGTGTACTGCCAGCTCAATAACGCGCTCTGGCTTGTTTTTGATCATCTCTTGTGCCGGAGTAGCTTTCAAGCCACCGGAGTACATGGAGTGACGGTAGTAAATTTTATCCGACATTTTTTTGCCTGTCAGATGGATTTTTTCAGCGTTGATAACGACAACGAAATCGCCTGTATCAACATGTGGTGTAAATGTCGGTTTGTGTTTGCCGCGGATCAGGGCAGCAACTTCACTCGCCAAGCGGCCTAGCGTTTTGCCTTCCGCATCGACGACGAACCATTTACGATCAACTTCAGTTGATTTAGCCATATAAGTGGTACGCATGGATGATCCTCCTTAATTTCATACATTAATCGTTTTTATAACAACGTAAACGTTGGTTTGTTAATTCATTGTTGATAGCCAAGTTTGTGACGATCTCAGTCGGGGCTGTGGGTTAGCCACTTCGAAAGCACAAGTTATATTCTACTATAAAGTATGTTTAAGTGCAAGTAATTTATAGTGATTTATCCCTGTTTTTCGCTGGAATATTCAACATCCATCAGCATCAATCCATGCGGCATTGCCGTAGGACCTGCAAGCGATCGATTTCGACCCTCCAGGATGCGTTTTATCTCAGATGGAGCCATTTTTCCTTCGCCAACCCATAGTAAAGTTCCCATAATGACTCGAACCATATTGTACAAAAAACCGTTGCCTGTCACGTACATATGCACGATAGGGCCTTCCTGTACAAAGTCTGCTTCGTAGATCGTCCGGATATGATGAGGCTTGGTAGAATGTATCGATGTAAACGAGGTGAAATCATGCTTCCCCACAAGGCAGCTGAGCCCCTCGCGCATCGCCTCTACATCAAGCGGCGTCGGATGATGAAAGCGATACTGGCGACCAAACACATCTGGAAATTTTCCGGTATCAATCGTGTAACGATACGTTTTGCGCTTGGCGGATCTTCTCGAATGAAAATGCTCCGGCACGTCGAATGCTTCAATAATGACGATGTCCTTCGGCAGCCGCGTATTAAGCGCGATCGCCCATCTCTCTGTCGGAATCGTAGATTCCGTATAGAAATTGAACATCTGCCCCTGTGCGTGCACTCCCGCATCCGTGCGTCCCGAACCAATGATAATGGTCGTCTCGCCCGTAAGCTTCTTGATAGCCTTCTCTATTTCACCTTGAACCGTTCTGCCGTATGGCTGCGTCTGAAAACCGTTAAAGCCCGACCCGTCATAGCTGACCTTTACGCAAATATTCCTCAACCTGTTCCCCCCTTAACTAAAGGGATTCCTAAGTCCCTAAATCCTCTTTATAAAAGGACCTCGAGGAGCTTCGCCCTCTGGACACCCAAGAGATGTCGCACAAGCACATCTATCGCTCCCTGGTTGCTTTCCTTGCTTAGGGGCAGCATTTCCTACTCAATCGCTTAAATGGCACTCAGCGCTCGTTATAAGCATGAGCTCATCAAAGCTGCATTTCGTTCACTTTGCTCTAAGCAGGATAAGCTTAATCAACATGATTAACCATTTAGATAGGCAAATAAAAAAAGGTGGCCGCAAGGGTCCACCCTTTTCACTAAAATACAAGAAGCAAAGGGCGAGCCCAAATACTTAGCTTATATTTCATCACGTTAGCGTGCTTATACCGCCAAAGGCAGGCATAAGCCGTTTACGCTCGCGTATAAAGCTTGGACAAGGTTTAACGCTGTGGACAAGCTTATACTTTTCCGTGTTGTACAGTACTACGCGCGGTCAACCAATTCCAGGTAAACCATAGGCGCAGCATCGCCGCGACGGGGTCCTAGTTTTAGAATACGTGTGTATCCACCTGCACGCTCCGAGTAACGGCTAGCTAGTTCGGAGAACAGCTTTTGAATAGCGTCTTGTTGTCCATCAATGGACTCGCGACGTACATAAGCTGCTACTTGACGACGAGCATGAAGATCACCTTGCTTCGCTTTAGTGATCAGCTTCTCAGCGATAGAACGAACTTCTTTCGCTTTAGCTTCAGTCGTTTGAATACGCTCATAAAGGAACAAGTCAGTAACGAGGTCACGGAACAAAGCTTTCCGTGCACTAGCGTCACGTCCTAATTTTTGATATGCCATCTTGTTTTCCCCTCCCTTGCTCTTTTGTCTGTTCTTGTTGGTTTACTACTCTTCCATGCGCAGGCCAAGACCTAGCTCTTCAAGCTTCTCTTGAACTTCCTCAAGTGATTTGCGTCCGAGGTTACGAACCTTCATCATGTCCTCTTCGGATTTCGTGATCAGCTCTTGAACCGTGTTGATACCAGCGCGCTTCAAGCAGTTGTAAGAACGGACGGAAAGATCAAGTTCCTCGATCGTCATCTCAAGAACTTTCTCTTTCTTATCTTCTTCCTTCTCAACCATAATTTCCGCGTCTTTGGCTTCATCGGTTAATCCAACGAACAAGTCCAAATGCTCGGTCAAAATTTTAGCGCCGAGGCTTACAGCCTCTTCCGGTCTAATACTACCGTCAGTCCATACTTCAAGCGTAAGCTTGTCGTAGTTAGTAACTTGACCAACACGAGTATTTTCTACGCTATAATTCACACGAGTAATTGGCGTGTATATCGAATCAACGGGTATTACCCCAATCGGTTGTTCGTCCTTCTTGTTGCGGTCCGCTTGCACGTAACCGCGTCCCCGATTAGCAAAAACCCGCATATGGAGCCGCGCGCCGGAGGCCAAGGTTGCGATGTGAAGATCAGGGCTTAAAATCTCGACATCGCTGTCTGCTCGAATGTCGCCCGCTGTAATATTCCCTTCGCCATCCGCGTCGATTTCCAACACCTTTTCTTCATCGGAGTGGATTTTCAACGAGAGGCCCTTCAGGTTCAGAATGATCTCGGTAACATCCTCAATCACTCCGGGAACCGTAGAGAACTCGTGAAGCACTCCATCGATTTGAACCGAGGTTACTGCTGCACCTGGCAACGACGACAATAAAATCCGACGAAGCGAATTTCCTAGCGTCGTGCCATATCCGCGTTCAAGCGGCTCGACGACGAAACGTCCGTAAGTTCCCTCATCATTCAGTTCTACGGTTTCGATTTTCGGCTTTTCGATCTCAATCACTAATAGTACCCTCCTTCAAACGTCGCTCCGTTACCTTACCGTTATTTTAAGTCAAATCTTGTAGTATGCCAAACCTTCACAACCATTATTCACAAGTTGTTGATATTTGATACCACATCGGATCCAACTATACGCGACGACGTTTCGGCGGACGGCATCCGTTGTGAGGAACTGGTGTTACGTCTTTAATGAGGTTAACTTCCAATCCGGCAGCTTGAAGCGAGCGAATTGCAGCTTCACGGCCAGCGCCTGGTCCTTTTACCATCACTTCAACGGTTCTCATGCCATGCTCCATCGCTGCTTTCGCAGCTGTTTCAGCAGCCATTTGAGCTGCGAAAGGCGTGCTCTTGCGTGAGCCTTTGAAGCCCATGTTGCCAGAGCTTGCCCATGAAATTGCATTGCCGTGCGGATCCGTGATCGTAACGATCGTATTGTTGAAAGTCGAGCGAATGTGCGCAACGCCAGTCTCAATATTTTTCCGGTCGCGACGTTTCGTACGAACGACTTTTTTTGGTTTAGCCATTGTCCATTATCCTCCCTTCTTATTTCTTCTTGTTAGCTACAGTCCGACGAGGACCTTTGCGAGTACGTGCATTCGTTTTCGTACGTTGACCGCGAACAGGCAAGCCGCGACGGTGACGAAGACCACGGTAGCATCCGATTTCAGTCAGACGTTTAATGTTAAGCGAAATTTCACGACGCAAGTCGCCTTCTACTTTAACAGATTTGTCAATTGCTTCGCGAAGGCGAGCAAGTTCGTCTTCTGTCAAATCGCGAACACGAGTGTCGAAGCTAACTTCAGCTGTATTCAAAAGTTTTTGCGACGTTGTTTTGCCGATACCGAAAATGTATGTCAGGGCGATTTCGACGCGTTTGTCACGCGGCAAGTCTACACCAGCTATACGTGCCATAGGCTATATTCCCCTCCTTCTATCCTTGTTTTTGTTTGTGTTTCGGATTTTCACAAATCACCATTACGTTGCCTTTGCGACGAATGACTTTGCATTTTTCGCAGATCGGCTTTACCGAAGGTCTAACCTTCATTGTGATTACCTCCCGAATCTTTCGTGAGCAAGCCGCCAATGGGCCTACTTACGATAGGTGATGCGCCCTTTTGATAAGTCATAAGGCGATAACTGTATAACCACCTTGTCTCCTGTCAGGATGCGAATAAAGTGCATTCTGAGCTTACCGGAAACATGTGCGAGAATTTGATGACCGTTCTCCAGCTCCACCTTGAACGTGGCATTCGGCAACGGCTCAATGACCGTACCTTCGACCTCAATGATGTCTTCCTTAGCCAACCGTCATTCTCCTTTCGCATGTGCAAACTTCTGTATTGCGTAACGCAACTTAGCGTTGGTCACCCTGCCGGTTTCTAGCAAGCTGCTTGAAACCTCTGTACTAATTTCAGGCTGTAACTCGAGATGTAGAACGTTCTTTTTCTTCGGTCCATCGAATCGGCGCTTATGCCCATCGGCAATCATGACGAATCGATCGTCGACAATTGCTAAGATAATCGCATAGCTTTCCTCATCTTTACCGCGAAGTACTTTGACGAACTGACCAATCTGAGGACGAGCATCCATCGTCATAGACTATAGCTGCTTCGGCAAAATGGTCAATATTTCAAAGCCGTCCTCTGTAACAGCTACTGTATGCTCGAAATGAGCGCACCATGAGCCGTCTTCCGTTACAACCGTCCAATTGTCTTCGAGCGTCCGGACATATCGTTCACCGATATTAACCATTGGTTCGATTGCAAGCACCATTCCGGTCTTCAGACGAGGTCCGCGATCTGGCATGCCGTAGTTCGGTATTTGTGGTTCCTCATGAAGGTCCGCGCCGATTCCGTGCCCTACGTATTCCCTTACTACGGAGAATCCTGCATCTTCAATTACCTTCTGAATAGCATGCGAAATTGTATATAGTCTAATATCTGGTTTGACGAGCGCAAGTCCCGCATAAAGCGATGCTTCCGTCACATCAAGCAGCTTTTGCACTTCAGGCGTTACGGCTCCTACCGCATAGGTCCAAGCCGAATCACCATGATAGCCTTCAAACTGCGCACCGATATCGATACTGATTATATCGCCTTCGTTCAACTTGCGTGACCCAGGGAAGCCGTGCACCAGCTCGTCATTCACAGAAGCGCAAATGCTGGAAGGGAAACCATTGTAATCTTTGAAGGAAGGGATCGCATTTTGACTCTTAATGTACGTTTCAGCGATTTGGTCAAGCTCACGAGTTGTGATGCCTGGTTTCACAGCTTGCGACATCAATCGATGCGTTTCCGCAACAATGCGTCCAGCTTCCCTCATATATTGCAGCTCCGAATCGGATTTGCAGATAATCATTACAATGAACCTTTCAAGAGGGAAATAATGTCGGATGTTACAACATCGATATCCTTCTCGCCGTCGACTTCGCGTAGGAGACCTTTAGCATTGTAGTAATCGAGTAGAGGTGCGGTTTTGGATGTATATTCGTCCAAACGAGTTCCGACCTTTTCCTCTGTATCATCAGAACGCTGATACAATTCGCCGCCGTCTTTGTCGCAAATACCTTCGACCTTAGGCGGGTTAAAGATTACGTGATAAGTCGTACCTGTCGTTCTAGATATGCGTCTGCCCGTCAAGCGAGCAAGCAGCAAACTGCGATCAACCTTTAAGTTTACAACATGGTCAATTTTGCGGCCGAGTTCCGCAAGCATAGCATCAAGTGCTTCAGCCTGCTGCAGTGTGCGAGGAAACCCGTCAAGCAAAAATCCATTTTTGCAATCATCTGCTTCAAGTCTTTCTTTCACAATACCGTTCGTGATCTCATCGGGAACGAGCAGGCCTTGATCGACATACTCCTTCGCTTTGATGCCAAGTACAGTTCCTTGTTTCATAGCGAGGCGGAAAGCATCGCCAGTAGAAATATGGGGAATACCGAACTCATCAACGATTCGTTCCGCTTGTGTACCTTTACCGGCTCCCGGAGGGCCCATGAATAAAATGTTCATGTCTGAGTTCCTCGCTTTAAGAACAATAGGCTCAGGCGGGCTGCCGCACAACGCTAGTTGACGAACGCGGAAGCCCGGTCAGAACCTATTGTTATTTATTGATAAACCCTTTGTAATGGCGTTTGATCAACTGACTCTCGATTTGTTTCATTGTATCAAGGGCAACCCCGATTACAATTAGTAGCGAGGTCCCTCCAAGCTGAACTGATTTAGGTAATCCAGCAAGTGAGCCGAAGAACACTGGAAGAACAGAGATAACTGCCAAGAAAATTGCACCCGACAACGTAATACGCGACATAACGCGTGTTAGGTATGACGATGTTGGCTTGCCTGGACGAATGCCAGGAATATATCCACCGTTTTTCTTCATCTGATCAGCCATTTGAACCGGATTGATTTGAACAAAAGTATAGAAGAAGGTAAACCCGATTATTAATAGTACGTACAATACCATACCAAGCGGCTGGTCATAGTTCATATTTTTAATAATCCAGTCAGCCCAGGTCTGAGTGGACCAGAACTGCGCAATCGTAATCGGGAACATGATAAGTGAAACCGCGAAAATGACCGGGATAACGCCTGCGCCGTTCACTTTCATCGGAATATGAGTCGATTGTCCGCCGTACATTTTCCGTCCTACGACGCGCTTAGCGTATTGAACAGGAATTTTACGAATACCTTGTTGTACGAATATAACACCGACGATGATTGCGATAATCGCAATCAGAATCAGTAGCATTTTGATGATGTTCAAGAACAGTTGGTCTTGTGCACCAATGAACTGATCTTGGACGATCGTCCGAATGTGACCTGGAATACCAGCTGCTATTGCTGCAAAGATAAGAATGGAAATACCATTTCCGATTCCCTTTTCCGTTATTTGCTCACCGAGCCACATCAAGAATGCAGTACCTGCAGTCAAGATGATCGCAATGAGTAAGTAGTCAACGAATGTTGCACCAACAATCATCTCATTACCGTATTGACGGTTAAATCCGATTGCTGTTGCGAAGCCTTGGACCAAACCAAGGATAATCGTTCCATAACGAGTGATTTGCGCGAGTTTACGTTTACCGTTCTCGCCTTCCTTTGCCCACTCCGCAAATTTAGGAATAACGTCCATCGATAACAGCTGTACGATAATCGACGCTGTAATGTATGGCGTAATTCCGATTGCGAAGATTGAGAATTGGAACAAAGCACCGCCGGAAAACGTGTTAAGCAAGCCGAACAGATCCGCACCGGCTGCATCAACCTGCTTAAACACATCTTTGTTTACATCGGGTACCGGTATAAAGGAACCGATACGGTAAATCAAAAGGATGAAAAGGGTGAAGAGGATCCTTGTACGAAGATCCGCCACTTTCCAAATATTGGACACGGTCTTGAACAATTAGATCACCTCGGTTTTACCGCCGGCAGCCTGGATTTTCTCTACCGCAGATTGAGAGAACTTGTTTGCTTTTACAGTAAGTGTAACGCTAACTTCACCATTACCCAAAATTTTAATTCCTGCGAGCGGGTTCTTTACGATCCCAGTCTCGATGAGAACTTCTGGAGTGACTTCAGTACCTGCTGCAAACGCATTTAGCTCTTCAATATTGACAATCGCGTACTCTTTGCGGAACGGGTTGTTAAATCCGCGCTTCGGCACTCGACGATACAAAGGATTTTGTCCGCCCTCGAAACCAGGACGAACGCCGCCGCCAGAACGAGCGTTTTGACCTTTGTGACCTTTACCGGCCGTTTTACCGTTACCGGAACCGATACCGCGACCTTTGCGCTTAGGCGCTTGGGTTGAGCCCGGTGCTGGTGCTAGCTCATGCAATTTCATCGTTCGTGCACCTCCTTATTTATTTCTTGGAACAAAAAATCTATTCTTATACTTCTTCTACTTTTACCAAGTGACTAACAGTGTTAACCATGCCACGGATAGCTGGGCTATCGTTCAAAACAACTGCCTGACGAATCTTTTTAAGACCGAAAGATTCAACCGTTGCACGTTGTTTCTCGTTGCGACCGATTAAACTGCGAACGAGGGTGATTTGCAATTTTGCCATCTTATTTCCCTCCTTAGCGTAACAGCTCTTCGACTGTTTTTCCACGAAGCTTTGCAACTTCTTCCACGCGTTTAAGACGGGAAAGACCTTCAAGCGTTGCGTTAACCATATTCATGGAGTTCGAAGAACCTAGCGATTTCGTCAAGATGTCGCCGACACCAGCAAGTTCGAGTACTGCACGAACCGGGCCGCCAGCAATAACGCCAGTACCTTCGGAAGCTGGTTTCAGAAGAACTTCACCTGCACCGAAATGTCCGAGTACAAGGTGAGGAATTGTCGTTCCTACGATTGGTACGTGGATCAGGTTTTTCTTAGCATCTTCGATACCTTTGCGGATTGCATCAGGTACTTCGCCTGCTTTACCGATCCCTGCGCCAACATAGCCTTTACCGTCGCCGACTACTACAAGTGCGCTAAAGCTGAAACGGCGTCCGCCTTTTACAACTTTAGATACGCGATTGATATTAACAACTTTTTCAGTCAGTTCTAACGTATTTGGATCTACACGCAAGTCGTTTAACCTCCTTATAAATAAAGTCGATTAGAATTCAAGGCCAGCTTCGCGAGCTGCTGTAGCAAGCGCCTGAATTCTGCCGTGATACAAGTAACCGCCGCGATCAAATACTACTTGGGATACACCCTTAGCTTGAGCGCGTTTCGCAATCAATTCTCCGACTTTTGTCGCTGCATCGATGTTACCACCGTTGCCAACTGCTTCAACCAATTCTTTATCCTGTGTGGATGCAGAAGCGATTGTTACACCTGCAACATCGTCAATCAATTGTGCATACATATGCTTGGAGGAACGGAATACAGATAGACGCGGACGTGCAGCTGTACCGTTAATTTTTTTACGAACACGAAGGTGTCTTTTCAGACGAGCCTTGTTTTTGTCGCCTTTCGTAATCATACAAGGTTCACTCCTTTCCTTATGCCTTAAGACGCTATCTTAAGCAAACGAACCGTTTGCTTATTTTTTCTTACCGGCTTTACCTTCTTTACGGATGATGCGCTCGCCTTCGTACTTGATACCTTTACCTTTATACGGTTCTGGTTCACGTACGGAACGAATTTTTGCTGCAGTTGCACCAACGAGTTCTTTATCGATACCGCGAACAGTAATCTTAGTGTTAGCAGGTACGTCAAACTCAATGCCGTTATCTGGAGCAATTTCGACTGGGTGAGAGTAACCAACGTTAAGAACGATTTTATCACCAGTTTTGTTAGCACGGTAACCTACGCCAACTAGCTCCAAGTTTTTGGAGAAGCCTTCTGTAACGCCGCTCACCATGTTAGCGATGACGCTGCGAGTAGTTCCGTGCAACGAACGATGCAATTTATTATCGGAAGGACGTTCTACAAGAATTTCCGTTTCCGTTACATTCACTTTCATTTCTTTGTGAATTTCACGAGAAAGCGATCCTTTAGGTCCTTTTACAGTAATAACTGTGTTGTCCAAGCTGATTGTTACGCCGTTAGGCACTTGGATTGGTTTGCGACCAATACGGGACATTGTTACACCTCCTATCTTTATGACTTGTTACTTACCAAACGTAGCAAACTACTTCGCCGCCGGATTTAACCTGACGAGCTTCTTTATCAGTCATAATCCCTTTGGAAGTGGAAATAATTGCAATTCCAAGTCCACCGAGTACTCGAGGGATTTCAGTTGATTGTGTATAAACGCGAAGGCCTGGTTTCGAAATACGTTTCAAGCCAGTAATAACGCGCTCTTGGTTAGGGCCGTATTTCAAGAAAATACGGATAATCCCTTGTTTATTGTCTTCGATATATTCAGCGTCGCGGATAAAACCCTCGCGCTTCAAAATCTCAGCGATTTGCTTCTTCATTTTCGAAGCGGGCATTTCCACGGTCTCGTGACGAACGACATTCGCGTTACGAATACGAGTCAACATATCTGCAACCGGATCAGACATAACCATTGTGTTAACCTCCTTCCCAAACTAGGCTGATTACCAGCTTGCTTTTTTAACGCCAGGAATCTGGCCCTTATGTGCTAACTCACGGAAACAAATCCGGCAAATTTTAAACTTTTGCAAAACAGAATGCGGACGGCCGCAACGCTCACAGCGCGTATACGCGCGCACTTTAAATTTCGGTGTGCGTTGTTGCTTCACTTTCATCGAAGTTTTTGCCACTGGGTATTACACCTCCTAAAAGTGGATTACTTCGTGAACGGCATGCCCATTTGGGTCAGCAATTCACGAGATTCTTCGTCCGTTTTTGCCGTCGTGACGATGACGATGTCCATACCGCGCACTTTATCGACTTTATCGTACTCGATCTCTGGGAATATCAATTGCTCTTTGAGGCCAAGCGTATAGTTACCGCGACCGTCGAAAGCTTTGTTCGATACACCGCGGAAGTCACGTACACGCGGTAGAGAGATGTTGAACAGTTTATCTAGGAAATGATACATACGCTCGCCGCGCAATGTAACTTTAACCCCGATTGGCATGTTCTCACGAAGTTTGAAGCCTGCAATAGACTTCTTCGCACGAGTAACGACTGGTTTTTGACCAGAAATGATACGTAGTTCTTCAACTGCTACATCAAGGATTTTCGAATTGGAAACCGCTTCGCCTACCCCCATGTTGATAACTACCTTCTCAATTTTCGGCACTTGCATAACAGACGTATAGTTGAACTTCTGCATAAGAGCAGGAGTTATTTCGTTTAAGAAACGACCTTTCAATCTTGCTGCCATTGATCATGGACCTCCTTTCCTACCGTAACGATTAGTCGATTACTTCTCCGGAACGTTTCGCGATCCGAACTTTCTTGCCGTTGTCTAGCACTTTGTATCCGATACGTGTTACTTTACCGCTCTTCGGATCGATGTGCATAACGTTTGATACGTGAATTGGCGCTTCTTGTTCGATAATACCGCCCTGTGGATTAGCTTGCGATGGACGAGTATGTTTCTTAACAGTGTTGACACCTTCTACGAGAACGCGATTTTCACGCGGGTACGCAGCGATAACGCGGCCCTTCTTACCTTTGTCTTTACCGGTAATGACGATAACCGTGTCGTCTTTTTTCACGTGCAATTTGTTATTATGGGATTCGAGAATTTTTTTCAGCCTTGGCATGAGTTACACCTCCTGCACGCTTGTGCTTTCAAGCTTATATAGGTTCTTAGATTACTTCTGGTGCTAGCGATACGATTTTCATGAAATCTTTATCGCGAAGTTCACGGGCAACAGGTCCAAAGATACGAGTACCGCGTGGGCTTTTATCTTCTTTTACAATTACAGCTGCATTCTCATCAAATGCGATGTACGAACCGTCTTTACGACGAACCGAACGCTTTGTACGAACGATAACCGCTTTTACAACGTCACCCTTTTTGACAACGCCGCCTGGTGTTGCTTGTTTCACTGAGCAAACGATCAAATCGCCGATGTGACCAACGCGACGTCCCGTTCCACCAAGTACACGGATACACATCAATTCTTTTGCGCCGGAGTTGTCAGCAACCGCTAAGCGCGAAAATGGTTGAATCATTTCAACGTCCTCCTTTCGGAAAAATGCTCAGATACTGCATACGCTCATTAAATAATAACAGCTACTTCCACAACTTCTACGAGTCTGAAGCGCTTGTCTTTCGAAAGCGGACGAGTCTCCATGATTTTCACGATATCACCAATTTTAGCTTGGTTGTTCTCATCGTGCGCTTTAAATTTTTTCGTAACTTTAATGCGTTTATGGTACAAATCGTGTTTTTTATATGTTTCAATAGCAACTACGATTGTTTTATCCATTTTGTCGCTTACCACTTTGCCGATTAGTACTTTACGGGCATTGCGTTCACTCATGTTCTTCCTCCTTCCTTCAGCCGTGTTTATGCATTCATGTAAGGGATAGACTAGCTGCTAATTCCGAGTTCTCTTTCACGCAAAATCGTTTTAGCACGAGCAATTCCTTTACGCACATCACGGATCCGAGTCGGGTTATCCAGTTGGCCAGTAGCCAGTTGGAAACGAAGATTGAAAAGCTCTTCTTTAAAACCAGCGACCTGTTGTTCAAGCTCAGCAGAGGTTAGGTTTCTAAATTCACTAGCTTTCATTTGCTTCACCACCCACTTCTTCACGTTTCACGAATTTTGTCTTGATTGGCAATTTATGAGCCGCAAGACGCATCGCTTCACGAGCGGTTTCTTCGGATACACCAGCAAGTTCAAACAGGATTTTACCTGGTTTAACTACGGCTACCCATTTCTCAACGTTACCTTTACCACTACCCATACGCACTTCAAGAGGCTTTTGAGTAATAGGTTTGGCAGGGAAAATCTTGATCCATACTTTACCACCACGTTTGATGTAGCGAGTCATTGCAATACGAGCCGCTTCGATCTGACGGTTAGTGATCCATGATGGTTCTAGAGCTTGAAGACCAAATTCGCCGAATGCTACTGTAGTGCCGCCTTTAGCGCGACCCTTCATATGACCGCGTTGTTGTTTGCGGTGTTTGACACGTTTAGGTACCAACATGATTAGTTGCCTCCTTCCTGGGGAGCTTTCTTCTTAGTCGGAAGGACTTCGCCGCGATAGATCCATACTTTAACGCCGATTAGGCCGTATGTTGTAGCCGCTTCAGCCGTGCCGTAATCAATATCAGCGCGTAGTGTATGAAGTGGTACTGTTCCTTCGCTGTAGCCTTCCGAACGTGCGATTTCCGCGCCACCGAGACGACCGCTAACTGCAGTTTTAATCCCTTTAGCACCTGAACGCATGGAGCGTTGAATTGCTTGCTTCAATGCGCGACGGAAAGATACACGACGCTCAAGTTGTTGTGCGATGCTTTCAGCTACAAGAATAGCGTCAAGATCTGCATGTTTGATTTCAGAGATGTTGATGTGTACTTTTTTGCCTTTAGTGATTTTACCAAGCTCAGTACGTAGGTTTTCTACTTCGGAACCGCCTTTACCAATTACCATACCTGGTTTTGCGGTTTGAATCGTTACGTTCACGCGGTTAGCTGCACGTTCGATCTCGATGTGAGAAACTGCTGCGTCTTTCAGCTTGTTTTTCAAATATTCACGGATTCTAACGTCTTCCATAAGAAGATCGCCGAAATCTTTGCCCGCGAACCATTTGGACTCCCAATCACGGATAACTCCGACCCGGAAGCCTACTGGATTTACCTTTTGACCCACACGTAATCCCTCCTTATTTTTCAGATACCACCAAGGTAATGTGGCTGGTTCTTTTATTGATCCGGCTTGCGCGACCCATCGCACGAGGACGGAAACGTTTCATCGTTGGCCCTTGGTTAACGAAGGCTTGCGATATAAACAATTTGTTTACGTCTAGCTGATAGTTGTGCTCAGCGTTAGCAATGGCAGAGTTCAGCAGCTTCTCCAAAATTGGGGATGCAGACTTAGGCGTATGACGCAAAATCGCGATTGCTTCGCCAACTTGTTTACCGCGAATCAAATCCGCAACAAGCTGTGCTTTACGGGGAGCAATACGAATAAATTTAGCGTGCGCTTTAGCTTCTGGCATGTAGGAACCTCCTCTCGTTCAGTGAAAGATGATAAGGGCAAATTAACGTCTGCCCGTTTTTTTGTCTTCGCCAGCATGGCCTTTGTACGTACGAGTTGGTGCAAATTCACCAAGCTTGTGTCCAACCATATCTTCCGTTACATATACCGGTACGTGCTTGCGTCCGTCATATACTGCAAACGTGTGACCAATGAATTGCGGGAAAATGGTCGAGCGGCGGGACCAGGTTTTGATAACGACTTTTTTCTCAGCTTCGTTCAATACCTCGACTTTTTTAAGCAGGTAACCGTCAATAAACGGACCTTTCTTTAAACTGCGACCCATTTGTGTTCCTCCCTTCATATAAGCGGTAGCGATGCTTGAGCATCACGCGGTTTTTATCAAGCTGCTATTATTTCGTGCGACGACGAATAATGTATTGGCTCGATGCTTTTTTCTTTTTGCGCGTTTTGTAACCAAGAGTTGGTTTACCCCAAGGCGACATTGGCGATTTGCGTCCAATTGGAGCACGGCCTTCACCACCACCGTGTGGGTGATCGTTAGGGTTCATGACAACACCACGTACTTGTGGACGATTTCCGAGCCAACGGTTACGGCCGGCTTTACCGATTTTCACGAGTTCGTGATCTTCGTTACCAACAGAACCGATTGTTGCACGGCAAGTGTTCAAGATACGACGAACTTCACCGGATGACAAACGAACGGATACGTAGTTATCTTCTTTACCAAGAAGTTGAGCACTAGTACCAGCTGCACGAACGAGTTGTCCGCCTTTGCCTGGTTTCAATTCGATGTTGTGGATAACTGTACCAACTGGGATGTTCACAAGCGGCAACGCGTTGCCTGGCTTGATATCAGAACCTACGCCAGAAGTTACTTGATCTCCAACTTTCAAACCTTTAGGAGCGATGATGTATGCTTTCTCACCATCTACGTAATGGATCAAAGCGATGTTGGATGAACGGTTCGGATCGTATTCGATCGTCGCTACGTTACCAACAATACCGTCTTTCGTACGTTTGAAGTCGATGATACGGTATTTACGTTTGTGTCCGCCGCCATGGTGACGAACCGTAATTTTACCTTGGTTGTTGCGTCCAGCTTTTTTGAAAAGAGGAGCAAGCAACGATTTCTCCGGTGTGCTTGTCGTGATCTCTTCGAAAGTCGAGACGGACATGTTACGACGAGCTGGAGATGTCGGTTTGTACTTTTTAATTGGCACTTCGATTTCCTCCTTTTCTAAACAGACGTTTCAAAGAATTCAAGTTCTTTGCTGTCAGCGCTCAGTTGAACGATCGCTTTTTTCCAATCCGGTCTGTATCCGCTATGTTTACCATAACGTTTTGGTTTACCCGCAACACGCATTGTGTTAACGCCGGTTACTTTTACTTTAAAGATTTGCTCAATTGCTTGTTTGATTTCAGTTTTGTTTGAACGTAGATCTACTTCAAACACATACTTCTTGTCAACCATGTAATCGCTCGTACGTTCCGTGATAACCGGGCGCTTGATAATATCGCGTGGATTTTTCATTACGCAAGCACCTCCTGTACTTTCTCTACTGCTTCTTTAGTGATGATAAGATTATCATGCACGAGTACATCCAGAACATTGATGCCGTCAGCTGCAACGAACTTCACACCTGGGATGTTACGAGCAGACAATGCTACATTGTCTTCATAATTAGCCGTTACAACTAGTGCTTTGCGGCCAACTTTAAGATTGTTCAAAATTGCTGCGAATTCTTTCGTCTTAGGAGCTGCAAATGTCAGTTGATCCAAAACGATAATCTCGTTTGCGATCACTTTCGATGACAATGCCGATTTAATCGCTAGACGACGAACTTTCTTAGGAAGCTTGAATCCGTATGAGCGTGGAGTCGGTCCGAATACTACACCGCCGCCAACCCATTGCGGGGAGCGAATGCTACCTTGACGAGCACGGCCAGTACCTTTTTGTTTCCAAGGTTTACGACCGCCGCCGCGTACTTCGGAGCGTCCTTTAGTTTTGTGATTGCCGAAGCGCTCAGATGCTTGTTGATTAACAACAGCACTGTGCAAAACATGAACGTTTGGTTGAATTCCGAAAACCGTTTCAGCCAGTTCTAGTTCGCCCACTTGCGCGCCGCTCACGTTATATACTGTTACTTTTGGCATTTCCTGTTCCTCCTTTCTTTAAGAGCAATTAGTTCTTAACAGTTTGTTTTACTTTTACAAATCCGTTTTTAGGGCCCGGAATGGATCCTTTTACAAGAAGAACGTTGCGTTCTGCATCTACACGGATAACTTCAAGCTTTTGAATCGTAATGGTTTCGTGACCCATATGTCCTGGAAGGCGTTTGCCTTTCGGTACACGGTTCGCTTGGATAGAACCCATCGAACCTGGTCCACGGTGGTAACGGGAACCGTGAGACATAGGACCCGTGCTTTGTCCCCAACGTTTGATAACGCCGGCAAAGCCTTTACCTTTAGAAATACCTGTTACGTCAACGAATTCGCCCTCTGTGAATAGGTCAGCTTTCACTTCTTGGCCAACTTCATAATCACCCAGGTTAATTCCGCGAATTTCACGAACGTAGCGCTTAGGCGTTGTGTTAGCTTTTTTAGCATGACCAGCTTCTGGCTTGTTCGATCTGCTTTCTTTCTTATCAGAGAAGCCGAACTGAACAGCTTCGTAGCCATCGTTCTCTTGGTCTTTCTTCTGAAGTACTACGCAAGGTCCAGCTTCGATAACCGTTACAGGAACGACGTTACCTTCAGCGGTAAACACTTGAGTCATACCAAGTTTTTTTCCTAAGATACCTTTCATGTTGACACCTCATTTCCTTTCTATGATCGCATATGCTTTTATTACAGTTTGATTTCGATATCTACACCGGATGGTAAATCCAAGCGCATCAACGCATCAACCGTTTGCGGCGTTGGGTTTACAATGTCGATCAAACGCTTATGAGTGCGTTGTTCGAATTGCTCCCTGGAATCCTTGTACTTGTGTACCGCACGTAGAATGGTGATGATTTGCTTTTCCGTTGGCAACGGAATCGGCCCGGATACGCTTGCACCGGAACGTTTTGCAGTTTCAACGATTTTCTCTGCGGATTGATCAAGAATTCTGTGATCGTATGCTTTCAAGCGGATACGAATCTTTTGCTTTGCCATATAAGTCCCTCCTTCTTTCGCCCAATTTATTATCGGACATACTCCGTGAGAAAACCCTGCACATGCCCCATGGCAAAGGGGCCGGGTGTGTCGGCAACCTCTCACATCATCGCAACGTCAGACCAACAGACACTATTATACCGAATCCAATAGGCAATTGCAACATAAAGTTTAATCATTCTCTAATCACAATCATTTATGAAAAATATCGCGATTTGATCAAGTATCTATCTTCTAATAAGCAACAAAACCAGCTCTCTTCCAGTATCAATTATAATAGAAGAAACGGTTCTGTTTATGGGAATTGCCTTTGCCTTCTTCTACTGCCTGTATGGCACAAACGCTATATTCGTCCATATAGCGCCCATTATGTCCCTTATTACAAGCCATTCGAACATATCCATTATAATAACGGAATTAATGGGCGCTATATGATTATAAACACTTCTTGGGCGAAAAGACACCGCCAAATAACGCCAGCGTGTAAGTTATAGCAGCATATGGGAAACCAATAAAAAAAAACACGCACCGACCAGTGGTCGCTGCGAGTTCTATTCTCCAATACATTAACCAAGCACAATTCTGTCATCAGCCAGCTTCTTGCCGCTAATAAGTTCGAACTCGCCAAGCAACTGCTCGACTGTAAGATCTTTTTTACGTTCTTCAGGCACATCGAGAATGATTCGACCCTTGTCCATCATAATGAGACGATTGCCTAGGCGAATGGCCTGCTCCATATTGTGAGTAACCATAAGGGTAGTTAATTTCATTTCACGGACAAGCGTTTCTGTCAGCGTAGTAATGAGTTCCGCACGAGACGGATCAAGCGCGGCGGTATGCTCATCGAGCAGCAAAATCTGCGGCCTTGTAAAGGTTGCCATTAGCAAGCTTAGCGCTTGTCTCTCCCCGCCTGACAATAAGCCTACCTTTGCGCCAAGACGGTTCTCAAGGCCAATGCCAAGACGCTGAAGCTCTTGCTTGAAAATAGTACGCTTCGCACGCGTTACGCCAAATGAGAAGCCGCGCGACTTGCCGCGAGCATACGCGATCGCCAAATTCTCTTCAATGGACATGCGAGGAGCCGTACCTGCCATCGGATCTTGGAACACTCGACCTATCCAGCGGCTCCGCTGATATTCAGCGAGTTGACTAATATTGTTCCCATCAATCCGAACTTCTCCGGCATCCGGCTTCATAACGCCAGAAATAATATTCATTAAAGTTGACTTGCCAGCGCCATTACTACCGATTACCGTAATAAAATCGCCTGGCTTCATCGTAAGGTTAGCGCCAACAAGCGCCGTCTTCTCATCAACCGTACCCGGATTAAACAGCTTGGACACATTAGCTATCTCCAACATTAGCGTCCACCTCCAGGCTGCGTCTTATCCAAAGCTGCTAGCATTTCTGCCGTTCGTTTCAGCGCTACGTTTTTTTGTTTAATCACTCTGCGCGTAGATGGTACAACGAGTGCAAAAATAATGATAACGGCAGTAATCAGCTTCATATCCGAGGCTTCTAGCCACTCCACGCGAAGTGCGAGCGCATAAATAATGCGATATATTAATGAACCCAGCACAACAGCTAAAGTAGCTCTAAAAATGGTGCGTGAACCAAAAATGGCTTCTCCAATAATGACCGAAGCAAGGCCAATAACGATCATCCCTATTCCCATGCTGTTATCGGCAAATTTCTGATCATGTGCAACTAACGCTCCTGACGTTGCAACAAGCGCATTAGACAAAGCAATTCCGAAAATAGTCGTAATATCGGTATTAGCGCCAAAGCTGCGAATCATCCGAGAGTTGTCACCCGTAGCGCGAAGACTTAAACCAATATCAGTCCTGAAAAATATATCTAAGATCAGCTTAATCACAACAACAAAAATAATCATAATGACGAGTGTTGAGACATGATCAAAAAAATTGTCCTGCCCTCTCAAGGACACATTCGGCTTGTCTAAAATTCTTAAATTAATTGAATAAAGAGCAATCATCATAATAATACCTGACAGAAGACCGTTGATTTTACCTTTCGTATGAAGCAGTCCCGTACATATGCCAGCGAGTGCTCCACCAATAAATGCGCATAAAACAGCAAGCCATGGTGGTGTCCCATTAACCGTCATGACCGTGCCGATAGCGGCTCCAGTTGTAAAGCTGCCATCCACCGTTAAATCCGGAAAATCAAGTATCCGAAATGTAATATAAACTCCTAATGCCATAAGCGCATACAGTAATCCGCTTTCTATAGCTCCTTGCATCGATCCGAGCAAATGACAAACCTCCTTTGCCATAACAAGAGGGTGAACGAGTAGCCCGATCACCCCATTTATACTTGTACGTATTATTTTAAATGAAACAAGCAGAACTTACTCAATGATATTGTTTTCTTGATCCTTAACAAATGCTTTCATTTCATCAGTTACTGTAATCCCTTGCTCTTCCGCTGCTTTCATATTGAAAATGAAATCAAGCTTTTGCGGAACCGTTACATCCATTTCAGCTGGGTTTTTCCCGTTTTTCAAAATCTCAACAGCCATTTGTCCAACTTCATAGCCATGGTCAAAATATTTAAAGCCTACAGCCGCAAATGCTCCTTTTTCAACGGTATCGCGATCAGCTGAGAAAAATGGAATGTCGTTTTCGTTTGCGACTTCAATAATCGCGTCTGCGCCTGTAACAACCATATTGTCTAAAGTAATATAAATGGCATCAACACGTCCAACCAAGGAATCAGCTGCTTGTTGAATGTCGGAAGAATTGGCAATAGCTGCTTTGATCAACTGGATATTATGCTTAGCAAGTGCTTCCTCAGCAATATTAGCCATAACAACCGCATTTTGTTCGCCTTCGTTAATAATGAGTCCAACATTTTTCACATCTGCAATTTGGGAAGCGATAAAATCCATCGTTTGAGTAATAGCTGCCGAATTCGTATCCGACGCACCGGTAATGTTGCCGCCTGGCGCTTGCAGCTGCGTGACAATTCCTGCTTCAACAGGATCTGTTACTGCAGCGAACAATACGGGAATATCCTTAACATCATCAGCAAGAGCCTGTGCAGTCGGTGTAGCGATACCTAGCGCTAGATCGCTTTTGCTATTTGCAATTTTTTCGGTGATTGTTTTAATATTCGATTGATCGTTTTGCGCATTATTGAAATCGAGCTCCAGGTTTTTGCCTTCTTCAATGCCAGCATCTTTAAGAGCAGCAACAAAGCCGTCATATGCTGCATCTAATGATGGATGTTCAACGATCTGAGAAACGGCAATTTTGTACGTTTTCTCGGATGTGTTACCCGCGCTTGCACCCGTGTTTGCTGTATTACCTTCATTCTCTGAGCCTGTTTTACCTGTGTTGGCACCACATGCTGCCGTTACAACCATAATCGAAGCCAGTGCAATACTTAGCCAAAACTTTCTGTTCATCCTTTAAACCCCTCTCATCGTATAAGTCGTCTTGTAAAGAAGCTGTTATGGAATGGACTAATCAAGTACAGCAAAGCATCATCGCTTTCTCTCATTAAAGTCTATGTCTGTACGTAATTGGCTGTATCTTAACGAGCAAGGACGACATTTTATTGCCATTCCCTAATATTAAATGGGCTTGAGGTGTACAGTCAATCATTAGTTGAATTTAAAAATAAGTTAAGCAGACTATTGCTCGACAATGTCTGGACAAATCAAAAGCCCCCACCAAAGTGAGGGCTTTTGTTATTCATAGCGGCTAAAGCCGCCATCAATTATTTTTGGATAGAAGCTACAGCGCCAGCGCCTACTGTACGGCCGCCTTCACGAATAGAGAAACGAGTTCCCTCTTCAACAGCGATTGGAGCGATAAGCTCAACTGTAACAGTGATGTTGTCGCCAGGCATAACCATCTCAGTGCCTTCTGGCAGGTTGATGATACCCGTTACGTCAGTTGTACGGAAGTAGAACTGTGGACGGTAACCTGTGAAGAAAGGCTTGTGACGGCCACCCTCTTCTTTAGTAAGAACGTAGATTTGTGCAGTGAAGTTAGTGTGTGGTTTAACCGAACCCGGTTTAGCCAAAACTTGTCCACGCTCAATGTTGCTACGGTCTACACCGCGAAGCAATGCGCCTACGTTGTCCCCAGCTTGAGCGGAGTCAAGCAATTTACGGAACATTTCAACGCCTGTTACTACGGATTTACGGGATTCTTCAGCAAGACCGATAATTTCTACCTCGTCGCCGACTTTGATAATGCCACGCTCTACGCGACCTGTAGCAACTGTACCACGGCCAGTGATTGTGAATACGTCCTCGACAGGCATAAGGAAAGGCTTAGCTGTGTCGCGCTCAGGAGTTGGGATGTAAGTATCAACTTGATCGAAGAGCTCGATGATTTTTTCAGCCCAAGGGCCTTCTGGGTTAGCAAGAGCTTCACGAGCAGCACCACGAATGATCGGAGTGTCATCGCCTGGGAACTCATACTCAGAAAGAAGGTCACGAACTTCCATTTCTACCAATTCAAGAAGCTCTTCGTCTTCAACCATGTCGCATTTGTTCAAGAATACAACGATGTATGGTACGCCTACTTGTTTCGAAAGCAAGATGTGCTCACGAGTTTGTGGCATAGGGCCGTCAGTAGCGGAAACTACAAGAATAGCTCCGTCCATTTGTGCAGCACCAGTGATCATGTTTTTTACATAGTCGGCGTGACCTGGGCAGTCAACGTGTGCGTAGTGACGAGCAGGCGTCTCATACTCAACGTGAGCTGTCGAGATTGTGATACCACGCTCGCGCTCTTCTGGAGCTTTATCGATTTGGTCAAATGCGATTGCTGCACCGCCATATTTTTTGGAAAGTACTGTTGTGATAGCTGCTGTCAAAGTCGTTTTACCGTGATCGACGTGACCGATTGTACCGATATTAACGTGCGGTTTGTTACGTTCAAATTTAGCCTTAGCCATTGAACTTGAGCCTCCTCAATATATCATGAATTTTTTTATGTGTGGGCCGACATCATGTTTGCAAGCAAACGTAGCTGGCGGCCAAAAGCAAATGGTTTAGAAGGACAAATGCGATTACTCGCCTTTGTTCTTAGCAATGATCTCTTCAGAGATCGATCTTGGAACTTCTTCATAGTGAGAAAGTTCCATGGAGAATACGCCGCGTCCTTGTGTACCGGAACGTAGTGTTGTGGAATAACCAAACATCTCGGAGAGAGGTACCTTGGAACGGATAATTTGTGCACCTGCACGAGTATCCATACCTTCGATACGACCACGACGGGAGTTAAGCATACCCATAACATCGCCCATGTACTCTTCAGGAACAGTAACTTCTACCTTCATGATTGGCTCAAGAAGAACTGGCTTACATTTTTCTTTGGCAGCTTTAAGCGCCATCGAACCTGCAATTTTAAACGCCATCTCCGAGGAGTCAACATCATGGTATGATCCGTCAACAACAACAGCTTTGACATCTACGAGCGGGAAGCCAGCGATAACGCCGTTCTTCATTGACTCTTCGATACCAGCTTGGATAGGAGCGATAAACTCACGAGGAATCGATCCACCGACTGTTTTGTTTTCGAAAATAAAGCCTGAACCTGGCTCAAGTGGTGAGAACTCAACCCAACAATGACCGAATTGACCTTTACCACCGGACTGACGAACGAACTTACCTTCAACCTTCGCAGCTTCACGGAACGTTTCACGGTAAGCAACTTGTGGTTTACCAACGTTTGTTTCAACTTTGAATTCACGGAACATACGGTCAACGAGGATCTCAAGGTGAAGCTCACCCATACCAGAAATGATTGTCTGGTTTGTTTCTTCGTCTGTATGTGCGCGGAAAGTAGGATCTTCCTCTGCCAGTTTGGAAATTGCGATACCTAGTTTATCTTGGTCAGCTTTCGTTTTTGGCTCGATAGCAACCGAGATAACAGGCTCTGGGAAGTTCATTGATTCAAGAATGATAATGTTCTTCTCATCGCAAAGAGTGTCTCCTGTTGTTGTGTCTTTAAGACCAACAGCTGCAGCAATATCACCTGCATACACTTCAGAGATCTCTTGACGAGCGTTCGCATGCATTTGCAAAATACGTCCAATCCGTTCGCGTTTGCCCTTAGTTGAGTTAAGAACATAAGAACCGGATTTCAGAATTCCTGAATACACACGGAAGAACGTCAATCTACCCACATAAGGATCCGTCATGATTTTGAATGCCAGTGCCGCGAACGGTTCTGTATCGGATGATGGACGTTCACCTTCTTCTCCGTCTTCAAGTGTACCTTTAATGGAAGGTACATCAAGCGGAGATGGAAGATAGTCAACAACCGCATCCAACATCAATTGAACGCCTTTATTGCGGTAAGATGAACCAACGATTACCGGGAAGATTTTAACTTCGCAAACACCTTTACGGAGTGCTGCTTTAATTTCTGGAATAGTGATTTCTTCACCTTCCAAATATTTCATCGTTAATTCTTCATCCAGCTCAGCGACCTTCTCAATCAATTCCGTACGAAGCTCTTCCACTTGGTCAGCATACTCCGAAGGAATCTCAACTTGAATAGGATCTTTGCCTGTATCGTCTTTGTACTTATAAGCTACACGTTCAACGATATCGATAACGCCGACAAAATCAGACTCAGCGCCAATCGGAATTTGAATGGCAACAGCATTAGCTTGCAGACGCTCACGCATATCTTTGATAACGTTAAGGAAGTCTGCACCAATGATGTCCATTTTGTTTACGTAAGCGATACGCGGAACGTTGTAACGGTCAGCTTGACGCCATACAGTCTCGGACTGTGGCTCAACGCCTTCTTTAGCACTGAAAACTCCAACGGCCCCGTCCAATACGCGCAGGGAGCGCTCAACTTCTACTGTGAAGTCAACGTGTCCCGGGGTGTCGATAATATTAATACGGTGTCCATTCCATTGAGCAGTTGTCGCGGCAGACGTAATCGTGATACCGCGCTCTTGTTCTTGTTCCATCCAGTCCATCGTAGCAGCACCTTCGTGCACTTCTCCGATTTTGTGGGTACGGCCCGTGAAGAACAAGATCCGCTCAGTTGTAGTGGTTTTACCAGCATCAATATGCGCCATAATCCCGATGTTGCGCGTATTGTTCAAGGAGAACTCTCTTGACATAAAATGGTCTCCTCTCGAATGTTAGAATCCTACCAACGGTAGTGAGCAAATGCTCTGTTGGCATCAGCCATTTTGTGAGTATCTTCGCGCTTCTTAACAGCTGCGCCAGTGTTATTGGAAGCATCTGTGATTTCAGCAGCTAAACGCTCTACCATCGTTTTCTCACCGCGGTTGCGTGAGTAGTTCACGAGCCAACGGAGAGCAAGCGCAGTACGGCGCTCTGGTTTAACTTCGATCGGCACTTGATAGTTAGCACCACCAACACGGCGAGCTTTAACCTCAAGTACTGGCATAATATTTTTCATTGCAGCATCGAACACTTCCATTGGATCTTTACTCGTGCGTTCTTGAATCAGTTTGAAAGCATCATACAACAATGTTTGTGCAACGCCTCTTTTACCGTCAAGCATAATGCGGTTGATTAGACGGGTTACCAGTTTGCTGTTATACAGCGGATCTGGAAGCACATCACGTTTCGTTACAGGACCTTTGCGTGGCATGAGAAAGTCCCCCTTTCTTCTAATAGTCGCTATTTCTAGCATTTCAATGACCCGTTAGGGTTATACTTATGATTTTTTAACTTTCGGACGTTTCGTACCATATTTCGAACGAGATTGGTTCCGATTGTTAACGCCTGCAGTATCAAGTGCGCCGCGAACGATATGATAACGTACCCCTGGAAGATCTTTTACCCGTCCACCACGAATCAATACCACGCTGTGCTCTTGCAGGTTGTGTCCGATACCCGGAATGTACGCTGTAACCTCTACACGGTTAGTAAGACGTACACGCGCATATTTACGAAGCGCGGAGTTCGGTTTCTTAGGAGTCATTGTACCTACACGAGTGCACACACCGCGTTTTTGAGGAGCGCTGATGTTTGTAGCTTCACGTTTCAATGCATTGAAACCTTTTTGCAATGCCGGCGATTTCGATTTAACGACTTTCGCTTGGCGTCCTTTACGGACTAGCTGGTTAATAGTTGGCATGTTGCCACCCCCTTCCTAAATTCATGTCTTTTCGAAAATATAAGCATTTATAACCTCTTGTTTATAAATCCACTTATATTTCTTCGCGTAGGCGAGCTCATTCCACCAAAGGACGGCTATAGCCGTATACGCTTGTATGGTAGACATTTTACCTAAAATTAAGCCCACAGATCCAGGCGGTTCATTAAAGAACAAACAAAAGTTCTCGTCAGTCAATCATCGCTAAATAATCAACTAACAAAAACGGTTATTGCGTTATTCTTCTTCGGTTACGAGCGCTGCCATTGCGGCCCCGATATCGATGCCGCAGGTTTCCCCGAGGTCTTCCATCGTATCGATCCATTTAACTGGAACTCCCGCCCGCTCACATAGATGAACAATCTTCTCTTTCATCTTCGGATCTGCATCTCGTGCAACATAGACTTCAATAGCTCTTTGCTGCTCGAGCATCTTGGTCGTCTGCTTTGCGCCGACTTTGAATTGCATGAAAATCACCTTCAATTCTTCCAGTCAGCGATCTCACAATTAGGCACACTTCGATATGGTACCACCTATACTGTGCTTGTGTCAAGAAACTTTAAGGAAATTCATTTGCAAATATCTAGTAAATGAAATCCACACTATAAACATGCAAAAGAGCGGTCATCCTACGCTTCCAAATGAAGCGGAAGATGTGACGCTCTTTCGTTATAGGTTAGTGACTGGTTACAGCAGCAGTTACTTAATCAACGATTAGTCGACGGTAACAGCAGCTGCTTCTAGTTCGCCTTCTACTGCAGGTATGACTTCATCTTCAAGTCCAGCAAAGCGAATGTTGCGATAACGAGCCATTCCAGTACCAGCTGGAATCAACTTACCGATAATAACATTTTCCTTGAGTCCAAGCAACTGGTCAACTTTGCCTTTAATAGCCGCATCAGTCAATACGCGAGTTGTTTCTTGGAAGGAAGCTGCTGACAAGAATGAATCCGTCTCAAGCGATGCCTTCGTAATACCTAGCAAAACAGGTTTTGCAACAGCAGGTTCAAGATCTGCAAAAATCGCAGTGCGGTTTTGTGATTCATATTCATGAATGTCAACAAATGCACCAGGAAGCAGAGTTGTACCGCCTGCATCTACGATACGGATTTTACGGAGCATTTGTTTAATCATGACCTCAACGTGCTTGTCATTGATTTCTACCCCTTGGTTCCGGTAAACGCGCTGTACTTCTTGCAAAATGTAGTTTTGAACGCCACGGATACCTTTGATGCGCAGCATATCTTTAGGGTCAATAGAACCGTCAGTCAGCTCATCGCCGGCTTCGATTTGTTGTCCTTGCGTTACGCGGATACGCGAACCATAGGTAACAGCATACACTTTGGATTCCGCTTCGCCTTGAACCTCGATTTCACGACGGTCCTTCGCTTCACGAATTTCTTTGATTACACCGTCAAGCTCGGAGATGATCGCTTGACCTTTCGGATTACGCGCCTCAAACAACTCTTGGATACGCGGCAAACCTTGTGTGATATCATCGCCGGCAACGCCGCCCGTATGGAACGTACGCATCGTCAGCTGTGTTCCTGGCTCCCCGATCGATTGAGCCGCGATAATGCCTACCGCTTCCCCAATTTCAACGTGTTTACCAGTAGCTAGGTTACGTCCGTAACAGATCTTACATACGCCATGACGAGCACGGCAGCTTAGTACGGAACGGATTTGCAGCTTCTCAACGCCAGCATCGATAATCGCGTCCGCTTTGTTCGAGTCGATCAACTCGCTGCGGTTAACGATAATTTCACCAGTTTTTGGATTACGAACGGTTTCGAACGCATAGCGGCCTTCAATACGGTCGTAGAGATCTTCAATAACCTCTTTACCGTCTTGAATTTTGCTTACGCTGAAGCCTTTGTCCGTTCCACAATCTTCTTCGCGCACGATTACGTCTTGGGCAACGTCAACAAGTCGACGAGTCAAGTAACCGGAATCGGCAGTCCGAAGTGCTGTATCGGCCAAACCTTTACGCGCTCCGTGAGTCGAGATAAAGTACTCGAGGACAGTAAGACCTTCACGGAAGTTCGATTTAATTGGCAACTCGATGATACGACCGGATGGATTCGCCATCAGACCACGCATACCGCCAAGTTGTGTAATTTGAGATTTGTTACCCCGAGCTTTGGAGTCCACCATGAGCATGATGTTGTTGTAACGATCCATTGACTTCATAAGAACTTCAGTGATCTCGTCTTTACATTTACTCCAAATGCTGATGATCCGGTCATAACGCTCTTCGTTCGTAATCAAACCGCGACGGTATTGATTCATAACGGTAGCAACCTTCTCATCAGAGCGTTTCATGATTTCGTCTTTCTCTTTCGGGATGATAACGTCGGATACACCGATCGTAATACCAGCCTTAGTTGAGTAAGTGAAACCAAGCTGCTTAATACGGTCAAGGAGCATCGCAGTAAGCGTTGTGTGGTATTGACGGAAGCATTCCGCAATAACTAATGCGAGATAATCCTTACCTACCGCACCCGGCGTCTCGATCGCATCCAAAAACTTAGGAAGATCGGCACCTTTTTCGTAAACGAAATATTTATCTGGCGTACCGTGCAATAGGTTCGTTTTCGTTGCTTCGTTGATATAAGGGAAATCTTCAGGGAAAATTTCGTTGAAGATTACTTTGCCAACTGTCGTAACGAGTAACGAGTTTTGCTGTTGCTCGGTGAAATTAACTTTCTTAAGGACGCGAACCGGAATGAAAATTCTCGCATGCAAGGAAACAATA
Source organism: Paenibacillus sp. Y280 (assembly GCF_056786335.1). Lineage (NCBI taxonomy): Bacteria > Bacillati > Bacillota > Bacilli > Caryophanales > Paenibacillaceae > Paenibacillus > Paenibacillus sp. Y280. The sequence continues at coordinate 36,618 of NZ_JBXCIW010000026.1, forward strand.
CCGCGTTGATAAGCAGAGATCGCCTCGTTAATGGTACCGAATACGGAACCGCTACCTTTAGCCTCTTTGTTATCCATCGTCAAGTAGAAGCTTCCTAGAACCATATCCTGCGAAGGAGTAACGACCGGTTTGCCGTCTTTCGGGTTAAGGATGTTGCCTGATGCAAGCATGAGCAAACGAGCCTCAGCTTGTGCTTCAGCAGACAACGGAACGTGAACGGCCATTTGGTCACCGTCGAAGTCAGCGTTATAAGCTGTACATACGAGCGGGTGAAGCTTAATAGCGCGGCCTTCAACTAGAATAGGTTCAAATGCTTGAATACCTAGTCTATGCAGCGTCGGGGCACGGTTAAGCAGCACTGGGTGTTCCTTGATAACTTCCTCAAGTACATCCCATACCTCTGGGCTTACGCGTTCAACCTTGCGCTTAGCACTCTTAATATTATGTGCCAAGCCTTTATTAACAAGCTCTTTCATAACGAAAGGCTTGAACAATTCAAGTGCCATTTCCTTCGGAAGACCGCACTGGAACATTTTGAGGTTAGGACCTACGACGATAACCGAACGACCGGAATAGTCAACCCGTTTACCGAGCAAGTTCTGACGGAAACGTCCTTGCTTACCTTTCAGCATGTGGCTGAGAGATTTAAGCGGACGGTTACCAGGACCTGTAACAGGACGACCGCGACGACCGTTGTCGATCAAAGCGTCTACCGCTTCCTGAAGCATCCGTTTTTCATTTTGCACGATAATATCAGGAGCACCCAGATCTAGCAGACGCTTCAGACGGTTGTTACGGTTAATAACACGGCGATACAAATCGTTAAGGTCAGATGTCGCAAAACGTCCGCCATCAAGCTGTACCATCGGACGAAGCTCAGGAGGGATTACAGGAAGTACGTCCAGAATCATCCATTCCGGCTCATTGCCGGAGTTGCGGAATGCTTCGACTACTTCTAGGCGCTTAATGGCGCGATTGCGTCGTTGCCCTTGAGCCGTACGAAGCTCTTCCTTCAATTGCTCCAGTTCTTTGTCAACGTCGATATCCTGCAAAAGCTTTTTAACAGCCTCGGCCCCCATACCAGCATGGAAGCCATACCCGTATTTCTCCCGATAGCTGCGGTATTCTTTCTCCGAAAGGAGTTGTTTTTTCTCAAGCGGCGTATCTCCTGGATCCGTTACGACATAGGATGCAAAGTAGATGATCTCCTCAAGCGAACGAGGCGACATATCCAGTGCAAGACCCATACGGCTTGGAATCCCTTTAAAGTACCAAATATGAGAAACTGGAGCAGCTAGCTCGATGTGACCCATACGTTCACGGCGAACTTTAGCGCGAGTTACTTCGACGCCGCAGCGATCACAAACGACGCCTTTATAGCGTACACGTTTGTATTTGCCGCAATGACATTCCCAGTCTTTCGTAGGTCCAAAAATCTTTTCGCAGAAGAGACCTTCCTTCTCCGGCTTTAAGGTCCTATAGTTGATCGTCTCCGGTTTTTTAACTTCTCCGCGGGACCACGAGCGAATTTTATCCGGCGAAGCCAGACCGATTTTCATATACTCGAAGTTGTTCACGTCCAACAAGGAGCAACCCTCCTCCGTCATGTATGACAATGTCTATCTAATCAGCTAGATTCCGTCATAGGCGCGTGACCAAGTGACGGAATCCAGCAACTAGTTTATTCAGCAGCGGCGCCGATCTCGGCACCTTCAATATTGAGGTTGAGCTTATCACCCGTCGCCTCGTCTTCATCGTCCATTTCCTTCATTTCGATCTCTTCTTCATTCTCAGACAGAATTTTAACATCCATACCTAAGCTTTGAAGCTCTTTGATCAAAACTTTAAACGATTCCGGAACGCCCGGTTCTGGTACGTTCTCGCCTTTGACGATCGATTCGTACGTTTTCACACGACCAACCACGTCATCGGATTTAACCGTCAGTATTTCTTGGAGCGTGTACGCAGCGCCATATGCCTCAAGCGCCCATACCTCCATCTCCCCGAAACGTTGACCACCGAACTGTGCTTTACCACCGAGCGGTTGTTGTGTAACGAGTGAGTAAGGACCAGTGGAACGGGCATGGATTTTATCATCGACCATGTGCGCCAGCTTGATCATGTACATGACCCCAACTGTAACTTCACGCTCGAAGTTTTCGCCTGTCCGTCCGTCATACAGTACGGTTTTACCGTTACGCTGCATGCCTGCTTCTTCCATCGTATCGAAAACGTCATTCTCGCGCGCGCCGTCAAATACAGGCGTAGCAGCGTGGATGCCGAGATGTTTGCAAGCCATACCCAAGTGAACTTCAAGCGCTTGACCGATGTTCATCCGAGACGGAACGCCGAGCGGGTTGAGGACAACCTCTACTGGTGTGCCATCCGGTAGGAAAGGCATATCTTCTTCTGGCATGATGCGGGCGATAACCCCTTTGTTACCATGACGTCCGGCCATTTTGTCGCCTTCGGAGATTTTCCGTTTTTGAGCAATATACGCACGAACTAATTGGTTAACGCCAGGTGGCAATTCATCGCCATTCTCACGCGTAAATACTTTAACGTCAACAACGATACCGTCAGTACCATGCGGTACACGCAGCGATGTATCACGTACTTCACGAGCTTTCTCACCGAAGATAGCGTGCAGCAATCTTTCTTCCGCAGTCAGCTCCGTTACGCCCTTCGGCGTTACTTTGCCAACCAGGATATCGCCAGCGCCGATTTCAGCACCGACACGAATGATTCCGCGCTCATCCAAGTTGCGAAGAGCTTCTTCGCCGACATTCGGGATATCGCGAGTGATTTCTTCTGGTCCAAGCTTCGTGTCACGAGCTTCGGACTCATATTCCTCGATGTGAATGGATGTGTAAACATCCTCTTTCACAAGCTTCTCACTAAGCAGGATCGCATCCTCATAGTTGTAGCCTTCCCACGTCATGAATGCAACGACTACGTTGCGTCCAAGAGCCAATTCACCCTTTTCAGTGGAAGGACCATCTGCAAGAATGTCACCTTTCTTAATAACGTCGCCTTTGCGTACGAGTGGACGCTGATTGATGCACGTTCCTTGGTTAGAACGCATAAACTTGTGTAGCTTATGTTTTACCAAGTCGCCTGTAACTGGCTTGCCATCAATTTGTTCGACGCGACGAAGCCAAATTTCGTTTGCGGAAGAACGTTCGATAATACCGTCATGTTTCGCAACGATACAAACGCCGGAGTCTTTCGCAGCTTTGTGCTCCATACCCGTACCAACAAGCGGTGATCTAGGTATGAGAAGCGGTACCGCTTGACGCTGCATGTTCGATCCCATGAGGGCACGGTTGGAGTCATCGTTTTCCAGGAACGGAATTAACGCTGTCGCAACGGATACTACCTGCTTAGGAGATACGTCCATGTAATCAACGCGATCGCTTGGCATAGTCAAAATGTTGTCGGCTTGTTTATTGTAACGAACGATCGTATTCTCTTCTGCAAACTTATCTTCCGAAGTCAGCTTCGCATTCGCTTGCGCGATTACGTAGTTATCTTCCTCATCAGCAGTTAGGTATGCGATTTGTTCTGTAACAATACCCGTCTTCGGATCTACCCAACGGTATGGCGCTTCAATAAAGCCATATTCGTTAATGCGGGCAAAAGAAGACAAGGAGTTGATCAAACCGATATTTGGTCCCTCTGGCGTCTCGATCGGACACATCCGCCCATAGTGGGAGTGATGGACGTCACGTACTTCAAAGCCAGCGCGTTCCCGTGTCAAACCGCCGGGTCCAAGTGCTGATAGACGACGTTTATGCGTGAGTTCAGCAAGCGGATTCGTTTGGTCCATAAACTGGGACAGCTGCGAGGAGCCGAAGAACTCTTTTATAGATGCAATGACCGGACGAATGTTGATAAGCGCCTGTGGCGTAATCGCATTCGCGTCTTGAATGGACATTCTCTCGCGCACTACGCGTTCCATACGAGACAAACCGATACGGAATTGATTTTGAAGAAGCTCGCCTACAGAACGCAGACGACGATTACCGAGATGATCGATATCATCCGTGCTGCCTACACCGTGAAGCAAATTAATAAAGTAGTTAATGGAAGAAATGATGTCCGCAGGCGTGATATGCTTCACGGATTTATCAATAATGCCATTTGCAATTACCTTAATAACTTTGCTTTCGTCATATGGCGAGAATACGCTGATCGTTTGTAGTGGAATACTATCAGCATCCAATACGCCGTTAGCAACGTGATACGTTTTGAAGCCTACATCCTTCTCGAGCTTTTCGAGAATTTCATCAAGCAAACGACGGTCAATCATTTGTCCTGCTTCAGCGATAATTTCGCCAGTAGTAGGGTCAACTAGATTTTCCGCAAGCCGTTGATTGAACAAACGGTTCTTGATGTGTAGTTTTTTGTTTATTTTGTATCGGCCAACATTGGCCAAGTCATAACGTTTTGGATCAAAGAAACGTGCTACCAGCAAGCTCTTCGCATTATCCAAAGTTGGAGGCTCGCCCGGACGAAGACGCTCATAAATTTCAATCAGCGCTTTCTCGGTTGAATCCGTATTATCCTTGTCTAACGTGTTGCGAATGTACTCATCGTGGCCAAGCAACTCAAGAATCTCAGCGTCAGTACCGAATCCAAGAGAACGCAAAAGTACCGTTACCGGTATTTTCCTTGTACGATCAATACGAACGTAGATGATATCTTTTGCATCCGTTTCAAGCTCAAGCCAAGCGCCACGGTTAGGAATAACCGTCGCAGTGTAATTCTTCTTCCCGTTCTTATCAACCTTCGTGCTGAAGTACACACTCGGGGATCGAACCAATTGGCTGACTATGACACGCTCGGCCCCGTTAATAATAAACGTGCCTGTATCTGTCATAAGCGGGAAATCACCCATGAAAACTTCTTGTTCCTTTACTTCGCCGGTCTCCTTATTAAAAAGTCGTACCTTAACGCGCAAAGGAGCCGCATACGTCACGTCGCGCTCTTTTGATTCATCGACCGAATATTTCGGTTCGCCCAAGCTATAGTCGATAAACTCAAGCGATAGATTGCCTGTAAAGTCCGAAATCGGAGAAATGTCCTGGAACAACTCAATCAAGTCGCTTTCCAAAAACTTCTCATACGATTTTTGTTGGATTTCAATCAGGTTCGGGACTTCCAGCACCTCGTTGATCCTGGCGTAGCTTCTGCGCGCGCGCCGACCATACTGAACAAGTTGTCCTGCCAACTTAACCTCACCCCTCATGTCTGTATCACAGCATCGATATCCACTGCGTCACTATAGACGGACCAGCCGCCTATATAGTCAAATAAAGAAAAGCCCTTATCGAATAGTTCGAAAAAAGAGCATGTTCCGGCAGTTAACCTATCACAGCGCGGCCGCGATAGTCTCATATCAAATAATTTTGCCCAAAACGTAAACATTATACGTCAAATGTGTAAAACTTATGCATTCCGCGCTTTAAATTTACACTTGACATTTTAGTTAACTAAAGAGATCGAGCCCAATTTAATGCTGACATTTTATAATTTTACCATATCTAAAATGTCAAGTCAATAAATATAATTCTACTTTCAAACATATTTTCAAAACAGCTTTTGAGATATTCAACTATCCTTTTACAGCTCGAAAAATACGATAGCCTTTATCCTTCGTTACTTCCTCCACATCGCTGAACAATAACTCCAGTTTGGCTTTGGCCGAAGGCGCTCCTTGTTTCTTCTGAATAACTACCCACATGCTTCCGCCTTGCTCAAGCAAATCATAGCCTTCTTCAAAAATCTGATGAACGACCGATTTGCCTGCCCTTATAGGCGGATTCGTAACAATTACATCAAATTTCAAATGTTTAACGGCTTCATATACATCGCTCTGCAAAACCGTAACGTTCGCAATATGATTCAGCTTGGCATTTTCGCGTGATAGTTCTACTGCTCTTTCATTGATATCAATCATGGTCACTTGCCCTTTCTCGGCAAGCTTTGCAGCTGTTAACCCGATCGGACCATAACCACAGCCTACGTCTAGCACTTTTGCTTTAACATCAAGCTCGAGCGCATCAATCAAAACTTGACTCCCATAATCGACACCCGATTTCGAGAAAACTCCTGCATCCGTCATAAATCGGAATGAAAAGCCTCGAAGAGACACTTCATGAATTTGACGATTATGCTTCACATCTGGGCTTTGTGAGTAATAGTGATTCGACATAATCCATCACCCCCCGTTTTTCCATAGCGTCTAGCGCAAACGGCGATCGCCCGATCGCAGCGGTAAAGGCGCATTTCGCGTTGAAAGATAAGAATGTATAAGTTCTTAGCTTATACATTCTTATCCTTTAACATACAACGAACCCCTTGAAACCTGACGGTTCAAGGGGCTCGCCAGCCGATTCATCATTCAATCGCATGATCAGCTTATTTTATTGTACAAATACTACTTAACTTCTACGGAAGCGCCAGCTTCAGTAAGCTTAGCTGCAACTGCTTCTGCTTCTTCTTTAGCAACTTTTTCTTTAACAGCTTTAGGAGCGCTGTCAACCAAGTCTTTCGCTTCTTTCAGGCCAAGACCTGTGATTTCGCGAACTACTTTGATTACGTTGATTTTCGAAGCGCCAGGGCCGTTAAGGATAACGTCGAATTCAGTTTGCTCAGCTTCTACAGCTGCGCCAGCTCCTGCTGCTGCTACTGGAGCTGCTGCAGTTACGCCGAATTCTTCTTCAATTGCTTTAACTAGCTCGTTCAGTTCAAGAACGTTCATAACTTTAATCGCTTCTAAGATTTGTTCTTTAGACATGGTTATACCTCCAGGAATATGGTTTATTTTTTTGTTTTATCATGCAGCCGACTTGCGTCGGTTCAATGCAATTAGTGACTGTAGCTGATTAAGCTTGTGCTTCTTGTTTCTCGCCGACTGCTTTAACCGCAAGCGCGAAGTTGCGCACTGGAGCTTGCAATACGCTGAGGAGCATAGAAAGCAAACCTTCGCGGGACGGAAGTTCCGCAAGTGCTTTAATCTCTTCTTGTGATACGACTTTACCTTCTACAATGCCGCCTTTAAGTTTCAAAGCATCATTCTTCTTAGCGAAATCGTTCAAAATTTTAGCTGGAGCAACAGCGTCTTCTTTACCGAATGCAATTGCAGTAGGACCTGTAAGAATGTTGTTCAATTCTACGAAATCCGTACCTTCAGTTGCGCGGCGAACGAGCGAGTTTTTTAGAACTTGGAATTCGATTCCTGCTTCACGAAGTTGTTTCCGAAGTTCAGTTACTTGCGCAACGTTCAATCCACGATAGTCAGCTACAACTGTACTGGAGCTAGCAGCAATTTTCGCCGCGATTACGGCAACTGCCTCTTGTTTCTCTTGGATGATATTTGCGTTAGCCAAACTGTACACCTCCCGTAATAGTATACATTCCGTTAATTACGACGGGCTTTCCACGCCTCGATGCATGAGAAAGGCCTTCGCAGACACTGCGAAGGCCATGATGTCGTTATCGCGCATCAATCCAAAAAGGATCGAATGTTGCTTACAAACGTTTTATCATAACACCTCGGTAGGAAATTAAGCCTAATGGCACCTACTGTCTACGGTATGCGTATTCGAATTTAGTTCCGTTCTTCTTAGCGATAATTCGCTGTAGAAACACGAGCGCCAGGGCCCATTGTCGAAGAAACGGCGATGTTTTTCAGGTAAATACCTTTTGCAGCAGCCGGTTTAGCACGGTTAAGTGCGTCGATCAATGACTTGAGGTTCTCGTTGAGTTTCTCAGCATCAAAAGATACTTTACCGATTGGCGCATGGATTTGACCTGCTTTATCAAGACGGTATTCAATCTTACCGGCTTTGATTTCTTGAACGGCTTTAGCAACGTCAAACGTTACTGTACCTGCTTTAGGGTTAGGCATCAAACCTTTACCACCAAGGATCCGTCCAAGTTTACCAACTTCAGCCATCATGTCCGGCGTTGCTACGCAAACGTCGAATTCGAACCAGCCTTGTTGGATTTTGTTAATCATGTCTGCATCGCCGACAAAGTCAGCACCCGCAGCTTCCGCTTCTTTCACTTTTTCGCCTTTTGCGAAAACGAGAACGCGTTTTGTTTTACCAGTACCGTGTGGTAGTACAACTACGCCACGAACTGCTTGGTCTTGTTTACGCGGGTCTACACCCAAACGAACTGCTACTTCAACGGACTCGTCGAATTTAGCTGTTGCTGCCTTTTTCACAAGCTCGATCGCTTCCAAAGGCTCGTAAGTTGCTTCGCTGTCGATAAGCTTAGCAGCTTCTACATATTTTTTACCTTGTTTAGCCATTGTAATTTCCTCCTCATGTGGTTGTAGCGGAAAATCCTCCTAAGGATGATCCTCCCACTCGCGAAGCCGAAGCCTCGCAAAGCAAGCTACCTCGCGGTATTAGTCAACAATAGTTACGCCCATGCTGCGAGCAGTACCTTCAACCATACGCATTGCTGCTTCTACAGAAGCTGCGTTAAGATCCGGCATTTTTTGCTCAGCGATTTCGCGAACTTTGTCACGTTTTACAGTAGCGACCTTCTTCTTGTTCGGTTCGCCTGAACCTTTATCGATTCCAGCTGCGACGCGTAGCAATACTGCTGCCGGCGGCGTTTTTGTTTCGAATGTGAACGAACGGTCTTCAAATACTGTAATAACAACTGGAATAATCAAGCCTGCTTGATCTGCTGTACGAGCGTTAAACTCTTTACAAAACGCCATAATGTTCACGCCTGCTTGACCAAGTGCTGGACCGATCGGCGGCGCTGGGTTTGCTTTACCTGCAGGAACTTGCAGTTTGACCATCTTGATGACTTTCTTTGCCATGCCTGACACCTCCTAACCCTTTATTCCATGCGTAAGTAACGTTCGTCACCAAAATGGCTTAGTCACTTCGCGTCCAATCCTCCACCGGAATGAACCGATGGGTTCGGAAACCAGATATTATATCTTCTCCACTTGAGTGTAATCCAGCTCCAGCGGGGTCTCCCTGCCAAACATGTTTACATGAACCTTCAACTTCGCTTTGTCCAGCAAAATTTCTTCTACTGTACCAACAAAATCTGCGAAAGGACCTACTTTGACGCGAACCGTTTCTTTCAAATCGAACTCGATTTTCGGTTTTGGCTCTTCCATGCCCATGTGCTTGAGTATTTGCTCAACCTCATCAGGCAATAGAGGAATCGGTTTTGAACCGGAACCTGTTGATCCTACAAATCCAGTTACGCCTGGCGTATTCCGAACAACGTACCAAGAATCGTCGGTTTGAACCATTTCCACAAGAACATAGCCGGGGTAGACCTTACGTTGGACAATCTTCTTCTTGCCGTCCTTCTCTACCACTTCATCTTCCATAGGAACTAGAACACGGAAAATCTTGTCTTCCATGCCCATTGATTCAACACGGCGCTCCAAATTGGCTTTCACCTTGTTCTCATAGCCTGAGTAGGTATGCACGACGTACCATCTTTTTTCCATCACAAATCCACCTTTGGACCCTTCTTAAACAATGAGTTCAACCAGAGACGAGATCCCGATGTCAAGAAGCCAGAAGTAAATCGTTACAAGCGTGATCGTAAGCAAAACCACGATCGAATAGCTTGTCAACTCTTTACGGCTTGGCCAGCGAACCTTCTTAAGTTCCGCCCAGCTGTCGGCAAAAAAACTAAACGTTGTACCAAAGCCTTGCTTTAGTTTAGCCAAAAATGCCACGTTCACACCTCCATTTGACTATCTCGTCTCGCGATGAGGAGTCTGCTCGTTACAGAACTTGCAAAACTTCTTCAACTCGATGCGGTCGGGGTGATTGCGTTTGTTCTTGCTGCTCGCATAGTTTCTCTGTTTGCAGTTTGTGCATGCCAACGTGATAATTACCCGCATTGAATTACACCTCCCGAACTGCTACAAAATACGAATCATGAAGCTCTATATGAAAGTTCATTGATTCCAACGCCAAAACGAAAAAAAACCTCGAATTTAGGCCTACCTAAACACTTTATCATACAGCTATATTGATGTCAATGTAAAAGATAAGTGTTTGGCCTACGAATAATTGGGAACAACAGCAATATCGGGCTCGTCTCTATCAGTATAGTCTACTTATGCCCTTTTAAAACAAAAAAGACTGTATCTTCCACCTGGACACCGCCAGATGGAAGACAGTCCTCTTTAAAAGCAATTTACGTATAATTGCGGTTAACCGCTAATGTCTCTGACTTCCAAGTAACGCTCAAGCTTTCGCTTCACGCGCTGAAGGGCATTGTCTATTGATTTCACATGCCGATCCAGATCGACTGCAATCTCCTGATAAGATCTTCCATCCAAATAAAGCATTAGCACCTTACGCTCAAGGTCGCTTAAAATTTCGGACATCTTATCTTCCAAGCCAATAAACTCTTCTTGATTAATAATTAATTCTTCAGGATCTGATACTCGTGTGCCACAAATGACATCAAGCAGCGTGCGATCCGAATCTTCATCATAAATGGGCTTATCGAGCGATACGTAGGAATTAAGCGGGATGTGCTTCTGACGCGTGGCTGTTTTGATGGCAGTAATAATTTGTCTCGTTATGCACAATTCCGCAAAGGCTTTGAAGCTTGCAAGCTTGTCCCCTTTAAAATCACGAATTGCTTTATATAGACCAATCATACCCTCCTGCACGATATCTTCACGATCCGCACCGATAAGAAAATACGAGCGCGCTTTGGCTCTCACAAAGTTCTTATACTTGTTAATCAAATATTCCAACGCTATGCTGTCGCCATTGCGGACCGCTTCGACGATATCCTCGTCCGTACTGCTGTCATACTCAAGCGTACTCCATTCTTTGAGGTCGATACTCACGAACTATCCCTCCGGCCTGCAAGGCGTACACCGCTAGATTCGTATTCACGCAAACCTATCTAACTGTTCCCAATTGCTTAGGCTCAGCAGCGTTTCACGTCGAGAGATAAGAAAGTTACCTGGCAAAATCCACACGTTCTTATCGCTAATAATAGAGTCAGTATACATTATGTAACCTTACACCGTCAACCAATCGGGTGTCCGAAAACCATCGATTTTCTAGCATTTTTGTAACTTTGTGGCATAGAATAGCGACATGTTCAGCTAACACGATCACCCGCATTAAAAACCGTACCCATTATTTCTCTCCTCGGCGAAGCTTTTCAAGCTTGCTCCGAACCTCAAGGCTTACAATGCCGTCTACCGTATTACGCTTCCCCGGCTTATCCTCGCGCAGCGACTGCTCGATGTTTTTGCGGTTTTGGTTTATATCGACAAGCAGCTCGCGCGCGGAAACGCGGAGCGCTCCTTTACCGAATGCTACATGCTGCTCCACCAGATCAGACGTAGCAACATAAATGTTCCTCCGCCTTACAAACAGCTCGGAGCAGAGACGCTCGATACATTCATCGGCCGTTTCCTTTTCTTTCGTATATACGATCATCAGCTTGTGGTGCCGATAAGTGGCCCCAAGTCCGGGCACCTGATGCGCATCAAACACGACGTATACTTGCATGCCCGTAAATCCTTGGTAGTCCGCCAGCATATCGAGCAGCTTGTCCCGAGCTTCCTCCAAAGCGTATTCCTTCAGCTTCTCGAGAACCGGCCAAGCGCCAATCACGTTATACCCATCGACCAATAAAATATCGTCGTGCCGATTCATGGCCTACATACTCCGGCGTTGCCGCACGACCTCATACATAAGCACGCCAGCCGCAACCGAGGCGTTCAAAGAATTCAGTTGGCCAAGCATAGGCAGCTTAACGAGAAAATCACATTTTTCCTTAATAAGTCTTCCCATGCCCTTGCTCTCGTTGCCGATGACGATAACTAGCGGCATATCGAATTTCATCTTATAAACATCTTGCGAAGCGCTAAGGTCAGTGCCTGCTACCCATACGCCCGCTTCCTTCAGCTTATCGATCGTTTGCGCCAGATTAGTAACGCGTGCAACTGGCACATGCTCAGCTGCGCCGGCCGAGGTTTTCAATACAGTAGCCGTAAGTCCCGCAGAACGACGCTTCGGAATGATTACGCCATGAACTCCTGTACATTCAGCCGTTCGAAGGATGGAGCCAAGGTTATGCGGATCTTCAATCTCGTCAAGCAGCAGTATAAAAGGAACCTCATCACGCTGCTTCGCGCGTTCAAGAATCTCCTCTACCTCCACATAGGCGAAGGCAGCAGCTTGAGCGACAACTCCCTGATGAGTAACACCTGGGGTTAAGCTGTCGAGCTTTCTCTTGTCAACAAACTGTACGACTATACCGAACTTCTTTGCTTCTGCGACGATAGGCTGCGTCAATGTCTTCTGTGCGCCGTCGGCGATCCATATTTTATTAATTTCACGTCCTGATCGAAGCGCCTCGAGCACAGGGTGCTTACCGGCAATCATCTCATCTTGAATCGTTTCTTCTGTCATCGGTTACCCTCCTTATATCGTTTTCATATTCTCAAATGGCTGCGCCTGCCTTATTGCTTTTCTTGTACGCCTAGCGCAATCGCGAGCAATTCGTTCAATCTGGTTATACGTCCTTCATAATAGAGATATCCTACCAAACTCTCCAATGCGGTAGCGAGCCGATAATCGGCGAGATCGGCATTTTTGGGAGGCGTGCCCGACTTCGAATTGCGGCCGCGGCGGACAATGTCCGCCTCCTCCTCGGTCAAATGCGGCTGCCAGAGATCCAGTGTTCTCTTCTGCCCTTTGGCAGATACAAATTTTGTCGCTTCCCGGTGGAGATGATGCGACTTTTGATTCGGTAACGAGATTAAATATTGCCGTATAAGAAGCTCAAATACGGCATCTCCTATATAAGCTAGAACGACTGGGTTCATCAGTTGCGGTTTTTTGGAAGGCGGATGAAAGAGCAGCATATTTAAATCGTTTTGCTCACTCATTTGCGCCGCCAGCGGATACCTTGCGGCGTATCCTCAAGTACGATATTTTTCTCTGTAAGCAAATCACGAATTTCGTCGGCTCTCGCCCAGTTTTTCGTCTGACGGGCTTCCGTACGCTCTACGATCAGCTGCTCAATATCCGCATCAAGCAGTTCACTATCCGCTTGCTGCAGCGGGAGCAAGCCAAGCACAGCATCCATACGCTCAAGCAGAGTAAGCAGTGCATACACTGCACTTGGAGCTGCATCGGCACGATTTAGATATTGATTCGCTTCCGTGACCAAGTCAAATACCGTCGTTATCGCATCAGGCGTATTGAAATCATCGCTCATTTTCGCATGGAATTGGTCATGTATCGCCTTAAGTCTCGCATCCAGCGCTTCATCGCCCGAAGGAACAAGTCCGCTTCCAGCTGCCTCTGCGAACTCACCGTTCATGGCAGAAAGCCTATGCTTTAGATTGGCTGCGCAATTTGCAATCCGCTCCACACTGTTCTCTGCTTGGGCAACGGAATCATCGCTGAAGTTCAGCGGACTGCGATAATGAGTCGATAGCATAAAGTAACGGATAGCCTGGGGCTTAACCCGCTTCACAATCTCATGTACCGTAATGCCGTTGCCCAGCGATTTGGACATTTTCTCATTGTTAATATGAATATAGCCGTTATGCATCCAATAGTTCGCAAGCGGCTTTCCTGTCAATGCTTCCGATTGTGCAACCTCGCATTCATGATGCGGAAATTGCAAATCATGTCCGCCTCCATGGATATCCAGCGTATCCCCAAGATACTCACGCGCCATAGCCGAGCATTCAATATGCCAGCCGGGACGGCCATCGCCAAATGGGCTTTCCCATTTGATTTCTCCAGGCTTAGCGCCCTTCCACAATACAAAATCCTGCTGGTTCTCCTTGCGTTCGCCAATCTCAACCCGAATACCGAACTGAAGCTCCTCTATATTCTGATGCGAAAGCTTGCCGTAATCTACGAATGCAGCCGTACGGTAATAGACATCGCCCTCGCTCATATAAGCATAGCCTTTGTCTATCAGCCCTTGAATAAACGCAACAATCTGAGGAATATGCTCCGTCACGCGCGGATTAAGCGTCGCCTTATGAACGCCAAGCGATTCGATATCCGCATAAAATGCCGCAATAAACTTTTCCGCTACTTCTGGCACCGTTGCGCCAAGCTGCTCTGCTTTGCGAATAAGCTTGTCGTCTACGTCCGTAAAGTTCACGACATATTGGACATCATTTCCGATATCCTCAAAGTAACGACGAACCACATCGAAGAAAATAACGGGCCTTGCATTGCCGATATGAATGTAATCATAGACGGTCGGACCGCAGACATACATCTTAACTTTCCCCGGCTCTTGCGACTCAAAAGGCTCTTTCACCCTAGATACGGTATTATAAATGGACACTGTCATTTTCGTATTTCTCCTCCAGCTACAGGTTCCCGAAGCTGATTCAGCTCGGTTTTCAAATCATCTATTTCCTTCTGCATCGTACGGAACATTTCTATGACCGGATCGGGAAGCTGCGTATGATCCAGACGATCGCCCACTCGCTCTCCGTTGCGTTTAACGACACGTCCCGGATTTCCTACTACGGTACAATTCGTCGGCACTTCCCTCAGAACAACTGCGTTTGACCCAATACTGGAAAATTCACCGACCTGGAAAGATCCAAGTACCTTCGCGCCTGAGCCGATAACAACATTATTGCCAATTGTCGGATGACGCTTCCCTTTTTCCTTCCCTGTACCGCCTAGAGTAACGCCTTGATAAATCACGACATCATCGCCTATTTCGCACGTTTCTCCAATCACGACACCCATTCCATGATCGATAAACAATCGCTCGCCGATTTGAGCGCCCGGATGAATCTCGATGCCCGTCATGAAACGGCTCACCTGAGAGACCATTCGCGCAATAGTGAACCAGCCTCTGCGGTAGAGAGGATGGGCGATGCGGTGAGCCCAAATGGCGTGTAAGCCCGAATAGGTGAAAACAACCTCGAATCGACTGCGGGCAGCTGGATCATTCTCGAAAACCGCCTGTATGTCCGATCGGAAATGACGAAACATAAGCAATGCTCCTTTTTCAAACGCTCATATGATTCTAATAAAAAATAGAAAAGCCCCTGCAGCATATTATGCTGCAGAGGCGTGCAATCTCGCGGTTCCACTCTGCTTGAACAAATCGACAGCCTACGCTGAGGATTCGTTCCTCTTAGAGTCTTTAACGCAGACGATACGTTGCTGCCTACCCTGCGCAGCCAAATATGCAACCTCATAAACGACGTGGCATATCCGCCTTGTCCTTATGATCGTGCATTTCTCGCTGCAGCAGCTCGGAACAAAGCTCCCAGGTGCATATTTCCGTTTGGCGGACCAGACAACTTTCAGCCCCATTCCAGTTTCCCATTGCCACACATCATGATGCGACGCCGATTCGAATGACGGTTGTCCTCTCTGCGAATCCACAAGCAAACGTACTTCTCCTGTTCATGGCCGTTCGATTCATTCATTTATTAGTCATAGTATACCGAATACCCAAAAATGTGACAAGGGCATTATGTCCGCTCCATTGCAAAACGGCTATAAGCGTCTAAACCCCGTAGCCAGCCAAACGTCCGCGCAAGCGGCTCGCAACCTTCTCTTTGCCTAGCAAGGCAAGGGATTGGTTCAAGTCAGGACCATGCGTCTGCCCGGTAAGCGCTGCACGAATCGGCATAAAGAGCTGCTTGCCTTTGAAACCCGTCTCCTTCTGCACCGCTTTGATCATTTCTTTAATGCCGTCCACTTGGAATGGCGTTTCGCCCGCTTCTATCCGCGTCAAAAAGGCTTGCAAAACGGTCGGCACCTGCTCTTCAGCAAGCACTTCGACAGCATCGCCCTCATCCTCAATCGTATCGCGGAAGAAGAGCTCCGTCATCGGCACGATTTCAGCAGCATAGCGCAGCTTTTCCTGATGAAGCGCTACTAGATCCGTTACCCATGCATGGCCTTCCGCATCCAGATCATTTGCGATACGCCCTGCTTGCTGCAGATGCGGGAGGCAAAGATCAACTAATCGCGGGAGATCAGCCTTTTTCAAATATTCGTTGTTCATCCAGCTCAGCTTCTGCGTATCGAATACGGCAGGGCTTTTGCTTAGACGATCCGGATTGAAGACAGAGACAAGCTCCTCGCGGGTAAAGATCTCTTGCTCGCCTTCAGGCGACCAGCCAAGAAGTGTAATAAAGTTAAACATAGCCTCAGGCAAATAACCAAGTTCGTCATATTGGGAAATGAACTGAATAATCGATTCATCACGTTTGCTAAGCTTCTTGCGCTGATCATTTACGATAAGCGTCATATGACCGAATTGCGGCGGCTCCCAGCCGAACGCTTCATAAATCATGAGCTGACGAGGCGTATTCGAAATATGATCCTCGCCCCGCAATACATGACTAATTTTCATCAAATAATCGTCAAGCACTACTGCAAAGTTATAAGTTGGAATGCCATCCTTCTTCACGATTACGAAATCGCCCATCTCCGCTGTATCGAAGCTGATTGAGCCTTTCACGATATCATCGAAGGCGTAGGTGCGGCCTTCAGGAACGCGGAATCGAATGCTTGGCACACGGCCTTCCGCTTCAAAAGCCTGCCGTTGCTCTTCCGACAAGTTGCGGTGAAGTCCGGAGTACCGCGGCGTCTCGCCACGCTCGCTTTGCTCTTCCCGCTCCTTCTCCAGCTCTTCCTCCGTGCAGTAACAACGGTAAGCCAGACCCCGGTCAATCAGCTCCTGCCAATACCTATTGTAAATATCGAGACGCTCGGTCTGGCGATAAGGTCCATACCCGCCTCCGATATCAATGCTCTCGTCCCAATCCATGCCGAGCCACTTCAAATATTTAAGCTGGCTTTCTTCTCCACCCGCGACGTTCCGCTTCACGTCTGTGTCCTCGATCCGGATAATGAATTTACCGCCTTGATTTCTTGCGAATAAATAATTGAACAAGGCCGTTCTTGCATTTCCTATATGTAAATGACCCGTAGGAGATGGGGCATACCGAACTCGAACCTCTGCTGTCATCTGAAAAACCTCCTAAAAGTTTTGCGAAGCAAAAGCTTGCTCCGTAAGCATATGCTATAAAAGTTTTGCGAAGCAAAAGCTTGCTCCGTAAGCATATGCTATAAAAGTTTTGCGAAGCAAAATCTCGCTTCGTAAGCATATGCTATAAAAGTTTTGCGAAGCTAAAGCTTGCTCCGGAAGAATCTGCTTAAAGTTGAATACTCCCGATCATAGCACATCCTTGATCAGACAGACAACGGATTGTGCCGCAATCCCTTCGCCGCGACCCGCAAATCCAAGCTGCTCCGTCGTTGTCGCCTTCACGTTCACCTGCGTTACGTCAGCCTCAAGCGCCTTTGCGATAATTTCGGCCATTTGCGGAATATACGGCAGCATCTTAGGACGCTGAGCAATAATCGTCGAGTCAATGTTGCCAAGTCTGTAGCCCCGCTCGCGCACGAGCTTCCATATCTCCTCAAGCAGCTTCAAGCTGTCCGAATCCTTAAACGCGGCATCCGTATCCGGAAAATGCTTGCCAATATCGCCAAGCCCAAGCGCTCCAAGAATCGCATCCGTTATCGCATGCAGCAGTACGTCTGCATCCGAATGGCCGAGCAGCCCCTTCTCATAAGGAATTGTTACTCCCCCAATAATACATGGACGTCCTTCTACTAATTGATGCACATCAAATCCTTGACCAACACGAATCATCCTTGCCCACCGTTCCCCTCTGCCCTATCGGCACGACGCTTCGCGAGCAGAAATTCCGCCCACGGCAAATCTTCAGGCGTCGTAATTTTTATATTTGTATATTCGCCTTCTGCAACGGTGACACTCGCGCCCATACGCTCTACGACCATCGCGTCATCCGTCCCTACAAATTGCTCTGCCAGCGCGCGCTCATGCGCCTCCAGCAGCAGGACACGTCGAAAAGCTTGCGGCGTTTGTATCGCCCACAAGCTTCGGCGGTCCGGCGTCGAAATGATGACACCCGCTTCATTCACTTGCTTAATCGTATCTTTAACCGGCACAGCCAGCACCGAAGCGCCGCTCTTCTCCGCCTGCTCGCAGCATGCACGGACAGCATCCGCCGTTACAAGCGGCCGAACGCCGTCATGCACCATCACCCAGTCGCTTGTCAGCTCCTGAAGCCCGCAGTACACGGAATGCTGGCGTTCTGCTCCCCCGGTCACCACAGCCGTTACCTTCGTTATTCTATATTGCTGAACCCATTTGCGGCAGCGCTCAACATCATCGCTTCCTACGACAAGTACAGCTTCCTTAACGGTGTCCATCGACTGAAACAGCTCCAGCGTATGGACGAGAATAGGCTTGTCCCCCAGCTGCAAGTACTGCTTGCTTTCCTTCGTTCCCATCCGCGTGCCTCTTCCGGCCGCAACGATGATAACTCCCCAATCTGCTCCCATGCCTTCAACCCGCCTCACACTATGTTAAAATACAAGCATTCATAAGACGATCTCTTATAAATGGACTTATATTTCACCGCGAAACGAGCTTATGCCGCCATTGGACGGCGTCAGCCGTTTGCGCCCTAACAATAGTACTATCATACCTTGTTACTGCGCTTTTTCCAACAGCTTCGGTTTTGCAAATATCATTCGGCCCGCAGACGTTTGCAGCACGCTCGTCACGAGCACCTCCATTGTCGTACCGATATATTCGCGTCCGCCCTCAACGACGATCATCGTACCGTCATCCAAATAAGCGACACCTTGTCCATGTTCTTTGCCGTCTTTAATCACTTGAACGATAATTTCTTCTCCCGGCAATACGACAGGCTTCACAGCATTTGCCAAATCATTAATATTCAGCACCGACACGCCTTGAAGCTCACATACCTTGTTTAAGTTAAAATCATTGGTAACCACTTTGCCGTGGAGCGCTTTAGCCAGCTTAACAAGCTTACTGTCCACTTCTCCGATTTCCTCGAAGTCACCTTCATAAATAAGAACCTTCACGTCAAGCTCTTTTTGAATCTTGTTCAAGATATCAAGTCCGCGCCTTCCTCTGTTGCGCTTCAGCAAATCAGAAGAATCAGCAATATGCTGCAGCTCCTCAAGCACAAACTCCGGAATGACAAGCGTTCCTTCAATAAATCCAGTCTTGCAAATGTCTGCAATTCGACCATCGATAATAACGCTCGTATCGAGAATTTTATGCTCCTCGTAGCCGCCCGCTTCATCTGCAGCTGGAGCAATCCTCCGCTTCTCAAGCAGGGCTGCAAAGCCTTCCGCCAATTCTTCCTGCTTATGCAAGCCAATACGCATGCCCAAATAACCGAAGCATACCATCATAGCAGCAGGAATAAGACTTCCTAGGCCTTCTAAGCCGGATACAGCGGGATAGATTAACACTGTGAGCAATAAACCTGCAAGCAGGCCGCCTGCCCCTGCAATCAACTGCTGCATCGGAAGCGCTGCAGTTTGCTCCGCACCTTTCTGCATATAACGAATGATTTGCCCTGCAATCATCGTTGCCACAACCACACCAAAAACCGCGCCAATTGCTACATTCATGTAATAAGTGCCGGATCGCTGTAGCATTCCGAAGGATGAGCCAGACCATACGGCCGCTCCATTCATCCATCCGTATACCTCACCGCCTGCCATACCACCGAACAACAAACCCATTATTTGAATAATTCGTCTAACCATTATGGTTCACCTCCACTACAATTATGTTCCAATTATTGCCTCGCTAACCGTGGGGGAGCCTATTAATTGCAAACATTTATAAATTCTAATAATTCACATTTTGAAATGAGAGGGTAGGAAGCTTATAATGGAAATTAAGATTACATCATACGAGGTTGGTGAAAGAGGTGGAACCGATGAGCGCTCCTACACTGGATCAATTTCAGCAGCAAGTATCCGAATTGCTGCTCCGGCACCGCAGCTTACTAGATGTCATGTCCAAATTCGGACAGTCAAGCGCTTCTGTCAACCGTGCAGTCACGAAAGCAGTGACAGATTGTGGCTGTATCGAGCTAAATGCCCGCAAGCAGCAATACTCAGACGAGCTTAATCTTGAAGATGCCAAAACAACACTGCAAAGTCATCTCACGGGAGCCGTGTGCGAGCATTGCCGCGACGTACTTAAGTCCGATCTTGGACGCAACTTATTTTATATGACTGCTTTATGTAATCTGCTGGACATTCAACTCGATGAGGTTATTGCTGACGAATACGACAAATGCTCAACCTTAGGCCTGTTTAATTTAACGTAACTGTATACAAGAACATACCAAGTTAGACCTTTACAACTGACAAAAGCTTTGAGGATCTCTCCTCAAAGCTTTTTCTTTGTTTCGACCGTTTAATAGAAAATAAAAATAGCGTTCCAAGACACAATTGTTGTGTCTTGAAACGCTATCTCATTTCGATTGCAAGCTATGGCTTTAGGCCGGCTTCTCTGATTGAACAGGCTCATCGG
Organism: Paenibacillus sp. Y280; assembly: GCF_056786335.1. Taxonomy (NCBI): domain Bacteria; kingdom Bacillati; phylum Bacillota; class Bacilli; order Caryophanales; family Paenibacillaceae; genus Paenibacillus; species Paenibacillus sp. Y280. Next base: position 57,066 of record NZ_JBXCIW010000026.1, read on the forward strand.
CAACTTCTTCGCGCTTCTTCCGCTTGCGGTTTCGCTTGGGCAAACGCCGATCAACGTTTTTTTTTAGGCCGTACAGCGCATAAAGCAGCAGCGGTACAAACACTATTTTGGATAGATCATTTTTGAACACTAAGCCAAGTATAACGGATACCACAATAACGATTGGGACAACCCAAACCGCACCCTTTGGAATTCCGACCTTTTTGAAATTCGGATATTTAATCGTACTGACCATAAGAATGGAGAGGACAAGCGTGCTCGTAAGCAGCACGGATACGTAAATATCATCCTTGAACAAAGCAAGCGTCGCTAGTACACCACCAGCTGCTGGTATTGGCAGTCCGATAAAGTAGCCTGGCGCACTTGAAATGACATTGAAGCGAGCAAGCCGCAAAGCGCCGCAAATAGGAAACAACGCCGTTACAATCCATGCTAAGGCAGGACTCAGCTCTTGAAAAGCGACAACATACATAATGAAAGCAGGCGCTACGCCAAACGAAATCACATCGGATAAGGAATCCAGCTCTTTGCCGAACTCACTTTGAACGTTCAGCGCCCGAGCAACGCGTCCGTCTACACCGTCAAGCAGCATGGCGATCAACACCATCATAGCTGCCGTATCTGGTTTTTCATTGAATACAAGAATGATGGCGATTACCCCTAAAAATAGGTTCCCCACCGTGAGAAGGCTCGGTATCGATTTTGCGATCATCTTTTCCACCTCTTCTCTACTATGCCCCAAAACCCTTAACGAATGTACATCCCTTTAAAGGACCACATTCAATCTATTGTATGGGATTTAGATTTGCCTGTCAATGAACATCTGCTCTTGGATCCGCTTGAGACCCTCCTTGATTGCCCGTGCCCGCACTTCCCCAATACCCTCAACCTCATCCAATTCTTCAATCGTCGCCATCAAAATATGAGGAAGCCGTCCGAACCGCTCAATTAAATTGTTCATAATGATAAGCGGCAATCTCGGAATTTTGTTCAACAGGCGATACCCGCGAGGGGAGACGGATTCATCGTTCATATTGCTCGTATGTGGATAACCGATCAAACGGATGATTGGCGGCGCATCCAGCAGCTCATCCGAGCTTAGCTTCTTTAGCCCTGCCCGAATTTCCCGAATCTTCTCATCCGAATTTTCTTTGGCGTAATCCTTAAGTAAGTACCACGCGTCCTCTTCCACTCCGCCAACCAGCTCATCCATTTGCATGCTGATCAGACGGCCTTCCGTACCTAGCTCAATCACGTAACGCTTTATTTCCATCTTGATACGCAGCACCATTTCAACACGCTGAATAACATGCGCCACTTCCTGCAGCGTCACAAGCTCCTCGAACTCAAGCGCGGACAAATTCGTAAACGACTGGCTAAGCACTGCCTTATATTTCTCGAGCGTTTGAATCGCCTGATTGGCCTTTGTCAAAATAACGCCCATATCCTTCAGTGAATAGCGCAGGTTGCCTTGATACAGCGTAATAATATTGCGCCGCTGAGAGATCGATACGACAAGCTTACCCGTCTGTTTAGCAACACGCTCTGCCGTCCGGTGCCGTATACCCGTTTCAATGGAAGGAATCGAGCTGTTCGGAATGAGCTGTGTATTCGCATACAATATTCTACGCATATCCTCGCTCAATATAATCGCGCCATCCATTTTAGCAAGCTCATACAAATAGTTCGGCGAGAAGTCGCAATTGATGGAGAAGCCTCCATCTACAACCTCCATTACCTCAGGACTATATCCAACAACAAGTAACGCCCCCGTTTTGGCCCGAAGCACATTCTCCAGCCCATCACGAAAAGGGGTACCTGGTGCGACTAATTGCAATAATTGATTCATTATTTCCAACTGAGTAGGTTCCTTCATCATCTGCCCCCTATCCAAGCGCTGCCTTAAGTGCTTCCGACACTGTGGTTACGCCAATAATTTCTATGCCAGAGGGCGGCTTCCAGCCTTTTAAGCTCTTCTCCGGCATAATGACACGTTTAAATCCCAGCTTCTCTGCTTCCTTCACCCGCTGCTCCGCACGCGACACGGCACGAACCTCGCCCGTCAGCCCCACTTCGCCAAATATGACATCATAAGGCTTCGTCGGAGCATCCCGAAAGCTGGACGCAATGCTGACGGCGGCTGCTAGGTCAACAGCCGGCTCATCGAGCTTTACGCCGCCCGCAACGTTCAAGTACGCATCCTGCGTTTGCAGAAACATGCCGTTACGCTTCTCCAGCACCGCAATGATCAGCGCCATGCGATGATGGTCAATGCCTGTCGACATTCTTCGCGGAGAAGGAAAATTGGTTGTTGCTACAAGCGCCTGAAGCTCGACTAGAACGGGCCTCGTTCCTTCCATGCTTGCAACGACTGTCGAGCCTGACACGCCTAATGGCCGTTCAGACAGGAACAGCTCAGAAGGGTTAGAAACCTCCCTTAGCCCGTCCTCGCCCATTTCAAAAATTCCAATCTCGTTCGTCGAGCCAAACCGATTTTTCACTGCGCGCAAAATGCGATAGGTATGATGACGCTCTCCTTCAAAATAAAGAACGCAATCCACCATATGCTCCAGCAGCCTTGGCCCAGCAATCGCGCCTTCCTTCGTAACATGGCCGACCAGCACCGTTGCGATCCCTTTAATTTTGGCGACTCGCATAAAATGTGCCGTACATTCGCGTACCTGTGATACGCTGCCGGGAGCAGACTGTACATTCGGATCGTACACCGTTTGAATCGAGTCAATAACGAGAAAATCTGGCTGGACCGATTCGATTGCATCATTAATTTGCTCCATATTGGTCTCGCATAGTACATACAGCGATTCCGTCAGCGCTCCAAGGCGATCTGCTCTTAGCCTCGTTTGCCGCACTGACTCCTCTCCGGAAATGTAGAGCACCTTAAGTCCCTTCACCGCAAGCGCGTGAGAGGTTTGCAGCAATAGCGTTGATTTGCCGATGCCTGGATCTCCGCCAACCAGAATAAGCGAGCCAGGTACGACGCCCCCGCCGAGCACCCGGTTAAGCTCAAGCATCCTGGTTTCGATGCGCGGTTCTTGCCCGCTTTCTATATGTATGATGGACTGCGGCTTTTCTTTCGCATGAAACGATGACAATCCGACGCCCTTCGTTTTCACAACGGTTTCTTTTTCTTCCACCATAGAGTTCCATGCATGGCAGCCCGGACATTTTCCGAGCCATTTAGCGGATTCTGTGCCACATTCCGTACAAACAAACTTCGTTTTAATTTTGGCCATTCTGTACTCCTTAAACGTTATGGGCTAGCACAATAGATGGAGCCCTCACTTGCGATTCTGCAAAAATGACGCTATATAAAGTTTACCATTTAATCCCCAATGTATAAACCCACATTGTTGATGAAAAAGCTTATTATCGTTTCTATTATTAGTTTCCCACATAATAAGTTATCCCTTTTATATCATATCGGTATTGTCCACAGATTTATTAACAACTTATCAACATTATCCACAGGTTGATCAACATATCCCCACCGAAATTCAAAGGAATGAACCATAAAAAAAACGCCCCCTTTATCCACAGTGGATAAGAGAGCGAAATATAATCCGATTCCATAGCATTCCGTTTTAATTTGTTATGCCTCAACCCCGGCTTGCCGAGCAACCAATACGCGGTGCGTGGTCAACTGCGAGCCTAGCATAACGCTTTCCGTTTGCTGACCATCAGCGCCTTGCGGCTGGCCGCCTCGATGGGCATGTGCTTGCCTGAACGAATCGCTGTTCACCCAGCCATCGAAGGAAGCTTTGTTTTCCCAAGTTGTGCTTACTTTCAGCTCATCAAATTCCTCTAGATCTTCCGTAAACAATACCTCCATGCGTACGAAACCCGGCGATTGATCAATCCCTTTGGAATTTTGAAACCGTTTGGCAACCGTCTCTCCATGCCCCTTTTTTACTTTTATCGTATTTGTAACAACTATCATCGTTGCACCTCCATTCTATGTAATGCTCTACTGTCATTGTACGATAATGATTCTCATTGTCAATTAGATAAACCATAATAAAAACTGTCCCGCAAGCTACATTTCTGGCTGCGGGACAGTTCGGGATTATGTTTTATTTCGCAGTGGATTCCTCTGGCTCTTGCTCCGAAACGGACTTCGTTACCGTCAAGGCGCCGTCTTTTTCATCAATCGTGAACGAATCGCCTTTTTGAATTTTACCCATCAGCAAATCTTCGGATAAACGATCCTCAATATGCTTCTGGATAGCCCGGCGAAGCGGACGCGCTCCGTACTGTGGATCATAGCCTTCCTTGGCAAGGAATGCTTTGGCCCCATCCGTAAGGACGAAATCAACCTCTTGCTCGCGCAGACGCTTGCGAAGCTCATCAGACATAAGCGTAACGATTTGAGCAATATGCTCCTCGCCGAGCGAGTGGAATACGATGCTCTCATCGATCCGGTTGAGGAACTCAGGACGGAAGCTTTTCTTAAGCTCTGCCATCACTTTGTCCTTCATTTGCAAGAAATCACGTCCCGCATCCTGCACAGCAGTAAAGCCAAGCGAGGAATTGCGTTTAATTTGGTCAGCGCCAACGTTGGACGTCATGATAATCAATGTATTCCGGAAATCGACGACGCGGCCTTTGGAATCAGTCAAGCGACCATCCTCCAGCACTTGCAGCAAAATGTTGAATACTTCAGGGTGAGCCTTCTCGATCTCATCAAGGAGTACAACGGAATATGGCTTGCGACGAACCTTCTCGGTTAATTGGCCGCCCTCTTCATAACCTACATATCCAGGAGGCGCTCCGACTAGACGCGAAGTCGAATGCTTCTCCATGTATTCCGACATGTCGATGCGGATAACCGCATTCTCATCGCCGAACATCGCCTCGGCAAGCGCTCTTGCCAGCTCCGTTTTACCAACGCCTGTAGGCCCTAAGAAAATGAACGAGCCGATTGGACGCTTCGGATCCTTCAGACCGGCACGAGCACGACGAATCGCTCTAGACACCGATTTAACGGCTTCCTCTTGCCCGATAATACGGTCATGAAGAATTTCTTCCATTTTGAGCAGACGCTCCGTCTCTCCCTCTGCTAACTTGCTGACCGGGATTCCTGTCCAGCTAGCTACAACCTGAGCAATATCCTCCGGCGTTACTTCGGAATCGGTACGGCCTTGCTTTTCTTTCCATTGGTTTTTCGTTACATCGAGCTCTTCGCGAATTTTTTGCTCTGTGTCGCGTAGCGCAGCCGCTTTCTCGAATTCCTGGCTTTGAACCGCAGAATCCTTCTCCTTGCGGATATCCTCCAAACGGTTTTCAAGCTGCTTCAAGTTTGGCGGTACGGTGTACGAATGTAGGCGTACCTTCGAGCCTGCTTCATCAATAAGGTCAATTGCTTTATCCGGCAAGAACCGGTCTGGGATATAACGATCGGACAGCTTCACCGCTTGCACGATTGCTTCATCCGTAATTTTCACGCGGTGATGAGCCTCGTAACGATCGCGCAGTCCGTACAAAATTTGAATCGCTTCTTCCGGTGATGGCTGATCAACCGTTATCGGTTGAAAACGACGCTCAAGCGCTGCGTCCTTCTCGATATATTTGCGATACTCATCCAAGGTAGTAGCACCGATACATTGCAGCTCGCCGCGTGCCAGAGCAGGTTTCAAAATGTTCGATGCGTCGATCGCACCTTCAGCTCCGCCTGCACCAATGAGCGTATGAAGCTCATCGATGAATAGAATAATATTGCCGGCTTGGCGAATCTCGTCCATGATCTTCTTCAGACGATCCTCAAACTCACCGCGGTATTTTGTGCCTGCTACAACTGAGCCCATATCGAGCGTCATAACTCGTTTATCGCGTAGCGTCTCAGGAATTTCATTCGCAATAATTTTTTGCGCTAGTCCTTCGGCAATCGCCGTTTTACCAACGCCAGGCTCCCCGATTAGCACTGGATTGTTCTTCGTACGGCGGCTAAGCACTTGGATCACGCGCTCAATTTCTTTGCTCCGTCCGATAACGGGGTCCAAATTGCCTTCCTTCGCATAAGCCGTCAAGTCTCTTGCAAGTCCATCAAGCGTAGGCGTGCTTACGTTAGCCTGCGAGCTATGATTACTCGATACAGCCTCGCTGCTGCCAAGCAGCTGCAGCACCTGCTGACGAGCCTTATTAAGGCTGATGCCAAGGTTGTTCAGCACACGCGCTGCAACGCCCTCTCCTTCACGGATTAATCCAAGAAGAATATGCTCGGTGCCTACGTACGTATGGCCCAGCTTTCTCGCTTCGTCCATCGAAAGCTCAATGACTTTTTTCGCGCGAGGCGTATAAGCAATGTTGTTAGGCTGCTCTTGCCCACGGCCGATCAATGCTTCAACCTCATCTTGAATTTTCTCAAGCCCTAAACCAAGTCCGATTAATGCTTTGGCCGCTATTCCTTCCCCTTCGCGAATAAGACCAAGCAAAATATGTTCCGTGCCGATATTATTATGCCCAAGACGGACCGCTTCCTCTTGTGCTAATGCAAGCACCTTCTGTGCTCGCTCCGTAAATCTTCCAAACATCATATTCATGCACCCCCATGGCCTTTTTCACCGCGCAATTGCTTGCGTATAAGTTCTGCTCTTCTGAAATCCCTCTGCTCCGAGCTCATCTTCTCGTCGAAGGTTTGCTGTAGAAATCCGGGCTGTGTCATGACCAAAAGCTCGTTTAACACTTGTGGCGTTACATCTGTTAAAATTCCTAAATCTGCTCCAAGCCGCACATCCGATAAGCGCTGTGCCGCTTCCTTCGAGTCCATAATCGATGCGTGAGATAAAATACCGTATGATCGCTTTATGCGATCCTCCGTTCTCAGCCTCGAGTCCTGCATAAGTCGCTTGCGGGCCGCTTTCTCATGCTCGATAATTTGTCTTGCTACACTATAAAGATTGTCAATAATTTCGTTCTCGGATTGACCTAGCGTAATTTGGTTTGACACTTGAAACAAGTTGCCAAGCGCTTCACTGCCTTCGCCATACAATCCTCTTACCGCTAGGCCAACCTGCGTTACTGCCGACAAAATACGATTGATTTGCGACGTGAGCACAAGTGCCGGCAAATGCATCATGACCGAGGCCCTAATGCCTGTGCCAACATTTGTTGGACATGTCGTTAAATAACCGCGTTTCTCGTCAAACGCATAATCAGCTGCCTCTTCAAAAATATCGTCAATTCCGCTGGCCAACGCCCAGGCCTCTTGAATTTGGAAACCTGGATATAGACATTGGATGCGCAAATGATCTTCTTCGTTAATCATTATGCTAACAGATTCATTATCGCTTAAAATAACAGCCCCGCATCGCGAGTCATTCGCTAAATTAGGACTTATCAGATGCTTCTCAACGAGCACCCTTTTATCAAGCTCACTTAAATCTGACAAAATAATCGTCTCAAATGAACCGATGGACTGCAGCTTTCCGCTCTGGCTTACTTCAGTCAGCTGATCCATCACATCCTTGGATTGCTGATTCGTCGCAAGCAACGGAAATGGCTGATGCCTTAAATTACGAGCGACGCGCACTCTGCTGCTTATGACAATTTCAGATTCCGGACCAACATCCTTCATCCATTCGCTAAGCGCTTGTTCTGAGAATCGATGCTTAGTCAAGAGCCTTACTCACTCCTTCTATGCCAGCTTACAGGTCGGCAATTTGGCGCTCCAGTTCACGTATTCGATCACGCAGCTGAGCTGCGCTCTCAAACTCCTCATGCTCTATTTTCGCTTGCAAATCCCGCCTCAGCTGTTCGATTTCGCGCTTGCACTGAATTTGACCGCCCGAACGCTTCGGTATCTTCCCGCTGTGTACGGTACTGCTGTGAACCCGTTTGAGAAGTGGATCAAGTTTATCTGCAAAAGCCTGATAACAGTTGCTGCAACCGAAGCGGCCGATCTTGCTGAACTGCGAATAGGTAAGACCACATTCCTCGCATCGCAGCGTTTCCTGCTTAATACCGGCAATCCCTGCCCCGCCCAAATGCTCGAAGTCAAGAAGTCCTGACAATAAGCTATGAATAGAGAAGCTATTCGGCGCCCCAGGAATACTTTCCCCTTTCTCACGAGCACAGCTTTCACAGATGTGAAATTCGGTCTTCTCACCGTTAATGATTTTTGTAAAATGAAGCGTAGCCGGCTTTTTGCCGCATTCTTGGCAAAACAAGCGTGATCCCTCCTCCCGGTATAAACGGTTTCGCGTTATTTAACCAGCAATGAGATTAGCATGGACCTTAGTAATCTGGCCCTAATTTCATCCCTTAGCGGCAGCTTGAGCGCGATTGTATCGCGATGCACTGCCGCACGAAGCAAGTTGCCTTCGCGCTTTGAAATGAGCCTTGCTTCCTCCAGCTGATAAATAAGTCCTTCCGCCGCACTTTGGTCGACACACTCTCCAATTGTTTCCTCGATATGGAATTGAATCGCCTTCAGTGCCGGAAGATCAATCCGTTGTATACGGATATAGCCTCCGCCTCCGCGCTTACTTTCAACCATGTATCCTTTCTCCATGGTAAAGCGAGTGCTGATGACATAGTTGATTTGTGAAGGTACACAAGAAAATTTGTCAGCCAAGTCATTGCGTTGAATTTCGACTGCGCCCTCTGGGCTATCTTGGAGCATATGCTTCAGATACTGTTCGATGAGATCGGAAATGTTACGCAAACCACCAACCTCCCTGAGAAATAACCAACAAAGTCAAAGTTGAAACATAAACATTAAGATTCGTTTTCAACCAAAATCATTGGACACCGAATATTCGGACAATTGACTTTGACTTTCTTTGACTTTGATTTTATTATATGCAATTTTAGAAAAAGGTCAAGTGGTCGATCAAATTCTTTATAATAGCTTGGTGCGGTTGTACTCTGTTTATACATGGATGAACGTTTTTTTCAGCAGAAACAGACGCTAATATCATAATCTCGATCCAAATCGGAACACAACAAAAAACCTATCGCATCACATGCGATAGGTCTCTCGTGCTTGGCGACGTCCTACTCTCCCAAGACCCTGCGGTCTAAGTACCATTGGCGCTGGAGGGCTTAACGGTCGTGTTCG
>NZ_JBXCIW010000027.1:0-64522 GCF_056786335.1 Paenibacillus sp. Y280
ATCCATGCTTGACGACGTTGTTCTCTCGTGGTCATGTGGCAACCTCCTTCATTGGGTTGCCTTCATTTTCTCATGAATGGTTTGGACGTTGAAGGTGGGCTGGATTTGACGCTTACCCAATAACGATAATAATCAAGCTTATTGATAAAATCCATTTTTTCATCTACAGCTAACCCCATCTCTTATCACCTTTACTCTTTTTCCAAATTATTCTTTTCCTATTTAAACGATTTGTATATAAGAAGGGTTGCAGATCATTTGTAAGTAATTTGATTTTATGAAAAATAAGAGGTAAAGAACTATCTAAGAATTAGTACGGACTTTCGCCTAGAGTGCTTCAATATCAAGTAAATTGATATAAGTTACTTAATTCTATTTTCGTTCTTTATTTCGTGTGCCATGTTAGCCGATTGGGTTGTATAGATAAAGGCAAGAGCTTAGCTCCAGATGATCTGGATTATGGTAATATTAAACAAAACAAACGATAGATGAAGTTCATATAAAAGACGTATGTTAGCTGAAAGTACCCTAAGGTGAACGGAGAGAAGTTATGAAACCTAAGTTAATCGTATTGGATCTAGATGGTACTCTTCTAAATTCAAAAAAACAAATATCTAAAAGAAATTTGTTTGCTTTGCAGTAGGTGAAAGCTGCGGATATTAATATAATTTTTGCAACAGCCCGTCCACCAAGGGCTGTGAAATACGAAGATATAAATTTGTTTTCTTTTGGAACGGTGGTATTTTATAATGGCGGATTATTTCAATGCAATGTTACAGATCGAGAAATTCATTATTCAATATCAAAAGAATTAGTTGGTGTTATTTCGATTATTGCCTATCGGTAGACCCTAAATCCAATATTAGTGTTGAAGTCAAAGATGAATGGTTCACTTATAAATCGTTGGATTATCGAGAAATGATGAAGATTACAACAAACCCCACAATTATTAGCTTAGAAAAACTAAAAACCTTTGATTGTACTAAAATCCTTATAACGGATTGTCATGATTCTGAACAAATCATTAATAAGTTTGGAGACCGTGTTAATATTTTAAGCACAGATGATGGGAAGTTAATTCAAATAATGTCTTTAAAATCGTCTAAAGAAAATGCTGTTAAGTATTTGATTGAATCACTAGGTTATAAAATGAGTGATGTCATGTGTTTTGGAGATGACTTCAATGATTTAGGATTGTTTCAATCCTGTGGTATTTCAATAGCCATGGGAAATGCAATAAAAGAATTAAAAGAAATTGCAACGGAAATAACAGAAACGAATGATAATGATGGAGTTGCTTTAATATTAGAAAGACTCTACTGAACAACAGTGAGCAACACCACACATGTTACGAGTAGACAGTGACAACAAACATGTACGTGTCCGAAGGAATGTGTTTGCTCTAATAAAAAATCACTCTGCCCATATTCGATGAATGTTTGGCTTATCATCTGCTGAGAAGGTAAGATGAAATACATCAGGATTGGATAAAGATTCCCACTCTTTAAATCCAAAACGGTCATCAAAATGCTTAAGTAGGAGTGATATCAGGTTTCCATGTGAAACTAATACAATGTTTTTGTTCTCCTTATTCAGAACTTCCATGACTACACTTACGGCACGGCTCATAGCCGTGTTACTGGACTCTCCACCCTCATAGCATATGTCTAAGTCAACGTATGTCTTACGAAGCATATCTCGCCAATCAGGATGATTCTTGCTTGATAAAAGCCTCTCTGCCAATCTATCATCCAAAACAACTTCTATACCTATTTGTTCAGCCAATGGAGCTATGGTGCGGTAAGCCCTTTCAAAAGGGCTTGAAATGATAAAATCAATATCTTTATCTAAGAGAAATTTAGCAAGATTCTCAGCTTGTTGAATACCTAGTTCAGTTAGCCTAGCATCAGGCTCCTGCCCATCTGCTTTGCAATGTCGCACAATATAAACATTTTTCATCATTATTGTTATCTCCTTGCTAGTGCTACTCTTCTTATACTCTCTTTTGTCCAAAGAGGAGCTTTGGGATGATTCATTATTTCATCGTAGGTCATCCAATGAACGGCTTCAACCTCATCGGGACTCTTGTTATGTGCTGTACCTCTGTTATATTCACATAGGAAGACCATATTTATAACGTTGCATCCATCATCTGTTACAAATGAGGAACTGTATACAAAAGTAACAGCATCTTTTATCTCGATGCCAACTTCTTCATAAAGTTCTCGCTTTACAGTCCGTTCTAGGATTTCGAGTGTGTTTCCTTCAACGTCTACTTTTCCTCCCACAAGAGACAGAGTACCCCCTGCATGTTCTTCTTTGGTACTTCGTGTAATAACAAGCCATCTATCATCCCTACAGATTGCACCTTCTATGTTTACTATGAACACGCTGTCTTGCTCCCCTCTAAAGAGATTCTACTATAGCAACTTTAACATTATTTCCCTGACGTTGGAACCTTGTGTGCGTACAAGGTAATCCAAAAAGTTTTTCATAGGTACAACGAGCATAAAATTCAATTAGACGTTAAAACCCCATGACTCGGCACTGGGTGGGGTGAAATACTAAATAGCCCTGTAGAAACTCCTACATGGCTATTAGAGAGCTATTGAGTTGGTATATACTGTTAATACCAAATTGCTTACCCTTTAGATTCTTTGGCTTGTTGGCGGTGGCAGTCTTATCGCTTCGCCTTATAAAACTCATGATAAAGCTTCATCAACGCCCTTTTCTCAATCCGCGACACATAGCTTCGCGATATTCCAAGCTCCTTCGCAATCTCCCGCTGCGTCCGTTCATCCCCGCCATGCTCCAGCCCGAAGCGGCCGATCACAACTTCCTTCTCGCGGTCATCGAGTATGTCTAAATTCTTATATATCTTCGACTTTTCAATCTTCAGCTGCACCTTATCCACGATATCATCAGCCTCGGTGCCGAGGATATCGATCAAAGTAATCTCATTGCCTTCCTTGTCCGTGCCAATCGGATCATGCAGCGATACGTCCTTGCGCGTCTTCTTCAAAGACCGCAGATGCATAAGTATTTCATTCTCGATACAACGAGCTGCAAATGTAGCGAGCTTCGTCCCTTTCCCGGTTTGAAAGCTCTCGATTGCTTTGATCAGTCCAATTGTCCCGATACTAATTAAATCTTCGAGGTCCTCCCCGGTATTGTCGAATTTTTTCACTATGTGAGCGACTAAGCGGAGATTGTGCTCAATGAGCAGGTTACGGGAACGCTGATTGCCTTCGGCCATCAGTTGCAGATGTTTGGTTTCCTCCTCTTCTTGAAGAGGCTGGGGAAAAGCATTGTTTTTAACATAAGAGACGAGCAATGAAAGCTGCTTAATGAATAGCGCTATCGCTGAGAACAATCCAGGCATTGTACCGTACACCCCCACGTTGTATTAGCTCAGATCGGAATAACCTACCTGCTTTTTCCGATTCGGGCGAACATTGAAGTCTGTTCTTTATTGTATGTGGGTAGCTGCCTAGAAGTGCATGTACGCTGAACGCAGCAAAGAAATTTACTAGTTCCTAACAGTTTTTTGCCAATGCCTAATTGATCACCATTCCACTACTAACCTTTAACTGTTTCTTTGCAGTGAGCGCGGATGCATCTGCATGAACTCGATCGGGAAGCCATCAGGGTCCTTCGTCCAGCACTGGTAATTGTGGTCTTTGCCGCGCTTTGGCTCAACGTCTACCTTGATGCCATGCTTTTTGAGGTGGTTAGCTATTTCAAATATATCGTCGACCTCAAAGCATATATGCGCCGAGCCCGCATTTTTCGGATGATGGACATAAGGGCGCTTGCCGTCATAGAACAGTTCTCGATGCTGCAAAACCAAAGCGTACCGTATTTGCACTAGAGATGATGCCCTGGGTGTTCCCTGATTCGGCGGATTATAAATCAGCACACCTATATAAGCATATAAGATCAGCAAAAAATACAATAGCCCTTTTCTAGCTATCAAGGGCTATTGCAAGAAATAATTCCTATTCTACGTTCATATGAAGCTGTCTGATGAGAACCGGATAGGGCTAACTAAACGAGCTCAGTCATTCGAATATCATCCCTTGCAGAACGGTTTGTCTAACAACTCGGTACGTCTTGCCCGCTTCCAGCTGGAACTTTACGATATCGGAGCTTGAACGCTCGCCTACCCGTTTATCGCCATCAAAAACAACAATGGAAGACGTTCCACATCTCAGGCAGCAATCTGTGCTCTTCTTAGCCGCAATACGTGCTTCCTTGAGCAAGCCGTTCTCCCATTCGAGATCGACGGTCAACGCCCCTCTTGCCCGCAGCCCCGTCGCCTTGCCGCTGCTCCAATCCGAAGGCAGCGCCGGCAGCAAAGCAAGCTCTCCGGCGTGCGATTGCAGCAGCAGCTCGGCTATGCCGGCCGCGCCTCCGAAGTTGCCGTCAATCTGGAACGGCGGATGTGCATCGAATAGATTGGGATAGGTCGAATGCGTCAATAGCTGACGGAGATGGGAATAGGCTTCGTCGCCATCCTCGAGCCTAGCCCAAAAATTCACGATCCATGCCCGGCTCCATCCGGTATGGCCGCCACCGTGAGCCAATCGGCGCTCAATCGTCCGCCTTGCTGCCTCGGCTAGGTTCGGGGTCCGGCGTACATGTATCTGTTCACCAGGATGGAGCGCGAACAGCTGCGATATATGCCGATGTCCGATATCCGCTTCATCATAGTCCTCCAGCCATTCCATGATTTGTCCATGCTTGCCGATCTCAGGCAGCGGCAGCTTGGCAAGCGCCTGCTCCAGCTCGCTGCGAAACTTGGCCTCCGTGCCTAATATACGCAGCGCTTCTATGCAAGAGCTCCATAGCGCATGAACAATTTGGCTGTCCATCGACGGCCCCATACAAAGCGTGCCTGTTTCTCCGTTTGGTCGCACGAAGCGGTTCTCCGGCGAGAGCGATGGTCCCGTAATTAGCCTGCCTGCATCATCCTCTGTCATATAGCCAAGGAAAAACAAGGACGCTTCCTTCATGAGCGGATACGCGCGCCGCTTCAGAAACTCCTCGTCCAGCCCGTACCTGTAATGCTCCCATAGATGGAGAGACAGCCATGCTGCTCCCATCGGCCAGATGGAGGAAGAAACAAGCATACCCTCAACATGCGTATCGCCCCACAAATTCGTATTGTGATGAGCGACATAGCCTTGGCAGCCATAAAGCTCGCGAGCCGTAACCCTGCCCGCAGAGAGCATGCTCTCCGCCAAATCGAACAGCGGCTCATGGCATTCCGGAAGGCCGCCGACCTCCGCTGGCCAATAATTCATCTGGGTATTGATATTAATCGTATATTTTGATTCCCATGGCGGTGTAAAGCTCGCATTCCAGATTCCTTGCAAATTGGCAGCGAGCGTTCCCGGCCGCGAGCAGGATAAGAGAAGATAGCGGCCAAATTGATAATACAAAGCGAAAAGCCCCACATCATTCGCACCCTCAGCCAGTCTGCGCAAGCGGGCATCTGTAGCCAGCTTATCAGCTTGCTCTGCTTCTTCTTGCGCCTGAGCGCCGGAGCCGTGAAGCTCAAGCTCTACCCTTCGATAATAAGAAGAGTAATCGGTCACATGCCGCTCACGCAGCTCTGCGTAGGGAAGCAGGCTCGCAGCATGCAGTTGATCAAGGCAAGCCTGCTGCGGGTCGGGATGCCGGAATGAGGTATTAGCCGCGAGCAGCAGCGTAACCGCGTCTGCCCCTTTAATCGAGAGGAAATCCCCAATGACCCGTACGGCTCCTCCCTCCGCAACCGCTTGAACCGCAGCGGCATATTGCACGCCGCCGGGTCCACATTGCCCGCGCAACAGAATTGTCTGCTCATCTGCCGCCGCTGTTCCTTCATCGAAAGGCCGGCGCATCAGATTGACGCCTATCGTTAAAGTGCCAGGCATGTCTGCAGTCAATCGGACAACGAGAATCTGATCGACTGCGCTGCTGAAGTACTCCCTCTCGTAAGTAACGTGATTCCGTTCATACCGCACACTGGTGATCGCTTCTTCCAGATCAAGCTCCCGCTCATAACCAGCCGCAGCGCCTTCATGCCCCTGCATCCACAGCAGCATTTCGCCTAGAGGCTGATAAGGATGAAGATATTTGGGGCTGGACATAAGTGCCATCCGCGCCAAATGCTCAGCTTGGCTTTGCTTGCCCTGCTGCAGCAGCTTCCGAATTTCCGGCAGGTTAGTCCGCGCTTCAGCATTATTTCCTCGAATCGAGCCGCCGTACCAAAGCGAATCCTCGTTCAGCTGCAAGGTCTCCTTCGCAACGCCGCCGAATACCATGCCGCCAAGCCGGCCATTGCCGATAGGCAGCGCTTCCTCCCACTTGCCTGCAGGCGCTTCGTACCAAAGCCTTCGCTTCATCTTTGCTATCCCCTTCCTTATTCGTTCTCCCGTCTATTCGTGCTGAAAGCCCAGCCCCATCGTGGCAAAGCGCCATATCACACTTGAATAAGAGGCCGGAAGCTCCGTTTCGCCAGACAGTACGCCTTGAAACTCACCGTCCTCCGACTTCGTTACAACCGCCTTCCACCAGCCGCATGCTCCGTTTTCATGATCCAAGGTTGCCCCATCATCGTCATACAGCAAGCATGATCCGGCTTCAGAGCCAAAATGCACCAGCTCAAGCGGAGCTTGCTCGCCGGGACGGAGCGCATGCGGCAGCGATGCCATCATCGGAATGACCGCGCCGTCGCGCACAAACACCGGTATCGTCGCAAGGTCAGCGCGAACCCTAATTACGCCGCCCCCTTCGTACCGTTCTCCAGTCTCAAACCCGATCCACGAGCCAGAAGGAAGGAGCACCTCACGTTCGCTCTCGCCTTCAACGAGAGGAGCGACAAGCAGTGAATCCCCGATCATATATTGATCGTCCCACTGCGGTATATTCCGCTTCCCGTATGCGCCATCCGTCGTATTCAGCTTCTCCGCTTCCATCCGCTGCTCCTCGGCGCGGACGAGATCATCTGACGTTACGACGAAAGGCATCGCTTGAAAAGGAGGTATCCCTTTTTCCCAATAGCTGGCAAATGCCGTATATAAATAAGGCTGCAGTCGCATCCGCAGCTTGATGTAGCGGCGAATGATCGGTTCAACCTCGGGAAATGACCAAGGCTTCGTCCCGTCGCCCCAAGCGTTCAGCATGGCCAGCGGCGAGAAGCAGACGGTCTGCATTCTTCTTACCCAGTCCTCGGCGCTGCGCGCTCGGCGCACCTCCGGCGACCAAAGCAGCCCGCTGAAGGAAGAGTTGCAAAGCGCTCTAATAAACTGCTTGTGATCATAGAGATCCGAGTAAAGAACATAAGGCAGCGAAGAGGCCGCTGCGTTCGATGCGCGAACCAGACCATAGGTTCTCTGGTTGTCTGCGCGGTACAGGTCGTTTGTCATTTTTTGAAACATCAAGCCGTACAGCTGCCGCATCTGTTCACCGTCCAACCCAGACGGGAAGCTGGCATGCTCCGGGAACATCCAGGAATTGTTCGTCAGCTCGCTGCCGTCGCATTCGTCCAGCTTGTAGCCTGATACGCCGATCGCGACATGCTTCTCCTTATGCTGCTGCGCATACAGCTCGCGGGCTTCCGGCAGCGCGTAATCAGGGGCGAGTCCTCCCCACACGGAATAATCGCCTGAAAGCGGCTTAAGCGCACGGTATAGCTCGCTCTCTGGCGATACATAAGGATGCTCCCACAGGTTGACGCGGAAGCCATTATCCGCCAGCTCGCGAATGAAGCGCTCAGGAGCAGGGAAGCGTTCCTCATCCCACTCATACGTAACCGGGTAGCTGCGGCTGTGCCAGCCCGGCTCCAAACCGATTACGTCGCAAGGATAATCCCGGCTGCGGAATTCCATCGCTTCTGCCAGCGCCTCCTTCTCGCTGAATAAGGTTGGCACGCGATGCCAAAAGCCCAGCCCCCACTTCGGCGGCAGAGCACCGCCGCCGCAGAAGAGATTGTAGCGGCTTACAACATCGCGAAGCGCTGGGCCGCCAAAGATATAGATGTCCGCGCCTTCCTCCGGCAAGCGGATCTCCGCTTGCGATGATGGCAGCGTTGCACGCCAGCTCGCATCGCGATTGCGGTCTTTCGCATCCTCATTCCTCGTCTCGTCCAGGCGAACAGCTGAGCCGAGATGCATGGTGACCGCGCGTGCCGTATCAATAAGAACGCCGTAGCCGCGGTCGCTAACGTAAAAAGGAACCGGTGCATGCGTTTCTCCCGTATCCTGCTTCGGATCGCTGTTTACGCGAAGATACCGAGTCCGCCCGCGCTGGTTCATTCGCATGAACTGCAGTCCTGTTCCATAAAGCTTCTCATTAGATGTAAGCGGCAGCGCGAGCATGCGGCGTCCGCTTACAGATTCCTCTATTCGAACCTCATCCCATTCAAAGGGCGGAGCCGCCTTCGCCATCAGTCCGAGCGCTTCCAGCTTCGGCTCAGCTCCGATTAGAGATAAAGGTGTAGGCACCTGTGAATTTCCAGTAGTGGCGCGCCATACGCCAGGCGCAGCTTCCGTCCATGTCAAAGCCGTCATGGCAAGGCCCTCCCCAAGTCCGGCAATTCGATTTGCATCCTGTTACCCGATTCGCCAGACATATTCGCATAATGAACAAGCGCCTGCGTAAGCAGATAATCGTTGCCGCTTGTTTCTGCTTCACTTCCTGTTTCAAGCGAGGTTATAAACTCTGTCAAAATATCCGTTTCACCCACATCGGCGAAGTCGGAAATCAACTGGATCCCGCCCTCTTTGTAAACTCGAATTTCCTTGCCGGTCAGCACTAGCGCGCCGTCTGTTCCCTCGATTTTCCAATCGCCGCCCCATAGCGTCTCCGGGCCTCTCGAGGCGATCGTTGCCGCATAACCCGCAATTAATCCGCCCTCCATCTCAATGATTGCATTTGCATTAATAAGCGCGCCTTCCTCTTCCCAGCTTCCAATCGGATTATACAATCTCGCTTGGATGGCCTTTCCTTCCAGCCCAGTCAAATAACGTAGCATATCAAAGTGATGTACGCCTATATCATCCAAAATGCGCACAGCATACTTGCGCTGCACCTGATGAAAGCGGCGGAACTGAATGTCAATCGTCGAGATTGTACCGATGATTCCCTCATCCAGCAGCTGCTTCATTTTGCGCACATAAGGAAAACGCCTGTAATTCTCTGCGATCATGAACGGAATATTCTCCTTCGCGGCTCTTGCCACGATCTCTACTGATTCCGAATAATCGAACGAGATCGGCTTCTCGCAGAGGACGGGAAGCCCTTTGTCGAATGCAGCATGGTTCACCCGCGTATGCGCAGCCGGCGAGGTCACATTGACAAGGAAGTCGGCTTCCTCGCTCGCGAGCGCCTCCTCCAAGGACGTATAGAATGGATACGGCGCCCCTTCCAGCTTAGCCTGCATAGCGGGGTCCGCTTCAACGACAGCTGCGAGCAGCCCCCTGTCTCTTAATCTTTTGTACCAGCTAAAGCCTGCACTGCCGAGACCAACCAATATTGCCTTCATTGCTCATTCTCCTCCCGATTCCACTAGCGGAAGCGTTTGACGTTTCTCCTTCAAGGCGTAGCGCTTGGCTGCACTCCCGTACAGCCATTGCTCTGCGGTATGCAGCGCGGTATCGTAATCGATCCATTCCGATTCCAACCGCTCCCATAAAAACTCGGCGGCCAGCTTCTTCACGAGCAAAATTTTGCCAAAGCTCCATTCCATGCAGCGGGCATCGGATACGATGACAGAGCTCTTGCTTGCGGGCAGTGCCTCGAGTCTATATTGCATGCTGTCTCGGTAGGTGCTTGCGCGAAAGTTGAACCACCACATCCCGCCGATATGAACATTCGGGAAGTTCCATGCCGCCTGCACGGCATCTAAGTTATTGAGCTCCGATGCGAGCACAAGCTCAAATGGACAGCTGTATTTCTCAAATAATGCCGTCAGCTTCAAAATTCTTTCCGTATCGTTTACGGGTACGGCAGTTCCGCACCATGAGCGCTCTACGCCTAGAAATAGCTGAACGAGCAAGCCATTATGCTCAGCCGCCGCGCATACCGCATGCAGAAGCTCCATCATAATTTCGTCGCGGCTGCTTTCATGGCTAATCGCTCGGCGAATATGAGCGCTAGCTTCATACGCCGGCAGCGTCGTCATAACGCCGGGTAAGCCAGCGTCTCCGTAATCGCCCAGCAGATGACTAATCTCCGACTGGACGGCCAGAAACTCGCTAGATGGATCAGCAGAACGAGCCACGCGATCTCCCCACTTGCCAAGTGCCCCGTCTATTCGCGGGATAAGTACCGCATGCTCGCGCATGCCCTCGAAGGCCGCGTGCTCCGGATGATTCACGACAAACCGGCGTATATTTAGACGATCTGCGATCTGCTGCGCCCAGCCTTCGTCTGCTCTGGAGCGCTTAACAGCGGCAATCGCTTCTTTAATGGATGCGGCATCCTTAATCTCAATCCCGTACAGCTCCCGCATAATCGAAGTAAAAGCCCAGTTCATCAGCGTGCTTCTCGTTTCCTTATAAGCATCTAAAAAAGCCGTGATGCGCTCTTCTTCCGGCAGCTTGTCGGCATCCGCTGGATAGCCGCCCGCCTGCAGCTCCCTGAACAGCCAGAAGTAATGCGCGATCTCCCAAAAGTCGCGCGCTCCCAGTCGGTCGCCCACTAGATGGGTATGCGTATCAAATACCGGCAGCTCCAATACGCGATTTATGAATTGTGCTTTAGTTCCGCCATTCCCATTCGAGCTCATGTGAACATCTCCCTCTATCTGCTTTAGCTATTGACTCGTCTTAATCGGTAAAGCTTGCTGCGGAAATCACCCTTCCAAATGGGAAGCTTTAATCCGACCCTCATCAGTTCGTCCCCGCCGAACAACTCCTCGCCTTCCTCAGGCCGATCTGCATCGTACACAAGATAGTCTTGATCGGGGCTCAGGCCGTTCAAACGAAGCTTCTTCAGCGGCGCATTTGGCTCAGACAACACTTGGAAATAAGCGACTAGCGCTTCAGAGCCATCCTCCATCACGAACATCCAAGCCGTATCGTTTCCTTGGAATGGACTTCGCAAACGGTAAAACTCACCGCTCTGGATGAGGAAGCGCATATCTTTATATAAGCTGATCTGCTGCTTCACTGCCGTTTTCTCCGCCTCTGTCAGCAAGGCTGGATTGAGCTCATAGCCGAAGTTGCCGGACATGGCGACATGACCGCGCAGCTCGATAGGCGTTGTCCGGTGCACTTGATGGTTAGGAACGGCCGATACATGAGCACCCATCGCGCTGATCGGGTAGACGATGCTCGTACCGTATTGAATTTTGAGCCGCTCGACGGCATCGGTGTTGTCGCTTGTCCATGTCTGCGGCATATAATAGAGCATGCCGGGGTCGAAGCGACCTCCGCCGCCGGAGCAGCTTTCGAACAATACATACGGGAAGGCCGCGGTGAGGCGCTCCAACACCTCGTATAAACCGAGAATGCAGCGATGCGCAGTCTCCCGCTGCCGCTCAGGAGGAAGCAGCGCCGAGCCGACTTCCGTCATATTGCGATTCATATCCCACTTCACATAAGTGATCGGGCAGCTCTGCAGGACATCCGTTATCGCCCCAACAATATAATCCCGAACATCCTGACGGGAATAGTCGAGCACCAGTTGCTGCCGCGCCTCCGTTCTGCGGCGGTCAGGCACATGCAAGCACCAGTCTGGATGGGCGCGGTACAGCTCGCTCTCCGGTGAAACCATCTCCGGCTCGAACCATATTCCGAACTGCAAGCCCAGCCTTCGCACCCGCTCGACTAGATCGGGAAGACCGTTTGGCAGCTTGCGTTTGTCAACAAACCAGTCGCCCAGCGAGCTTTTATCGTTATCCCGCTTGCCGAACCAGCCATCGTCAAGCACAAACAGCTCCGCACCGAGCTCTTTCCCCTCCTGCGCGATCTGTTCGATCTTGTCCGCGTCAAAGTCAAAGTACGTCGCTTCCCAGTTGTTGAGCAGAACCGGACGCGAGCGGTCGCGGTAAGCCCCGCGGCATAGGCGGGTACGATACAGCTTATGGTAAGTTCGCGACATGCCTCCGAGTCCTTCCGGCGAATAGACGAGCACAGTCTCCGGCGTTTGGAACGACTCTCCAGGTTCCAGAAGCCAGCAGAAGTCAAAAGAATTAATGCCCATAACGACGCGAGTCGTATGGTAGGGATCAACCTCCACCTGCGCCGTGAAGCTGCCGCTGTATACGAGGCTGAAGCCAAATGCCTCGCCTTGCTCCTCGTTCGCGTCCTTCGAGAGAAGCGCAAGGAAAGGATTCAGCGAATGGCTGCTCGCTCCCCTCCTGCTCTCGATGACCGACCCGCCTGATGCGAGCGGACGACGCTCGATATGACGCTCCCTCGCCCATGTTCCTGACAGCTGAAGCATATCGAAGTCATCATGAGGGAAGTCAATGCCCATGCTGAGCGCGCGAAGCAGCTTTATCTTTGTGCCGCTTTCGTTGATGTAGCGGACAGAACGGATTACGGCATCCAGCTCGCGGAAAATCGTGTAGGTCAGAACAGCCTTTAGTCCAATTTGAGAGTCGCTAAGGACGATATCAAGGCTTTCTGCCTCGCTTGCCTCCATCGCATAGGTAGAAGGAAGACCCTCTAGCGCGGGCTTGCCGGCATAGATACGGTGCGATTCATAGATCAGCTCGCTTACTGTCGTGCCATTCTCGAGCTGCACTTGATACGCAGGAACACGGAAATCGCTGCCGCCGAAGCCTGGCAGCTCTTGAGGAAGCGTATCGAGCGACAGGGTCAGGTCGCTTGGGTCCGTCGACGGAGAGAAGGAGCATCTGCGCCGAATAGCAAGAAGCTGTCCGGGGCTGGTGCCCCGGACTTTGCCTCCAAAGTGTACGTGTGCGAGATATTTGGACTTTATGAGCTGCATAATATAACTCGATGATCGGCTTTGCAGATGGAACGTCTGCGCTGCCTCGTCATAGACGATAGTCATGGTTTTCCTCCGTTAGTTAGTGGCTTAATATCTTTTATTTCCGATTTTCCGAGACAATGACGCTATCTCCGCTGTTGTACCGATCCGTAGCGTCCTTAATAATTTCGAGACCGCCTTTCTTTTTGTATTCCTCAATAACCTTTGGCCAATCGGAGATCGGCTCCTTGCCGTAGATCATTTTTACCATATGCTCGATAATCAGCTTCGGACCAACATCATCGCCGAGCGGAGATGCATCCGGGTATTTCGAGAATGATTCCAGTGCAGGAGAGTAGCGAACCGTTCCCAGCCCTTCTTTCGAAACGATTGTATCCAGGAAGTTCATCATGTCGCGCCCGTCCTCCGTCAGCTCCTCCCTCGCCTTGTTGTAGATCATGTCATGCACGAACCAGAACATGCTGCGGAATCGGTCCTCGTCCATCGCTTCTGACGCGGTCGGCGGGGTAAAGTTGATTTTGCCGTCGCTTTCCTTCGTATAGGTATCGCCCTCTATGCCGAATGAGAAATACGTTTCAGCCTCCGGCGTCAGCATCCATTCGAAAAATTTGATTATATTGATAGCCTTCTCCTTCGGTACTTTGCTATTGATATAGTACGAAGTGTTAATGCTGGAGTAGAGCAGATGTCCGCCTACATTTTCGGGCCCGCGCGGCGAAGGTATAATATCCAGCTTCGAATCAGGCACCGCATTTTTCAGCTTGCCGCGAACCTCTGGAAGAAGCTGAGCATTGGCCGACCACATCCCCGATCTGCCGCTTTCGTTGTTTTTGCTATAGTCGCTGGATGTAAGCGAGGCGAAGTCCTTCGGAATCAAGCCTTCGTCGTACATGGTTTTGTAAGTCTCCAGTGCTTTCGACATATTCTCCACGTCAAAAAACTTCGGAACGACCTCTCCGTTTTGCAGCTCGAACTGCGAAGGCAGTACGTCGAATGCTCCCAAAATCGTATCGGCGTATTTAAAATTTTCCCTCATCTGATACGGGAACTCTACGCCATTTTTTTTCATCGCCCGCATGACGTCCACAAATTCGTCGACCGTCTTCGGTGCTGGCAAACCTGTCTTCTCAAGCAGGTCAGTGCGGATGAACAGCGCGCGGCGCGACGGATTGGACAACCAAGCCGGAATGCCGTAGATTTTGCCGTCGTAGCTCGTTTCCTGCCAGGCTTCTTCCGGCACTGCCTTCATTAAGTTAGGAGCATGCTCCTTCAGCAAGTCGTCCAGCGGCAGGAATATTCCGGACTCTACTGAACCGGACATTCCTTTAGACGTAGCACCTCCCACGTTCTGAACGACGTCAGGAATTTCGTTCGATGCAAACAGCAGCGACATTTTGCTGGCAAAGTCCTTCAGTGGGATCATCTTGATATCCATATCCGTATTCGTTAGCTCCTCGAGCTTGAGTACCCATTTCTCTGTGTTTACGTCAGCCGAGCGTTCCGCATGCTTGTTGCCGCTGGTCGCCATGGACATCGTGAATGA
This sequence comes from Paenibacillus sp. Y280, assembly GCF_056786335.1. Classification (NCBI taxonomy): domain Bacteria; kingdom Bacillati; phylum Bacillota; class Bacilli; order Caryophanales; family Paenibacillaceae; genus Paenibacillus; species Paenibacillus sp. Y280. The sequence goes on from NZ_JBXCIW010000027.1 coordinate 14,495, forward strand.
AGTTTTGCCTCCGGCCGGAACGCTGCCGTCACCTGCTGGCTTGTTGCCGGTCGTGTTGTCGCTTGCGCATCCCGTTGAAGCTACGGCGATTAATGCTGTAATCATTGTCACATTTAATCTACGTCTCATGCTATTCACCTCTACTTAATGTTTTTCACCGCTTGCTTGCCGAGCCGCTCTTCCAATTGCTGTTTATAAAGGCTGTCTACTTTCACATGCTTTCTTTCGTTATCCCAATAAGCATCAGCACGAGGGCGAGGATCATAAGTGGAAGGCACCAGTCCCGGAACCTTCGGTCCAACATGGCCGATTGCATAGTTTTGTGCCGTTGGCGGCTGCTGGCTCGTCAGATCGCCTTCCGTGTTCCAAGTGACATAGTTTGCACCAGACCATCCATGTCCGCTGCCAAGCCATGCCCGATCCCGAATGGAGATCAAACCTTTTACACTGTCAAAAAGCCCGCCGACCGACCAGCGGTGATGCGGCTCGCTTGTGTTGTAATCCTTGGTTGATTCGCTGTCCAAGAAGACGTTTGGACCCATAACGCGGCTGTCTACGACAAATGCGTGCCGCGCCGTCTCCGTATAGATGCGCTGTGCCAGATTCAGCTGCCCCATGAAGTGAAAGGCATACCGTCTGCCGCCCGTTACGATGCTGACCATATCGTACATTTTGCTATCCTGTATCGTAATCCACTTTGCATTGCGGCTCACTTGGACAAGCGAATAAGACAAATGGTAGCCCGTTACATTCCGGACCCAACCGTTCTTGACACCGTTAAACACGACAAACCGCTCGGCATGGTTCTCATCAGCGTAATAAGGATCTGTCGTTCCATTGTCCATAACCGTTTCGATGATACTTTTGTCAAAATCGCTGTCAACGCGGATATGCTCGACGCCGACCTGCTCGATGCGCGCAGCATCGGTATATTTATAAATAGCGCCGCCGCCCCACTTGCGCTCAATCGCGTTCGAAATCGGCGCATCGACCGTAATCTCATTCCCGTCAATTGCGGTAATGACTCTATCGAAGTCAAGGTTGAACGCCGACCATTGTGTCGCTCCGCCGCCCGGACGGTTATAGATATAATCCATCCCGATCTCATGAATCCAGCGGTCATTCCCGGCACGGCGGACAATGATCTGATCCCCGACCCGGTAGGTAGAAGCATCTGCTACGCGTAAGGTTCTCGCACTGGAAGGCACATACAGATCGGCGATATCCGCCCGCGTAGCCGTATCGATCTTCGGACCGGATGCAGCGCCGATCATAAGCAGATTTCGCTTAGTCGTGCCGGTTCCGTGAATGATCGTCCCTTTCTCGCCGTCGCCTTCGCCGCGCAGAACGATTCCGCCTGCCCGTATGTACAGCGTGCCGCTAACTTCAAACTTTCCTTGTTTTAGCAATACCGCGCCGCGGAAGCCTTCCTCATTCGCGGGAAGCTGTTCAACACGGTCGATTGCAGCTTGAATACGCGCCGTATCGTCTCCATCGCCAGGCTCGACAACTTCCTGCACCGGAATATCGGGAAGCTTCACTCCGCCGCCTTTGTAGCCGGCGTTCGAGAAATCCATAATTTTATTGCCTTTATAGTCACTGACATAGACCATCTTGTTCTTCTTGCCTAGGAAAGCAATCTCGCTTTGTCCTTTAGAAATCTCCTTCTTATTCCACGCTGTAAAATAGTAGGAGTCATATACCGGCCCACCACCTACGCGCTCAATGGTCAAACGAAGCTCGTATACGCCTTTTTTATTCGCAATGCCAGGAAGCGACAGCTTTGTTGTATCCCCTTTTTGAAGCGAAGCCGCAGGGATTTCGCCTACAACCGTAGAGCCGTCCAAAATCAACTCTCCACTCACGTGTCCATTTATGTTGGAGAGCAGTTCTACCTCCGGATAACGATCTCCGGGCTCGATTATAGCGGGGTGGCCGATTTTTGCGACCATCCTTGCATGTGTAACCGATACGTTGGAAAAAACATACTCCTCTGCCGAGAACTCGTTCGGATCGTCCACGTCTACCCACAGATCATCCGTCTTTAATTGGGCACTCCCTGTGTTTACCTCTGCATAAATAAGTGAGGCTCCAGCCCGGCTAGCTGACAGGACTCCCGCTGAATCAATCGATACGCCAGAAGTCGAGGTTGTGAACGTTTTGGTGATGCTGCTTAGATCCACTTCCTCGTCCGATTCTATCCGGCCCTTCAGCGACAAGCTCTTGAACTCACCCTTATTCAGTCTAATTTCACCATTCGTCCCATACTCCTTGCCCTCGTCATCCACAAAATAAATTCGCTTCAAATTAGAAGGCACAGATTGCTCAGTGGAACCGTCAATAGCTGCTGCGTCCGTCGCCGAATGATTTCCGAACGGCAATAATTCCGCGAACAAGAGCAGAACCGCCAGGCTCAAACTGAATTTCCTCACTCTATTCATACTTCATTTCCCACCTTTCGCCGTTTATTGAAACGCCTTCATAATACCCCCGCTTCGTTCACATTGACATGTCATTTCTTCACATCGAAATGTGTTTTCCTATGCTGATCGGAAAATTAACGAAGCTGCGCAGCAAAAAAACGCCACTGTCCGCTTACCGTCTTCAATTGACGATTTTCGCGGCAGAGGCGTTATAACTTCATGAGAATCTTATTGCCGTTTGATCTGACGCCCCTTCGGCATAAGCATCGTAATTTTCGTGCCTTGCTGTTCCTCGCTCTCAATGCGAAGACCGAACCTGTCGCCAAATACCATCTGAATGCGCCGATGCACGTTTAACACGCCTATGCCGCTTTTATGTCCGGCATCATCCTGCTCTTCGCCGTCAGCCAGTCGGTTAGCTCCGAGCTTATGACGCAGCTCAGCCAAGCGGTCGCTCTTCATGCCGCAGCCGTTATCCTCGACGCTGACCCAAAAAACATCATTCTCCTCGCCGCAATCGATGCGAATGAAATGATATTCCTCCACTCCCTCGGGAAAAGCATGCTGAAAAACGTTTTCCACAAGCGGCTGAAGCGTCAGGCGAACCATCGCGTGAAGCAAATATTCCGGCTTTAAAGCTACATCGATCTCGAATTCTCTGCCGATCCTATGCTGCATGACCTTCATATAATACATAACGTGCTTCAGCTCGTTCGCAACCGTTATCTCTTCCAGATTGGTCTGAACTGAATAGCGCAGCATATATGCAAGCGCCTGCACAATTTCGGCTATATCCTCGGAATCCTGCACAGCTGCATAACAGATGATTGTCTCAAGCGTATTGTACATAAAATGCGGATTAATCTGCAGTTGAAGCGACTGGAACTCGGCACGTTGGCGCTCCATTTGAATTTCCTGATTGCTCAGCTCGACCTGGACCACCTTGTCCACCGCATCAGACAACCGTTTAACCATGTGATTATAGCGAAGCATCAGCTCCGCGATCTCATCGCGATGCTTTGGCAGCGGGATTGGCACCCAATTGCCCTTCTCTGTCTCCCGCATCCCTGATTTCAGCGTTTGAATGGGCTTAGTAATCGATTTTCCGAATCGAAATGCTAGAAAAATAGCGAGCAAAAGCGTTAATAAGCCGACAGTAAGCGTCGAATTTCGAATGTTTGTAACGGGCTTCCTCACCTCGTCCACCGGCATCGAGACAATCAGCTTCCAGCCCGAATAGTCCGATGTCCTCGCCTTGTACATTCGTTTCTCGCCCTCGGTTGCATCGAAGAAGGAACGATCTCCTGCTTGCTCGAGCTTATTGTTTACGACTTCCGGCAATAGCGTTCCTTCATTGCTCTTCTCTGGGTGGTAGATGATCTTCCCTTTGGCATCCGTAATGAATAGGTAGCCATATTTGCCTAGATCTACACCCTTCCAAAGGGCGGAGAGGTCGGCCGATCGTAGCTCAATCGCAAGCAGCCCCTTCAATTCTGGAGAGCTGTACCCGCGAATGCGGCGGACTAGCGTGACCATCTGATTTTCTTGACCGGTCAAAATGCTGCTTTTTAAAATACTCAGCTGGCCCTGCGGGCTTGTATTGCTCATGTAATAATCCCGCTGCTTGTTAATTTCCTCGGGCGTGAACGATTGTTCGTTTGCCTCGTTGAAATAGTAGACGGCGTTTCCTTTATCGCTGATCAATGAAATAGAAGCAATCTTCGGATTGCGGATGAATAACGGGTCCGCTCCCACCTCGCGTATCGTCTTGCGATAATAATAATAATCGTACTCCTCCCGATTCGCTGGCAGATCCATAAATTCCATGACATAGCGGAACGTTAGCAAGGAGACCATCGATCTTTCGTAATCCTTTAAATATAGATCGGTATGATGAACTGCGTTGCTTGCAATTTGCTCCATCTGCTTCTCAGCCATGTCGTCGAGCTCGCGGGATGAAGTCGTATAAGAAATGCCTACACCGCTTAAGGTCAGCCCGATAACAACAAGAAAATAGAAGAACAGCTTCGCATACAGGCTGCGGAATCTCATCTCATTTGATCCCCATTGCTGCCCGGTATTCGGAAGGCGTGACGCCGACAAGCTTCTTGAACGTTTTTGTAAAATGCGGATAATCGTCGTAACCGACCTCTGATGCGATGTCGACGATACGCAAATGCGGTACGGCCAGCAGCTCCTTGGATCGGTCGATCCTCCTGTTGATCCTGTATTTGACAAACGTCTCATTCGTCATTTTTTTGAACAACGAGCTGAAGTATGTCGGCGTAAGCCCCACCATCGCCGCTACCTGATCAAGCGTAATCTCTTGCGACAGCTTATTGTCGATATACGACTTTGCCTCTTCCATCGGATCGCGAAAGTTTCCGCTGCGTACCGATGCCAGTCCATCCCGTATACCGCGCAGCTCCGCTTCGAAGGCATCAAGCGCATCCTTCACGGTACCTGCTTGCAGGAAGATCAGATTCGGCTTAGGGACAAAGTTCCGAGCCTGGAAGCGCTTTAGGAGCATGTCGCAGCAATCGCCGAGCAGCTCCTTCAATCTTGCAAGCGATAAGTTCGCGGACAGGCAGTACTCTCGCCAGCGTTCGCTTAGCCCGTCCAGCTCGTCTGTCTGGAGCGACCAAATATGCTGCTCCATCAGATCCACCCATTCCATATATCGGGATGGCGCAATATACCCGGCCGACTGCTTCTTCAGCAATCTGGCGAGCACATCATGGACATCCGTTTTTGTAATCGGTTTCAATAAATAGTGCTTTACGCCGTAATCCACGCATTTCTGCGCATAGCTGAAGTCGTTGTAGCCGGAGATCACAACCGTCTTGATATGCGGATATTGCTCATGAAGGATGCGGCAAAGCTCCAGCCCGTCCAGCTTCGGCATTCGAATATCTGTCAGTACGATATCGGGCTCCGACGCCTTGATTCGTTCAAGTGCTGCTTGCCCGTTCTCGGCGGTCGATACTTTGGCGAAGGCCGGTACATATTGCTCCGTCATTTTCGAAATCCCTTTGCGAATGACGGGCTCGTCATCTACGATGAGCACATGCATAGATCGTTCCCCCTTGCTTATCGGTATATAAAATCGTTTAGTTCCAAAAAAAATAAAGCGCTTGCACATTGCTGTTTGCTTGAATGGAATGAGTAGACGATTGCACTATCATTATCATGACGCAAAACCGTTTTTAACGAAAGGGTAATTTTTAGGGCACTTGTGTTTTTTTATGATTTTCTATTGTTAAGTGATCATAAAAAAACAACTGCAAATATGTCAAGTCCAAGCTTTCTGTATCATTTGAAAATGCTTCCTTACAGCTGCACATGATTTGTTGGCTGTAAGAGCATATGCGTGCTTATTGCTGCCTTTCGACGTTACTCATACGCTGATTCCATGCAGTAAGCGCATATATGTGCTTACTGCTCACCGACACACTTGATTTGTTGGCTTTAAGAACATATGCATGCTTATTACTGCCTTTCGACGGTTCTCATACGACTAGCCCATGCATTAAGCGCATATGTGCGCTTAATGCTCACCGACACACTTGATTTGTGGGCTATAAGAGCATATGCGTTCTTAAAGCTGGCTTTCGACGTTTCTCATACGGCTTATTCATACTTTAAGCGCATATGTGTGCTTAAAGCTCACCGACACACTTGATTTGTTGGCTTTAAGAACATATGCGTGCTTATTACTGCCTTTCGACGGTTCTCATACGACTAGCCCATGCATTAAGCGCATATGTGCGCTTAATGCTCACCGACACACTTGATTTGTGGGCTATAAGAGCATATGCGTGCTTAAAGCTGGCTTTCGACGTTCCTCATACGGCTTATTCATACTTAAAGCGCATATGTGTGCTTAAAGCTCACCGACACACTTAATTTGTTGGCTTTAAGAACATATGCGTGCTTAAAGCTGCCTTTCGACGGTTCTCATACGCCGATTCCATGCAATAAGCGCATATATGTGCTTACTGCTCACCAAAACACATGATTTGTTAGCTTTAAGAACATATGCGTGCTTAAAGCTGCCTTTCGATGTTTCTCATACGCCGATTCCATGCAGTAAGCGCATATGTGCGCTTACTGCTCACCGACACACTTGATTTGTGGGCTGTAAGAGCATATGCGTGCTTAAAGCTGCCTTTCGACGGTTCTCATACGCCGATTCCATGCAATAAGCGCATATATGTGCTTACTGCTCACCAAAACACATAATTTGTTGGCTTTAAGAACATATGCGTGCTTAAAGCTGCCTTTCGACGGTTCTCATACGCCGATTCCATGCAGTAAGCGCATATGTGCGCTTACTGCTCACCGACAAACATGATTTGTAGGCTGTAAGAGCATATGCGTGCTTACAGCTGCCTTTCGATGTTTCTCATTGCGCTCCACTTGGAAAGCTGCTGACAAAAAAAGCCTCCAACTCCACTTTCACAGTGGGTTTGGAGGCTTTTTCAATAGATATTATTCAACAATACCCTCTTGGCTCAGCCAATCCAATTCTACTAAAGCTGCCGCCCTATTATTCTTGAGCGATCATAACGGCGCCCTGCTTGTTGTTCCAGCGCTCCGTCGCCTCTTTAATAATCTCGTCGCCGCCCTTCGCCTTGTATTCCTCGATTACTTTCGGCCAGTCGGAGATCGGCTCCTTGCCATAGATCATTTTGACCATGTGGTCGATGATCAGCTTCGGTCCAACATCCGGCTGCGGTGCCGCTAGATCGGGATACTTGCTGAAGGTGCTCAGCTCCGGATAGAAGCCGATGCCCGAAAGTCCTTCCTGAGACAATACATTATCGAATGCAGCAAGTGTTGCTTTGCCATCTTCATTAAGCGCTAGTCTCAGCTTATTATATGTGGCATCGTGCACTGCCCACATCGTGCCGCTTCTCCAGCTTTCTTCCTCTTGAAGCTCCTTGCTGTCCGGGAACTTGTAAGTAACAAGACCGGCTGCATCCTTCGTAAAAGTGTCTCCCTCAATCCCAAAGGTGAAGAACTCCTCTGCTTGCGGCGAAACCATCCAGTTAAAGAACTTCACGATCTCGATTGCTCTCTCTTCCTCAACGTTTTTGTTGATGTAGAACGTACGCACGACTGGCGAATAGAGGAAATAACCGCCTTTGCCTTCAGGTCCCTTCGGTGAAGGAATAATGTCAATTTTTGATTCCGGTACGGCACGCTTTACCGTAGTGCGGTAACCTGGCATACCCGATGCGTTCTGCGACCACATGCCCGGCTTGCCCGCTTCAAGGCTCTTCGTGAAGTCAGTCGATGATATCGTCGCGAACTCCTTCGGAATAAGACCTTCCTCATACATCGTCTTGTAGGCTTGAAGTGCCTTCTGCATGTTCTCCGAGTCAAAAAACTTCGGCACCACCTGACCGTCGACAAGCTCGAATTGGTCCTTGTAAGGCAGGACGTCATAAGCGCCTAGCATGATATCTGCGTACTTGAAGTTTTCGCGCATCTGATAAGGCGTCTCTACCCCAAGCTTCTTGAAGGCGCGCAGCACTTCCAGAAATTCCTCGACTGTTGTTGGCGCCTTCAGGCCGGTCTTCTCAAGCAGATCGGTACGGATGTACGTGGCTCGACGCGAAGGGCTCTTCAGAAACTCAGGTATGCCGTAAATTTTGCCGTTGTAGGAAACAGTTTCCCATGCAGCCTGTGGTACAAGCTTCATCAGGTCCGGCGCGTGCTCCTTAAGAAGATCGTCCAGCGGCATGAAGACTCCGCTCTCTACGGAGCCCGACATCGACTTGCTGCCCGGGCCGCCAATACTGCCCACGACATCTGGAATGTCATTGCTTGCGAACATGACGCCAAACTTCGCGTCCTCCATGACCTTGATGTCAAGATCTACATTCGTTAGCTCCTCCAGCTTCAGTACCCACTTATCCTTGTTTAGATCCGGCACCCGTGTGTGGTAGCCTGAACTAACCGTCGTTGGCAGCAGATACGAGAATTTCGTTGGATTTTTTTTGCCCTCTTCTGTCTTCGGCTTCTCGCCAGTATCCGTTTGCTCATTTGCAGGCTTCTCCTCAGCCGGCTTGTTCCCCGAGCAACCAGCCACCAGGCTTGTTGCCAGAAGCATTGAAAGCCCCATGCCCAACCATTTTTTCATACAATAACCCCGCTCTCTCAAAATTATTATTTGCAAGCGCTTTCGTGCTGCATGGAGCAATTATAGAAACAATTCCCATAATTCTGTATGTCATAATTTAAGCCTGCATGTATTTTTCTATGGTGGTCTGATTAAACCCAGGAAACAAGCAAACCTTTACGATTTGATAGAGCCGACCAGCATACCTTGGATAAAATGTTTCTGCAGAAACGGATAGACCATCATAATGGGAAGTGTCGCGACAACGATAACCGCCATCTTAATTCCCTCGGGTGATACGATGAGCAGCAGCTCGGATGTAACATCCGATTGTCCAAGTTGATCGGTAAAGACGATTTCCCTTAAACGCACCTGCAGCGGTATCCATCGCCGATCGCTGATATAGAATACCGCATCTGCATAACGATTCCAATGCGCGACCGCGTAAATGATTCCCATCGTCGCCATTGCCGGCTTAGATAGCGGCAGTACGATTTTCCAAAAAGTCCGAAACTCTCCGCAGCCATCGATCTTCGCCGAATCAATAAGCTCGTTCGGGAGATTCATGAAAAACGAGCGCATAATAAACAGATTGAACGCGCTGATCGCCATCGGAAGCATCAATGCCCACAGCGTATCGAGCAAGCCCAGCTGCTTCACCAATAGATAGTTCGGAATAAGCGGCGCACTGAAAACGAGTGTGAACAAGACGAGGATAAGCACTGCCTTGCGGTATAGATATTCCGGGCGAGACAGCGGGTAAGCAAGCATCGCCGTCATCATCAGATTAATTAACGTACCGAACACGGTAATAGTGACACTGTTGCGGAAGCCAGCCCAAATGGACGGATCCTGCAGAATAAGCTTGTAGCTGCTAAGCGTGAAGCCAATCGGCCAGAAGCTGACCTTGCCCGCGTTGATTGCGACCGCGTCGCTAAGCGACTGCGCAACGATATGAATGAGCGGCAGCACCATGCTTAATCCGATAATGCCAAGAAAGGCAATATTGAATGCGTTGAATATTTTTTGACCTCTTGTCATGATCATAACGAATTCCACCTCATTTCTCCAATAGCATTAGTACAACCCATCACCGGTTACTTTCTTGCTGAATTTATTGCCAATCATGATGAGCGCGAGTCCTACGACCGACTTAAACAAGCCGATAGCGGTCGTGTAGCTGTATTGTCGGTCGACGAGACCCGCTCGGTACACATACGTATCGATGATCTCTCCATTTTCGCTGTTCAACGGATTCAAAAACACAAAGACGCGCTCGAAGCCGAAGTCCAGAAAGTTGCCGATTTGCAGCAAAAACAAAATGACGATAGTTGGCAAAATACATGGAACTGTAATCGAGGTAACCTGCCGGACGCGGCTTGCGCCATCCATCTGTGCCGCTTCATACAAGTCGGGATTGATGCCTGCGATCGCGGCAAGATAGATGATCGTCCCCCAGCCGCTGTCCTTCCAAATGCCCGATCCAATTAGGATCGTCCGGATATAGGAATTCTCGCCAAGGAAGTAGATCGAGTCGATGCCAAACAGCGACAGAATATAATTAACGATACCTGTAGACGGGGACAACACGCCGACCACAATCCCTCCGACGATGACCCATGACAAAAAGTGAGGCATATAGACGACTGTCTGAACGATCCGCTTGTAGGCCATGATACGCAGCTCGTTCAGCAGCAGCGCCAGAATGATCGGCACCGGGAACGCGAAGCACAGATCGTATACACCGATGAGAATCGTATTTTTTAGTATCGGCAAAAATTCCGCATACTCGAACATTCGCTTAAAGTGGGCGAGACCTACCCAATCACTGCCCTTGATGCCTTTAAAAATATTGTAGTCTTGAAATGCAATGACCGATCCGAACATGGGTACATACCGGAATAATAGAAAAAATATGATGCCAGGAATCGACAGCACGTACAGCGGCCAATGCTTGCGCACAAACTTCCACTTTTGATCCGGCGTCGCGAATTGATAGGTAGTGCTGTTGGAGCTTTCGAGCTTGCCAGCCATGCTCTCCTCCCCTTTCCTCGTTCAATTGTTTGTTGTCCCTACCATCATAGCTGCGAAATAGGAGGGCAGCCATGGTGTAACTTAGAGACAACTTGTGTTTTTTTACGACGATTCGATTCGAATCGCGGCAGTTCCCGACGGCGGAATCGACAGCTTGTGCAGTCCCGTCCCGAGCTCGATAAGCTGCTCGCTGACGACATTGCCGCAGCAATTTTTAATAATGACTTTCGCGCTCCCAAGCGAATCCGCCACCTCCGCGAAAACCCCTTCCTTCAACCTGCCGTTCACGATGATCCACTCCTGTGACGCTCCAGCTTCCTGCGTTCTTGCAAGCGCAATAATCGTATCGTGATAGGTGGCAATGATCGTTTTGCCTCCCTTGGCTGCCTGCACAACCGGATAGAGAAGCTCTGGACTCGCAGGCGACAGATCCCCATCCAGCAGTACATCCCGATGCTCCGTCCAAAATCCGAGCCAATATCGCAGCATGTGTCGATGCTCTTCTGGCAGCGACTGCAGCGTCATCGAGATTTGCGGCACGGAGAACAGCAGATTGACCAGCTGCAGCGCCGCACTCTCCACAGGCTCCTCTGGATGCCACATCACCATATCGGCATGAGCAGCGGTATCGCCGCATAGAAGACGGATGTCAAGCGTGCGGACACGGTTCTGAATGCCGTCGTACGGGCAGTCGGAGGCGCGGAACATATTGCCGTATTTGCGCATGGCTGGACCGACGTATGGCTGGCGAAACTCAACCATGATGTCCGGCTTCATCGCCCTCAGCCGAGTTAAAGAATCGGTCAGAAGCCGGTCGACTGCTGCTGGAATAGACTCGCAATCGCGGCCCTCCGCTATTGACGGCTGCTGCAATTCAGGGGAATAGAAGGCATCGATGAAGTCGAGCTTAAAGCCGTCCAAGTCCCAGTCCCTCACTGCATTCTCATAGGTGTTGATAATATACTCCCGCACCTCGGGATACCGCGGATCAAGCACACCGGCATTGCTGTTCTCGTTATAGCGGACAAGTTTGTCTTTGAAACGATCCCAAGCGTTGCTATGCTTGCCAACGTAAGGCACGGCATACCAGAGCACGAACTTCATGCCGAGCGCGTGTACCGCACGCACATGTTCGGCCATATCTGGAAATTTGCTTGCGCAGGGCTCCCAGTCGCCTGTATAAGCATACCCTCTGCGATTATCCTCGGTCTGCCAGCCATCGTCTACGATAACAGCATCCATTCCGAGTGAACGGGCGAGCTCGCATTCCGCTTCAACGCTCGCCGCTGTTACGTTCTGATGCATGCTGTACCAAGTCGAATACATGGGACGTTTCGCTTCATCCGGCACGACGGCAGGCTTAAAGGCCGGCATCTCGCTCCACCAGCGCTGCACTTCCTTCAGACTTTCGTAATAAGGGATGTCTCTTGTGTCCACAAGCAACGCTGCCTCGTAGTATTGAAGCGGCGCAGTTGGCTCCTTGAACAGCTGCACGCTGCACTGGAATTCCGCCGTCTCCTCGCGAATGCCGCCAGCGTAGAGGGTCGTATGCAGAGCGTCCGAGAAGGCAAATGTCAGCCGGTTGTTTCCGTTTATATTGAACAGCGAATATACAGGAGCAGACGTAGCGGCATTAGCGCGCAGATTGCGCATCCAATCCGCCTTAAAGCTCTTGTTCCGGTCCTGTGCAGGATGCCAGCTTACTTGAATATCATCAGCCGGATGATGCCAGCGCAGCGTCAAGGCTGGCGGCTTAAGCTCCCGCTCCGCCTTCATGATTAGCCGAATCAGCGCAATGCCTTCTCCCTTGTTCTCCGAGGTTAAGGAGATATGGAATCGGTTATCCGCATTTTCCTCGCCTTCACACTCCAGCATAAATTGATGCTTTTTAGTTGATACCGTAATCAAGCCGCATTCCTCCTAGGTTTGATTGAGATGGCGATTCTCTCCGGCGTGGCACCAGACCGTAACGATCGGGTCCTCCTCGCTCGAACAAAGATGATGATCCTCCCCCGGCTCGACGATAATGATATCGCCAGCAGCAACAGGATGATGCTGACCATCAATTTCCATCGTTCCTGTTCCTTGCAAAATAATGAACGCTTCCCGGTCGCGATGAACATGATAATCTCTGCCGTCCGGACCATCATTCGTATGGCTGCGGTCGCCGCGCTTAGCAAATGAAAGTCCGCCTGACGACAGATAAGCGCCGGGCAGCAAGTCACCTAGAAAGTGTCCAGCAGAATGATCATTCTTTGTCAGCTCGCTTAATCTCGCACGGATCATTGCGCCTGACCTCCCAGAATTCGCTCGATTTGGTTCAATTCTTCATTGCTGAAATCAAGCTGTCTTAGCGAGCTTGCGATATCGTCGATCTGCTCTGCCTTGCTGACTCCGATCAAAGCCGATGCGACGCGGCCCTGCCGCAATACCCACGCAACCGCCATCTGGGCGAGCGACTGCCCGCGCTCCTCCGCCATCCTGTTCAGCTCGCGTGACTTCGACAGCTTCTCCTCCGTTATGTCCTCTCGCTTCAAGAAGGTGCTCGTTCCTGCCGCCCGTGAATCTGCGGGGATTTCCTTCAAGTACCGATCGGTCAGCAGCCCCCTTGCAAGCGGACTATAAGCAATCGTTCCAATGCCCTCCTGCTCCAGCGCTTCCTGCAAGCCTTGCTCCAATCTTCGCTCATACATCGAATAGTGCGACTGATGAATGAGACAAGGCGTGCCTAGACGTCGAAGAATCGCTGCTGCTTGCTTGGTCTGCTCAGGCCCATAATTGGAGATGCCCACATACAGCGCTTTCCCTTGGCGAACCGCCTGATCGAGCGCGCCCATCGTTTCCTCAAGCGGCGTTTCCGCATCAAATCGGTGCGAATAAAAAATATCGACGTATTCCATATTCATGCGCGTTAGGCTCTGATCCAAGCTCGCAAGCATGCTTTTTCTAGAGCCGCGCTCGCCATACGGACCGGGCCACATTGTGTATCCAGCCTTCGTGGCGACGATCATCTCGTCACGGTAGCCGGCGAAGTCGCGTTTCCAAATGCTGCCGAACGTCTCCTCCGCCGAGCCTGGTGGCGGACCATAATTATTTGCGAGATCAAAGTGTGTAATACCGAGATCGAAAGCGCGGTGCAAAATTTTCCTTCCGTTCTCCAGCGCATCGATACCGCCAAAATTATGCCACAGTCCAAGCGAGATGGCGGGCAGCTTCAGCCCGCTATTGCCACATCGGTTATAGGTCATCGTCTCGTAGCGATTATCGGCAGCATAATAAGTTGTCATAGATTCCACCCCTGCAAATAAGATTTGGTTTGCAACATCATCGTATCGAACAGCTGCTCCGCTTCGTTAATGCCAATCGCAACGAGCGGGTCGTTGACAAAGGCATGGAAGGCCAAGCTCTTGTCACGGTTAAGCGCTGCTTTCAGAATGGTTTCTTGATTCATCACATGCCGAAGTACAAGCGCATTCACTTCCACAGGCAGCTCGCCTGCCTGTACGGGAAGCAGGCTGTTGCCGGAGAACGCGGCATTCGTCTCCACGACCGCTCCAAGCGGAATGCCCTTCATTTGACCGACGTTCGGCAAATTCACATTGGTGACAAATGGCTGAAGGCCAAGCAGCCCCTTTAGCTGGCGAACCTCTTCCTCGCCGGACGCCTTAAGCGGCAGTTTCTCCTCGCCGCTGATCAGCCTCGCGTAATACGCGGCTGCAGCTTCGTTTTTCAGGGCGCGACTAGGCACTGTAGTGAGACCGAACATCCATGAAGCAACCGTCTCCTTATCCTTCACGTACCACGGCGGCATAAACTCGGCAAGATGTCGGTCGCCTGCAGCTGCGATCAGTCCGTATCTGCGGAACAAATCAAACTTCACGCGGTTCGCTGCAGTATATGTATTCGTCCGCCAACCGTTTTTGCTCGTCTCGAAGCCTTCTTCGTAATATTTGTCAACAAACTGTCTATACAAGGGGAACAGATCAACATTTCGGTAGGTCGCTTTATCAATCCATGTAAAATGGTTAATGCCCAGCACGTTGACCTGAATATCATCGCGCTGCACGCCTTCTATGCCTTCCATATTTTGCAGCATCCGGATCAACAGACCTTGCGTTCCGAATATTTCGTGGCAGCAGCCAAACGCCTTGATTTTGGGAAACACCTCAAACAGCGTTCGCGTACACAGCGTCATCGGATTCGTGTAGTTGAATACCCAAGCATCCGGCGCATGGCGCTCGATCGCTTCCGCGAATTCCACATACATCGGTATCGTTCGCAGCGCCCGGATCAGTCCACCCGGCCCCGTCGTATCGCCGACGGGCTGATAAATGCCATATTTCTCCGGCTCATGGACGTCGACTGCCATCTCTGCGAAAGTGCCGGGAAGAATTGAGATAAAAACAAAATCCGCTCCTGTCAAAGCTTCCTTCAGCGTCTCGTACGCTTCGTATTTCCATTTCGATTTCGCATCCTCATAAGAAGATACCGAGTTTCCGAGCTTCTCGTTATTTTTCGCTTTGCTATAATCCAAATCATATAATCGGATCGTACCCGACAGCTGCTCCTCCAGCGCCAGATCCGCGATCAAGTTTTTGGCCCAATACATCGACCCGCCGCCGATATAAGCAATTTGAATCTCACTCACCTTGCCGTTTGCATACCGCATGCCGCTTTGTTCCTCCTTCAGCTAACGATTCCACCTCAGTATAGATTTCAAATATAGACTGCGGTATGGAAAAACTTTGGCTCAGTTGTCGTTTTTTACTGCGGGAACAGCAAAAGCGGCTGTCTCAAAAATAGTAAGCTCACTGGAGAGATCGTTCGCTTTGAACGGCAATGTTGGAAAACCATGAAAAATAGCGGTACAGGAGGCTATTCCTGTACCGCTATTTTTCTATTCTGGTCTATGGTTGCTTGCTTCATGAGCTTATGGGCGAGCTTACTTTTGGCAAGCCACGAAGCAGGAATCGGCGGAATCCGATTATTCTTTATCTGCCCGAATACACTTTCAAGCCAGTTCCTTTCGTGAGCCGGGAAAGGTATTGACGCTGATCCTTCTTGAAGGGTTTCACGCGGCCTTAGTGACCTATTGCCTATTGCTTCACTTTAATTCTTTATTACAATCAAGAAAAACGGTTGAGGATGCTGGTTATACGATTCACTCTCCCGTCTTAACCCTATTATGCAGCTGCACTTGCGATTGATGTGCTGGGAATGGGGCTGCGACCTCTAGTGTCAGCATTAACGGGAAAAACTCCCGTTATTTCAAGTGTTTTTGAGCGAAAGTCAGGTTTAAATGGATTTTCTCCCGTTAATTTCTCGCTTTTGACCCTTTTTCGGTGAAAATGAGCCGATTAACAGGAGTTTTTCCAGCTAAAAGATCGATCTGTCATCTCAAGAGGAAAATAGAAGGAGCTCTTCCTGCTAATTCCACAAAAATGAAATAATTTGGGGCTTCTTTTTATTTCTAACTTATGAATTAGAACAATGAGCGCTAGAATAAGCGAAAAAGCCTTTATGCTCCACTTTATATTGAATGATTGGAATAAAAAAAGGACCTCGTCCCCACCTAGCAGTGGGTTAAGAGTTCCCTTCGCTTATTAATCGGTGTGTTCCCATTCCGAGCGAACATTTTTGGGACAGCCCCCTTCTTTATCTCTCTACACCATTGTTCGTACATCCTCGCCCAACAAATAGAGCTTCCACGCACAACACCGCGCATAGAAGCTCTGCCCTTGCTTACTTTTTGTCCACCTGAAGCAGCTTTACCGTCTTCGTGGAGAAGGTATCCTTCAGCTTTTCCTCCGAAATGACATTCAGCTTGACCAGGCTCGTAATTTTGGAAGCATCAGGCTTCGATAACAGCCGCCACAGCTCCGGGTCCGGCAGCGCCTCGAATAGCTTGGTGTCGTCATACTCTTTGCGCTCCTGCACGACAATTTTGACCTTGTGGCTTCCAATCTCCAATTCATTAACGCCCTGCTCTGTAAAATAAGTCATAATTTCACTGCGCAGCTCGGATAACTCCTGCTCTATCTCTTTTTGCTTTTGCTTTTGCTGATAATATCTTCGCACAGTCTTGTCCATGGCCATCACGCTCCTCTTCTACTACATGCATATGCAGAGGGATTGATTTTAAGACAAGACGTTCGAACCTCGCGCCGATTAATAGATATCCTTCCTCATAAACACCGCAAACGAGACGAGCAGCGAGCCGACCATCCATGCTGCAAGCACCGCAAGCGAGAAGCCCAGCGTCATTCCCTCGATTGGCGGAGCCGATCCGCTGATGTAGTCCATCAATCCAAGATTGACCATAAACAAATATTTGGCCGAATCCCATGACGATACCATATTGCTTAAAATCGCCCCCGAAATCAGGCAGGCGAGCATCGTTCCCATACCCGCAGCGCTGCTTCTCATCAGGATGGACAGCATGAAGGATAAAGTTCCTACGACCAATGAAATAAACCACGCGAGTCCAAATTGCTGAATGATATACTGCCACTGCGATACGAGGCGGACGCCCGAAATGTCGAGCTCGCCTCCATGCGTGGAGAAGCCGGTCAATACGGGGGCCGACCAGCCCGCGTTGCCGAACATAATCGCAGAGATGAAGTAGGATAGCGAGCCGAACAGAAAGATGACGAGCGAAACGGATAAAATAAGGGCGATATATTTGCTGAGCAAAATGTTAAAGCGGCTCACCGGCCTTGTAAGCAGCAGCTTAATCGTTCCCATGCTCCGCTCCGATGAGACAAGATCAACCGCGATGATCATGACCAAGAGCGGCAGAAACAGCTCTGCTGAATTTTGAACGAACCCTCTAATAAAGGTTGGCGCTCCCGGCTCGGAAGGATTGACGTCATGATCCAAATAGTATTGCGATTGCTTGAACTGAATCTGAATTTGCTCGCGCCATTGCCCTGCGCTGCTCAGCCTGTTCTGCATATCGACGATTTGCTGCTGCAGCTCGGCGCGCCAATCGACCGTGCCCAATCGCTCCCTTGTCGACTCTGACTGTTTCACCTGCGCATACGAGAACATGGAGAGCAGGACGACGATAATAATTGAAATAATGATAAATCGGCGTTTGCCGATCAGCTTCGTCATTTCATTTTGAACGAGATTAATCAATCGATTCGCCTCCTGTCAGCTCAAGGAATAAGTCTTCGAGCGCCGGCAGCCTTCGATTCATCTCCAGCACGCTTACTCCCGCTTCCACGAGCCTGCGGTTCCACTCCCCCACCGACTGCTCTATGTAGGCTGTTGTAACTGTATCCTCATCCGAGCTTATGACAGCTGTGAGCTCCTCCAAAATCGACAAGCCTAACGCTTGAGGCATCAGTCGCCACACTAGCCTCTCTTCGCTAGACAATAGGTTGTTTACGGAATCAACTCGGATGATTTCTCCTTTGGTAATAATCGCTACCCTGTCGCACATCAGCTGAATTTCATGCAGCAAGTGGCTGGAGACAAGCACCGTTAATCCCTCTTCCTCCGCCAAAAAACGAATAAAAGCGCGCATTTCCCGAATTCCGGACGGATCAAGTCCATTCGTAGGCTCATCCAGGATCAGGACATCCGGCTTGCCTAGCAGCGCCTGCGCTATGCCGAGCCGCTGCCGCATGCCAAGCGAATATGTGCTCACTTTATCGTATATTCGATCCTGCATGCCGACCAAACGGACGACCTCATCGATCCGCTCCTGCGAAATGCCGTTAATCATAACGGCAAAATGGCGAAGATTATCCATTCCGCTTAAGAACGGATACAGCTCTGGATTTTCGACGATACAGCCCAAATGCCTCATTGCCTTTGTAAAATGCTTCGATATGTCCAGCCCGCAAATATGAATCGTGCCCGAGGTCGGCCTTATCAAACCAACCAGCATTCGGATCGTTGTCGTTTTGCCTGCCCCATTTGGCCCCAAGAAGCCAAATACCTCGCCGCGCTTTAGCTCGAAGCTTAAATCCTTAATAATCGTGCGCCTGCCGATCACCTTTCGAAGTCCTTGAACCGATAATGTAATGTCGCTCATCGTTGTCCTCCTGCTCCGGCAATCAATGCGGCTGCCCGCTCTGCCATCAACCGGTACCCTTTTTCATTCGGGTGAAAATGGTCCGTAAACAAATAGCTGCTTGTATTCTGCTGAAACAGATCATAGGTTGGTATGAATACAGCCTTGCTAAACTGCGCCAGCGTCTCCGCCGTTTTGGCGTTCCAGTCTCTTACGACGCTCGACATCAGCTCTCCGTTTTGCAGCTCGCTGAACGGATTGTAAAGACCTAACAAGTAAATGGCCGCTTCCTCATTCACTGCCCGAATGCCCGATATAATCGTTTTTAGGTTGGAGAGATACGCATCCTCCAGCCCCTTGATGCTGGCCTCGGAAAGATCCGAAAGCGTCTGTCCGCCAAGGAATAGGTCATTGCCGCCAATCGTCATCAGAATAACATCAGCTTGTCCAATTTGACGCTTGATCTCCTTCTCCTTCATTTGCTCCGCCAGCTGCGACGAAACAAGTCCCTTAATGCCTAAATTAATTAAGGAGATTTCCATGCCGTCCTGCTTCAACTGATCGCTCACATAGCCTACGTAGCCTTTACCCTCGATATCGCCGGTGCCTCTCGTTAACGAATCCCCCAGAGCGACGATTTTCAGCTCGTCAGATGGAATGAGCGTCTGCTCCGATGCGGACGGTAAAGATGCCGCGGATTTGGATCCGAGCAAGTAATCCTTAACCGACCAGCCTAATCCAAATAGCCATAAGAGACAGGCAAGGAAGGCGAAGGCAGTAATGAAGCGAACCTGTTTGCTGTGCATCACGTATCACTCCTCTCTGTCGCAGCCTTTAGCGGCTGAACCATTTCCAGACCTGCTGCTGCATATTAGACCTGTTAAGCTCAAATTGTTTTTTCCGGTGGCCGTTCGCTCCTGAAGGATGCGGCATATCGAACAAGCAGCGCTCGTTGCTGACCAAGCCTTTATCCACAAAGGCTTGTACCACCTCTGAAACCGACTTGCCAAGCGGAATGATCAGCGAATCCTTCACCGCCAGCAATTCCGGAAGCAGAATGCCTTCCGCATAGCGGTACAGCATCTCCGATTTTAATATAGGCGGGCTATGACCCGTATAGTTTTTGCCATGCACGAACACAGGATAGCGAATAGCGGAGGTCGTATGAAGCAGATCACTATGCTCTTCAAATAAGGACGCGCTGCCAGCAAGCCCAATGGCAGCAGGCAGCTCGATTTGATCCAGCATCTCGATCAAATTTTTTCTCATCGAGCCCGCGAAGCTGGCGAGCTTCTTCGCCCTCCGATCGATTTGATCGATCGGCACTCCCCCCAGCAGATCCTCGCGCGCGCAACGAATCGCAACCTCCATCTGGGTGAAGCCCGGCGTAATGCCAATGATCATCACTTTAGCATGCTCGTTCACATACTCGTACGGCACGTAATAAATGGACATATCCTGATGCTCTTGCAGGAGCAGTTCTTCCACGAACAGCTGCTCCTTGGACAAGCTTCCAGGCGGAAGCGACATGATGTACGCTTTGTATTTTTCAATTTGAGTCATGCTTATCCGCCCCTTTGCCCCACGCCTGCTATAAATTAAGCTCAACCATATTGTGTGCGCGTGAAGGATAATCGGTAATGATGCCATCGATTTCGAATTTGAGCACCTCTTTCAAATTGCGCTCGCTGTTGACCGTCCACACCCACACCTCACGGCCTTTTTTATGCGCGCGCTCTACGAGCTGCTCCGTCAGCATCACCTGCTCGATCGTATAGAAATCAACATCGAGCGTCGAGAGATCGCCAATTGCGAAATATAGAATTTGTCCGATCTTGATGTCCGGATTCAACTTCCTAATTTGCTGCAGCGTCTGACGGTCGAACGACTGAATATAGACATCCTGCACCATATCGAACTGTTCAATCAGGGAAACGACCTGTCCAGCCAGCTCCTCGCCGGGGCCGTAAGGCTTAAGATCAACAATAAGCTTTGCCTGCCCCTGCACTTCGGCAAGTACCTCGGCAAGCATCGGAATCCGGTCAATTTCCCCTAATATATTGCCACCCTTGCCAAGGCTCAGCGTTGCAAGCTCATCATAGGTCAGCTCGTTCACTCGCTTTGGCACGCCTGTCATCCGCTGCAAATTAAAATCATGATGCAGCACGACAACGCCATCCTTCGTCAGCTGAACGTCAATTTCGACGGCATTGATGCCCTGCTCTACCGAGCTGCGAACAGCGCGAAGCGAGTTTTCCGGTGCAGCTTGCGTATCGCCGCGGTGAGCAGACAGCAGCACATTCCATTTGACATAAACCAAATTATCATTAGCCGCATAACTGACAAACAGCGCTAGTGCCAAATACGCAGCCAGTATCGAAGAATATAACATATGTTTGCGAGTTCTTCCTTTTAGAAATGACATGAAACGCTTCTCAATCGGCCCCGCCAAGCGGCTCTTGTATATTCGCAGCTGATCTCTTGGGAAAGAGCCCTGCTTGCGGTTGAAATGATAAAACTGCCTCGTCAAAAAAATAATATTTACCGGCACAAGCATCAGCGTGAACATATACGTAAGGACAGTCGATAGTGTTAAGGAATAATGATCCGATATCGCTTTTAGCACATTGATGTCAAGCCAGGATGGCAAATAGGCGACCGCCGAAATCGTCATAAAACCAAGCGAGAATACTACCGCATTCAGCAAAAACAGCTGTATAAAGATCGACAGCCGCTTGCCCTTCGTTAACAACAGACTGCTCCTAATCGCCATGCGAATCGATTTATCTTCGATCATAATGAAATGCAAAACAAAAATCCAACGCAATATGACGTATACCCCCGCCAAAAATAATAATCCGTATAAAGCCAGCATCATATAGGAAGAGCTCAAGATACGGCTATTGAAAAAGATCGGAACATTAAACTGCGCATACAAGGAAGAAGACAGCGGCGAATCGATAAACGGCACAAGGAACAGCAGAAAAAATAAGAGCTGAATAATACCAAATCCGAATAGCTTAGGCGTTTGCCGCAGCGTCGTTACCAGCGCATCAGCGATCAGAACGTCCTTGCCAAAATAATGCTGCTGCGCAATCGTAATGACGACGCCAAATTCGAGAAACAGCACCAGCACTGCCACTAAACAAATAGCAATTAAACCCGCTATCCCCGTGTAGCTAAGCCCAATTTTGTATACTTCTCCATTCAATACGGAACCAGAGCCGACAAGGCGGAGAATCCGGTTGAAAATATACGAAATAATCGGGATGATGACAAAGCTCGTCAGCAGCATAAACAAATATTCAAACAACAGATGTTTCTTATACGTATCGCGAAAGTCGCGGATACTTTTGCCAAATAGCTGAAGCATGGTCATTCATCCTATTCCTCATGTTTGTAAGCAAAGCATGGATCGAGAAGCTTGTGCAAGATATCCTTTTTCTTATTATAGCGTATGCTCCTACCCCCGCGTCGAATCGGCGCGACTCGAAAAAACATGCTAGCTCTTTTCAAGTGGAAGTTTGCACCAAATTAACAATTTATCCAAACCTAGTTAATTTTACCCAAACTATTCATGTCTATAATAGCAAGGTAGTTCACTATAAGGAGGAGAATAATGAAATTGAAAAAATGGCCGTCACTGTTGTTCACGCTCATTCTCGCACTAAGTGTATTGGTTGCCCCGGTTCAAGCTGCCGCAATAACGACTCCGAACGTCAGCAGCGTTGCCGGAGCATGGAGCAAAGGAACAGATCCTGCTACAATCAATCCGTATAATCCAGTCATCCTGTTCGTACATGGCCTTAACGGAAGCGCTTCCACATGGTATCAAAATAATGATATGTACCAGTATGCTTACAATAATGGCTATCAGACCGCATTTATTAATCTGCATGATATTACCGGCACTTCCCAAAACATGTGGTCAAATGGCGAGCTTCTGGCAGCGAAAATCAAGGAGATCAGCAATCATTTTGGCAAAAAGCTCGTTATTGTTGCTCATAGTAAAGGCGGCATTGACACCCAAACCGCACTCGTTCACTACAATGCTTATCCATACGTCTCCAACGTCATTACACTTGGCAGTCCTCATAACGGCTCACAGCTTGCTGATTTAGCTTACAGCAGCTGGGCGAGCTGGCTCTCCGACTTGATCGGTTATCAAAATCCGGGAACCTACTCCATGCAAACCTCCTACATGCAATATTTCCGTTCCGTTACGAATAGTCATGCGAATGTTGAAAAAAACAAGTTTTACACCTTCGCTGGAAATGATTATGAATCAGGCGACCTCTCGCAGCTGTTTGGCGGATTATTTTTGTCCAACTATGGTGATAATGACGGCGTCGTGACGGTTAGCAGCGCTCATCTGCCGAACGGTAGAATGGTCAAAATTGGAAAGTGGAATCATACAAGTGTGAAGACAGGCGCTAAAATGTTTGCATTGATTAAGCCCTATCTAGTGCTTCAATCCGCGAAATCCGCCTATAGTCTTGATGAAGTTGCTGCTGGGAAGGAGCAAACTGTTCAAACGTTGGCTCCAAAGCGAGAGCAGCGGAACCAAACCTTCATTCGTGGCGGCCAATTTGACGGAAAAGCATCAGAAGTCTTCACAGTCGAAAATAATGTAGCCTCCGTCACAATTGACTGGATCGGCAGCAAAAAACTCGATAGTCTGAACATTATTGGACCTGACGGCTCCATCCAAAGCGCAAGTGTATCTTCAACTGCTGATAATGGCGTGCTTAACGGAGCTTGGCATCATACGGCTACGATCGCAAGACCAGCAGCAGGCGAATGGACAGCGTCAGCAGCTAGCAGCGGATCCAGCGCTTACCTGCTAACGGTTTCCTATGATACGAATGGCAAGAGAGCTGCAAAGCTTAATAAAGTTCGGGATAACAAGAAGCTGAAGCTTGACGTTGACGGCCTGAAGGATGAGAAGACAACAGTGAGGTACAAGGTTGACTTTGTGAACGGTAAGGACGATAAGTCTGGCAAATATCAACGCAAGCAAAATCAATCCAAACGTGTACAGCAGCAGGAGTCTCTATCCGCAACGGATGAGGTTGTCATTCCTGCCTCCGAAGGCAGCGGCGTCTATACCGTTACCGCAGAGATTGAAGGCGAAACCGATGAAGGCTTCAAATACCGCCGCACCATCGTAAAGTCGGTCTACATTGATGAGAATGGCAACACGTATTCGCCATAATTAGAACCGTTTATGTGACTGTCTAAGCCACAATAGGAGAAGCCCTGACGATCAATCGTCAGGGCTTCTTCCATGAATACTCTGCTATTTTAAATTGTTGTTCTTTACGATATCATTGTTTTTAACCAGCAGCTTTGACGTGTACAGCGTGTTGTTCTCAATCGTATACGCCGGCGCTCCAGTCCCAGCATACAGCGTCGCAATGCCGATCGCAGCCATATTCGTAGTAATTGTATTGCCACTTATTGCTGCTTTAAGGACATCATGCCGCTCATTGCGCTTCCAGAGATCGTTGATTCGTATAATCTCCGTCTTATCGGACGTTATTTTATTTGCTGTAATCGTATTATTTTCCAATAGCACGTTTTGGGCCGCTTGAATACTTATCGCCTGCGTATTGCCAAGCAGCTCGAAATTCGAATTTTTGATCGTAAGATCAAGCTTTGGATGCTCGCCGAGCAAGAATGTGCTTAGGTTCGACGGTGATTTAAAAGAGCATTTGTCAAATACATATTTGCTGCCGAGCGAAATGCTGATCGAGCCGTATTTTCCGGTTCCTTCAGCGCCTTCGAAAACACAATTGTTATACGTACCGGGAGGCAGCGACAAGCCATAGGTCGTGTTATAGCCGATTACCTTCAGATTATCAAAAATCGAGCCTTCTGCAGCTCCGCCTGACAATACCCGAAGCTTGCCTTGACCGTTAATGGTAATATCCTTGAGATGGACCGGCTTCCCCCATACGGATAAGCCTGAATCACTCTTATTGTTGTTATTTATCGTTATATTGGATGCGCTGACGCCAAAAGCGACTTTCGCGCTAATAGCGAACATCGAATCCGTTAACGTTAGTCCGTCTATTTTAATATTAGGCCCGTCAAATGTCGTATAGGAGTCATTCATCTTGTTGTCGATAAACGTCGCGTCATGAGCAGCAATGATCCGCGAGCCGTCAAAGTGGTTGTTTTTGACAAGCGCTCCTTTAAAGGGATCGGATATCGCCAGACCAATCGCGCCTTTTGACGCAAGGTGATTGTCCTCTACAATAGCGTCGGTTCCGTCATAGAGAATGACATCGTAAGAAGCGTTATTGTAAAATTTATTGCTCTTAATCGTAATGTTGCTGTTGCGATGCCCATTTTCGCCAAAGCCGCCCTCAAGATCAATGCCTGCCTGAGGCATCGTACCCTTTATATCATGCAGCGAATTATTTGTAATCAGCACCTGATTCGCTCCGCCAACCGTTATGCCCTGTCTTCGGTTAAAAGCAAATTCCGAATTTTGAACAACCACGTTGCTTGTAACCTTTCGGTGCCAAAATTCCACATAAGCGGCTTTCTTGGTCGCCTGATCGAAGACAAGATGGAACTTGGCAGCTCCTTCCGGAATTTGAATAATATCTCTTGCCTTCACATTAGCCTTCTTCGTAATAAATGAACCGTTCGCACTATAGAAGAAGATATCAAATGCCCTGGGCAGCTTAATGTTATTGGATAATTCAAATGAATTTTCCGTTTTGAAAATAGTATGCGAGAAGTTTAGAGGCTCCTTCGTTCTAATCTTCTTTGGATTAGAAATATTTTTTCCCTTGTCATCAAATTCGCCGTTAACAAACTGCCCTTCGTACAAATCCTTTATCATCGCTCCATATCCGCCGAGAGCTAGGCCGTCACCTGTAAAATTAATCGCTTTGACACCATCAATCGTCACATTCGTTGCGCCTTGCGTAATAATGCCATACCCGCTTTCATGTGTCCCCGCGCTGTACTTATGGTCTTTTTTGGAAAAATCATGCGTATCTTTATCCCCGACATACGTTCCGCCCCTCAGCGTTACATTTTGGACCAGATAACCCAAATACATAAGCTGGTAGCTCTCTTTGCCGTTTGTTTCCTTCTTGATTACGGCATCCATAGGCAGATCGAATATCATATTGCTAACCATATTGATGCGGCTGTTTTTATCGATCAAATATTTTCCGGGCGGGAGCGAGGTTGTCGTTTTCCCATTTTGCGCTGCCCATTGCAGCGCGTTATTAATACCCTTGGTCGTCTCAATCGGATGGGTTCCGTCCTTATGTATGCCAAACTTTGCAAGCTCAATCAAATAGTACTCTTTTGAATCTGATGCAGCAGCAGCCGCTTGAATGCTGTCCTTAGACAGCAGCGATATCTGCATGCCAAGCAGAAATACCAACGCTAGCTTTAAAATATTCACTTTGACCTCCTCGTTTTTGTCGAAATAATCAGATGCCGAGAAAGATTGAATTTCCGCCCTTTCACCAATTAAATATACCATTCTATTTATTCTTTATAAAGAACAAATAATGAAAATATGTTCGCTGTAAAGGAATTGGTTCCCAGCTCCTACACATTTCTATAAAAAAAATCGGAACAAGAGAGCAACTCGCTCACTCGTTCCGCTTTATGCAATTAAGCCGCAGGCAGTTGAAGCAGCTTATCGGCTACTACAGCGGCCATCTCTCTCGTCACCGCTGCTTTCGGAACAAATCTCCCGTCCGCGCCTTGCATCAGTCCGTTTGAATAAACGGCACTGACATAAGCCTTTGCGCCTTCATGTATGGCATTCGCATCCTGGAAGGGCAATGGCTCTGTGCCGCCTTTGAGCTTGAACGCTTTGGCGATCATGATCGCCATGTCCTGCCTGGATACAGCCTGATTCGGCTTAAACGTATCGACCGAAATTCCTTGGATGAAGCCTAGCTCCTTCGCACGCATAATCGCTCCGTAATGCCAGGCGCCCGGCAAAACATCCTTGAACACTGTAGAAGCATCATTGGAAGGTGCTTCATCCAGCAGATTAATGAGCAGCGTTGCGAATTCTGCTCTTGTCATCTGCTTTTTGGGATCAAAGCGAAGCTCTGAGCCGCTAACCCCTACCATCATTTTTGCATCGAATACCCGGTACACCGCATCATAGGCCCAAGCTGAAATATGGCTGTTATCGACAAAGCTTTGCTTCACGCCAGAAACGGCTGTGTCAGCGGATATGTTGAATAGGGAGGGCTTCTGCTTCATGAATCGGTCGTAAGAGACCAGAGCCATCAACGCTTGCTCTGTAGCGATTTCATTGGCAGGCTGACCGACCATATGCGCAAAGCCGCCATCTGCTTGACGGAAGCTGAGCAAATTCGTGAGCAGGTTTCCGTTCTTTTTCACAAAGCTGGCATCCATCGGGCTTATGCCTGCGGAAGCCAGTGCAATCATAACTTGCGAGACGCTCTCGCTGTTTGATTCGCCATATGCTGTGTAGCCTCCGTCTTCCTGCTGCTGGGCTGACAGCCATTTTACGGATTTGTCGATTGCGTTCTTCACGCTTGCTTGCGCCTTATAGGAGGAAAGTGCAGTAATCGCCATAGCTGTAATATCCAAATTGTCCTCGCCTTTTTCTGAAAGCGGAAATGCACCGCTGGTGTTTTGCTGTTTGATGAGCCAATCAACTAGCTTCACACGCGGCCATAACGCATTTGCCGGAACCTCATAGCAGCCGCTATCCAAAGCGATCAATGCAAATATCGGTCCATTTGTCCCCTGACTCGTCATTCTCGCATGATTATAAATGCTTTGAATGAGATTGTAGCCAGCGAAGGCTGCAGCATCCTGACCGGCTGCTCGAATAGCAAGAGCGAATCGTTCATAATCGGTTACCTTTCGGAACTCGCCATTATTCTCTTTCAAATAAGCGGTCAATTGGCTCAAATAGCTTGCCGGCACCTGATTATCGGAGCGATATAAAGCGACCGCTTCCCAATCGCTGATTGTGCCGTTCTTCATCATTTGCTCGGCGGCTGCCTTTATTTCGCTGCTGACGTCTAAGTCCTCCGCTGCAGCCGCATGCTGCATCGGCAATAGAGCCGAGCAAATAACGGAAACAACTAATGCGCTGCAGAGCAATTGTTTGAACCATCTATACGAAACGGATTTAGCCTTCATTCCTTAAAAACACATCCTTTTCAAGAAAACAGCTGTCCCACAGCTAATGATTAGCCTATGAGACAGCTTATTGTCCAATTATGCTTTCAATTCATGCAGTCGAATAATCGCAACGGCAGCCATTTCTCTTGTTACAAGAGCTTGTGGATTAAATGACCCGTTATCGCCCGTCATCAGACCTTTCTGATAAGCAGCATTCACATAAGGAACGGCCCACGCCGATACGGCATCACGATCTTTGATTGCAGCCTGCGGCGCACTGGAATCAGCCAAGCCCTTCAGCCTTACGATGACCGCAGCCATTTCCTGCCTTGTAATCGGCTCGTTAGGTGCAAACGCTGTGTCTGTCACGCCTGACATCAACCCTTTTTCTTTTGCAGCCGCTACATAACCGTAGTACCAATTTTGCTTGCCGACATCCGTAAATCCGGAATCAGCGAGCAGCGGCTCAGCTCCTGAATATTTGACCATTAGAGCAGCAAATTCAGCACGAGTCAGCTGACGCTTAGGCTCGAATGTCGGATTTGCTGTACTCGTTCCTTGCATAAAGCCAAGAGCAGTTGCTTTTGTAACCGCATCAAGCGCCCAGCTTGAAACTTTTGCTTCATCTGTATATTTCGGAGCAGTAGATGGTTCCGGCTTCTCGCCAGGCTTCTCGCCTGGTTTCTGGCCGCCTGTTTCATTTGGATCGATAGGTGCCCCAATATCTTTGCCGAGATCCTTTGTATACTGCCAGCGAACAACGTCACCATTTTTGAGCGTATAATTACCTGCGCTCACTTTAGGGAAAGTTCCGTTAACGGAATACATCCAGCCGCTGCCGCTTCCATAAGCATTATCCATTTCCTTAAGTCCGCCAATGCCCTTCACATAAATGCTGGCTCCTGAACCCGAATAATCGAGCTTCAAGCTTTTATCGTCCAGCGCACGTTTCAGAACGGTAAAAGCAGTATCGCCTGCCTGAATCGTTACGGCTGCAGGAGCAATAAAGTCTCCTTCATTTATCGATCGCTTCTCAACGGATAACGTTACCTTATCGGCAACAGGCGCAGGACCGCTGCCGCCAGGCAATGGCAATGATGTTGAAGTTGTTTTGAAAGCCAAAAATTCAGTGAAATGCTTCGTTTGAATGACCAAATCGCCATTTTGGTTATAAGCATACACCTCATCCGTATGGACGGATGAATCCGAATATTTCTTGATAGGCGTGAATACGCCTGCTTGATCTATGAAGCCAGCTTCCTTGTCGCCTTGTCCTTTAATGGTAATCGCAACATGCTGGTTAAATTGAATTTTTTCGGGACCGCCAGCTTTGATCCGAACGGCGATGGACTCTACTTTCTTATTGCCAGCTGACAAAGCCGCATCCAGCTTGTTAGTCAAGCCGGATTCAGCTGTGCTTAAATTTTTCGGAAGCTCAAGCGCTTTGTCCCAAGTCGACGTTGTTACTTCCGTAGAGGCTGGAATCTCAAGCACGGTGTTTCCGCGTGTTGCTGTTACTTTTGGCAATGCTGTCGTTTCAAAGTTAAGGGTTACATTGTTAGTGACTTGACCCTCGCCCGCTGATCCAACGACTACCTCTGTTTCGTTCTTATTGATGGCAATTGCTTGATCCGTTGTCTCACTAACAATGCGCGGTACAGCAACCGTGATTGATTCACTATCGTTGCCGCCGACAAGCGCTGCTCCAAGCGCTTTAATCGCTATAGTGCCGCCTTTTGCCGTTCCTGTAAACGAAATCGTTGTTTGGTTTCCTTCTCCATTAAGTGAGTTAACCGCAAGCTCTGTATGGCCTGTGTCAATCGTCCAATTGCTGCTAGTTGCTGCCTTACTGGTGAACTTATCTCCAACAAGCTTCACGACAATGGATGGATTCAAAGCACCACTTGCAATCTTTGATTCTGTCGAGATTGCCGGGTATGTGCTGTAATAGAAACGAACCTTATCATTTTCTTTAAGCTCATATGCGCCTGCGCCCACTTGCGGCGACTTCCCGTTCACTTCATACATCCAGCCATCCCAGCCGCCAAGGCTGCCGGCTGCTAGCCCGTCAATTGTTGACACATAAGGCCCGAAGCTGCTATTTACAATTTTGTAGCTAATCTTCGGATTGGCTTGATCAAGTCCTTGCTTTAGCGCATCTAATGCAGTTGCAGGCTTATTGGTGCTCTTAACCCTTACTGCATGTTCACCATAGACAGACCCGGTTAGGCCATCTACTTGAAGCATAGCGGTGACATACACAGGTACGGGAACAGCAACGGAAATTGAATTACTTTCCGCTTGACCAATTAATGCTCCTGCTAATGCTTTGATCGTGATAGGCTCGTCCGTAGCTTTTCCTGTCAAATTGAGCTTAATCTTCTGATTGCTTTCTTTCACAATCGAACCGATTGATAGACCTGATTTCTCGGTATTGATTGACCAGTTGCCGGCTGCTACAGCGCCTTTGCTGAACTCATCCCCAACGAGTGTTATATCTACATTTGGATTTGATGAACTGTCGTCAAACACTGTTGGAGACGAAATATCAGGGTAACGGCTATAATAGAACCGAACCTCATCATTCGCTTTGAGCTTATAGGTACTCGCTCCTACAGTTGCCTCGACGCCGTTTACTTCATACATCCAGCCATCCCAGCCGCCCAGGGAGCCGGCTTCTTCTCCTGCAATCCCTTTCACATAAGGACCGTAGCTGCTGTTTACAATATCGTATGCAATGGAAGGATTCGCAGTATCCAGAGCATGCTTAAGAGCATCTAACGCCGTTGGATTTTTTATTTGTGTAACGGTTACCGGCTGCTTGGTATAAATATCCCCCGATTTGCCGTCAACCTGTACGTTGACCTGAACGTTAACCTGAACGGGCAGTTTGATTTCATCGCCAAAGCGATGCCATACGGCTTTCTGATTTTTAATATCGATTAGCGCAATAAGGCCTTGTTCCGTTGCCATAGAATCGCCATTCGTTTCGTTAGCTTTCCATTTAAATGATCCATCCTCAAGCTGAAGCAAGGAATATGTATCAAGAACGGTTTTGCCGTTGGCAGCCCAAGTATCAGACAATACATCCTCGCTAATTGCAGTCAATCCCGATACGGCAGCGGACATGCTGTTCGAATTGTCGCCGAACATTATATTTTCTTGGTTTAGCTGCTTCGTTTTTAGATAGGCTTTTATTTTTACAATCGCCTGCTGAACAGCGCTATCGCTCTGGTAATTTCCGAGCGCAAGCAGCCCCATCCCCGTCATATCTGGCTCAGACGTGTTGCCGAAGAAAGCAAAGCCGCCATCTGACAGCTGCTTGCTAAGCAAATAGTCTACTGCCTTCTTCTTTGCTGCCGAATCCCAAGTTCCTACGTTGCTGCCGAGCTTCGCACCTGTGTCGAGCGCATGAATCGCCCACATATGCTTGTTCAGCGTACCTGCAAATGCACCCGTGCCTGAATTTTGCTGTGCTGCCAGCTCCGCATACAAATTACGATCCGTTTGCCATGCGTGAGCAGGGTCTTCTCCCATCGCGAGCAAGGAATAAATATATCGGATATGCTCGGTTCCGCCAGCATTAGGCTCCAATGCCTCGTCGCCTTTCGGCTCTAAAGTCTTCCAGCTAGGAAGCTTCCAACTGCCGTCATCAAGGTCTTGTCCTGCACCCCATAACGCAACGATTTGCCACCATGATTCTAAAGTCTGACTTTGTTTTTTATAAAGGTTAACCGTTTTGTCGATCATTCCATTTAATGAAGAATTCGCGGAATGATCTGCCGCATGACTGGCCTGCGGTGCAAATAAAGTAAATACTAATAGAAAACTAATAATGGCGGGCAAGCTTTTTTTCATGAAGTTTTTAAAAGATAGCAATGTATTCTCTCCCTCTCGTTCCTTTTTTGACAACAAAAAAACATCTTTCCGCTTTCTGGAAAGATGTTTGGGCTGTTACATTCGGAGCATGGCACAGAGATTCCCCTATTGCCGCAGCACGAATAACATCTCCCTCCCATCCTCGTGAGAAAATATAGAGCGCTTATATGGCAGGTCTCCTGGCTTCGCTTCATAGCTTCAGCTATCTCCTTCCCGTCCCATTCGAACAGTGGATTAATGATAGTCAGCTCTGCGATACAGTGGCGGGACCGCGTCGGACTTTGACCGAACTTCCCTATTAAGCTGCAATAAAATTGCAGCACCATACTAGCTAATCTATGAAATTGTAAGGTGTTGACTTGTGAATTGTATCAAATTCCTGTGAATATGACAAAGGTTCTATTTGTTTTTTTATAAGCCGTGCCCTTTGTCGCTGTTCGTTCCGATTATTCGGAATTACAGCATATTTAGAAACCCTGTACTTTCAATGGTCGCATCGACTTGAAGCTCCAGCTTAAGCTTGGGATAATATTGCGTTCGCCAATTTTTCAGCTTTGCCCTTGGTATTTTATTTCTGAAATATTGGCCTGTCCCCAAAATATCCGCTCCGCTCGCTTGAATCTTGGCAAACATCAGATCAAATCGTTTTTCCAACATGCCTTCAAGCTCATTCTTGATCATCTCACTCGTAGGCTTTCCTTTCGTCTCCAAAAAAACGACCTTTAATTTAATTTTGCTTTTCAAAATCGGCACATCGTTGCTCATCAAGCTTTTGTTCGTTATCGAATTGCTGGTGATTAGCACGCTTGCATGATTGCTGACTTCAATTGTCCCCTGCGTGCTTTCGCTATTGAAGGCGTTGAACAACAACGTCTCATCCATGCTGATCTGCGCAACCATTTTCCCATTTTTGATTACCGCTGAGCCAACATGCTGCACGACGGTGTTTGTCCCCGACCGAATGATCGGAACCGTTACATCACGCGTGTAGGAATGAATGCTTCTATATATCTCCCACACCCGAGTCAGCGCAATTTGTGGATTCCACCCAGCATTTCTCTCGAAAAAGTCATAGAGCGCCATCCCTTGAGGATCTATATTTTTCGTCACATTTGCAAAAAAATGCCCCATGTCTTCATCGCAAATCGCGATAAGCGACTTGGATGATACGTCACGCTCTCTCATAAAATCAGCGATTATGTCATCCATGCCCTCCTGGGCGTATATCTTATCTAACAGAATAACCTTCACGTGAAGCAAATCTACATGCTCCTCCAGATTCGCACTGATTTTATCCACGGCATGATTAATCGTTTTCCCTGATTCGAATACAATTTTAATTTTTGTCGTATTCCCGTTTGGTACAGGAATTTGTAAATAGAAACAGTATTCGTCGTTTTTTTTCTTTACTCCCATTACAATCGGCAATGCCCTGTGGTTGATATCTCGATTATCCCAGCATCCGCTTAGGGAGAGAGCAAGGCTGATGGCGATTAACGTTTTAAACACTCTCATCTTTATACATCCTTTTGGAACGAAGCCCTATAAATAAAATGGAAAAAGGAATCGCGAACAATACAAAAAATCGGAACACCACATTCCACAGCCTAACCGCCTGAAGGGTATCCCAATTAGAAACCAGCATGCTGCAACTATAAATGACCGCAGCTACTGCGATAACAAAATAGTTTAATTTCACTTTCGGCATGGCTCGATTTAAAATACAACTGACTTCCCACAGCAGCAAGGAGATAGTCAGCATCGTGAATGTAATTAGGCTCAGCAGCAAAAATATCGTCACTCTGTCAAACATCAACCAATTGATATGGATGGTACTGACAAGCATAACGAAGGGAAATTTAAAGGTAGAGGCGGTAGACTGTCCGAAGGTTAGAAGGGGCAGGTAGACAGACAGAAACATAAAAGGAACGAGCGCCACCAAGGTAATCATTACTTTTTTTCGGCTAAAGGAAAAATACGGCTGCACGAAACCAAGAAACAGAAAGCCTGCGGCAAATGCAGAAAAGCTGTAAAGATAAGCCTGCTTCGTAATAAATGAAAAATCGATATGAAATAACGGAAACAAGTAATGATAATCCACATTCTGAAACGATATAAAAATTGTGAATAGGATCAAAGGAAGAAATAAAAGGGCAAGCACAATTCCCGTTCGAAATATGGCATTCACCCCATTTAAGGTGATATAGGTAGAGATGACAATAAGGAGCCCAGCAATCGCCCACATAGGCGTATTCGCCAGAAAAACGAGGATAATGATATTAGCAAAAGCGCGTATAGTGATGATATTAACAAAGATCAAATAAAGGACAAGCGGCAATAAAAAAAGGGTGGCTGCCCACTTGCCGACGCCTAAGTAAATACTGATAATATCCTGTTTTGGGAAGTAGCTGAGACCCTTCATATAAGCCCATACGAGAAGCATATTAATGGCAATCCCAAAAGTAATCGGAAACCAATGTCCCTCTGTTGTGCTTGCTATAATATCAAAGGGATAGAAAAAAAACATAAATCCCAGTTGAGTCAACACGTACATTAATATGACATGATAAGATTTATCCATTTTCCCATTCACCCTTCTTCATACTAATATTCAGATATGAAATGCCAAACGTAGTAAGACTGGCTAGATACGCGCTTAGTAATACCAACCCGCCTAGTAATCCAAGAACGCCATATAAGGCACTCAAAATGACGATGACATATTTGAACAGTCGGATGGAAAGCGAATTTTGAAAGCCTACAACGGTAGAATTCGCTATCGTCGTAGCCGCAAGCACGATAATGAGCAGATTGCTTACCAATCTAGCCGTCACGACTGCCTGTCCCAAAATAATGCCTCCTACCATTGTGATCGTTGGACCAATACTCTTCGGAAGCCTTGTACTGGCCTCAATAATCAATTCCAATACGACCAGCATTAAAATAATTTCAACGATTGCCGGATAGGGCACGCCTTCGCGGCTCTGAGCAATATTAAGTGCAAGCTCTATTCGTAACACCTCAGGGTTCACCGCTACGATAGCGACATATATACCTGGCGCAAGCAGCGTTATCAATACGCCGATCACTCGCAATAGGCGGATTGCGATCGTTAATGGAATCGGATAATTCCGATCGTTCTCGAGAGAAAACATATCCCATAGCAGATTTGGGAGCACAAGCGCAAACGGCAGCCGATCAATAAATAGCACGACTCTTCCTTTTTTCAATGCGCTTGCTGCCTCTTGCGGCAATTCGGTCGTATTGAACTTAGGGATGGCGGACCATGAGGAAAAACCCATCGTTTTCGCCATGTTTTGCAAATTGTTGATTTCTCTATGCAGGTTCTTCTCAATTTGGCTCGTTACTTTGCTCACCAGCTCAGGATCAGCATTCAGGTTGTCATAAATAAGCGAAATCTTCTTCTGCTGATCGTTGCCTGCTAAATAAGATTTCACCTGAACATGCTTTGACATCATCTGTTTTCTGACCATTCCGATGTTTGTATCGATATCCTCAATGAACGAGCTAATCGGCCCTTGCAGCACGTTCTCATTCGTAGGCGATTCGATTGAACGATTCAGTACGATCGGGAACGGTTCTACTATGACGCATCTTTGTTCACTTTCGAAATAGATGATGAATTTGCCCCCGACGAATAAGGCGTAGGCTTCGCTGGCATCCATCTCTCTTATTTCGCCGAGCAATGACATAATATCCGCAACGGATTGGGGAGCAAGATCGGCGTTGTCCATATTTTTTCGAAGCGATATTTTTGTACTCACCAAATTAATTAGCGAAGTGAAACCCATCATAACGACGGGCACCCCGCAAACTTCGTCCGGTTGTATGAGGAAATCGTCATTTCCGCCAAGCTTCTCCTTCACTTCCTGCAAAAAAGAATCCATAGGCCGCTTCTCCTTATGTACAATTATTCCATCTTACGATTGTCCCCTCCCCGTAGCTTTATATACAACAAAAGGAGTGCCCTCTTAATAAGGACACTCCTTTTTCAGCTTATCGGTGAATGGCAAAAGGATAACCAGCATGACCTGCTATTCGCACGCTAACTTTCACTTTTCACACATGAATGACCTGCAATTCGCACGCTACAGTGTAGTATGTGCAATGTAATCTCCGATTTGGTTGCAGCATCTTTGCTACGCTGCAGTTTATGCAATAGAATCGCCTATTTCCTCCCCATTTGCCACTTTAAAGACTGATTCTGCTGCAATTCTGAAATGTAGCTTCTAAGTACGGGTTTCATGTCAGGTTTCTGTTGCAGTTTCTACTCTGTAGCGAGTTTCTCTTGAGGGGGCCGGGATAGAAAAAAGCACAGTCCACCAACCGAATGCAGACTTCCACCGTACGCACTAGCAAAAACAGCTCAGCATGGCCTCAACGACAACAAGCGTCATCTGCTGGCTCGCGTTCCATTTTATTCTGGTATTACAGGGAAATAGCAGTTGATCACAGTTGATCATATCGGCTGCTTTTTCCTAATCTTAATTGTGGTTATAGTTACCATTAGCGTAACAAAAACGAAGTCTATTTCTTTTTAAGATAAGCGAAGATCAAGATCCAAAGAATGCAACCTAGTAGAATTTGGACGCCACTTTCTTGCAAATGGATCCCGCTGCCACTAAGCCATACTCCAGTAAAGAAACCCAACATAAGACATATTATGATCTCAAGCAATTTTAATTTCATTCTATTCTCCTTATTAAAACAATTCTCCTACCTGTCCACTAATGAGGAAAGACAGCCTATCTTGGCTGCCTTTTCCAGATGATTATTACAGTATAGTTTCCCAATAGCATAACAAAATTCGTTACTGTTTTAGATTATTTTTTCCATAACAATATCGTAGTTCCTTGTTGAGAAGGAGAATACTCGTTTTTATTTATAAAATACTACAATTCAGTTCAAATATCCTTCCTGTTAAGGAGGTCAAGACTGAGGTTTATTCCAAGCCTCTTCATTCAGTTCGTTGTTAATGCCCACACCAGCCAATGAGCCCAAAGAAGCGGCTATAATGGCTTGATGAAGCTGCGATGCTGCATCACCGGCACTAAAGACGCCTGGAACGTTCGTTTTACCGAAATGATCGACGATGACAGTCCCTGTTTCCGTGATCTGGCAGCCTATTGCTTGCGGAAGGTTTGACCCGGCAATAAGCTTCGATCTAAAAAATAGGCCTGTGCATGAGATTCTTGTACCATCCTCTAGAACAACATGCTGCACCATGCCTTCGTTAGATTCGATAGAATGGATCGGTGAGTCGAATATAGGTACGTTATGTTGATGCAGTTCCTCACGTTGTTCGTCCGTCAATTCATCTGGTCCGTTAGTACAGATTGTAAAGCGATTCGTCCATCCAGAAATCATTTTGGCCAAGTGCAGCGCATCCGCTCCCTTGACAATTAAGACAAGCGGCTGCTCCCTTAGTTCCCAGCCATCACAATACGGGCATATAAAGGCGCTTTTACCATATGCATCTGCCAGCCCCTTAATATCTAACGGGAGGTCCTTCATTCCTACTGCAAAGAGCAGTTTTTTGCTTCGATAGCACTGTCCTTGTGCAGTCTTAATTTGAAAATCCCCATCGTTTCCGGTGATCGATACGGCTGTATCCGCCACAAAATAAATGGATGGATATGAACTAATCTCTTCCTTCGCAATTCTTCTAAATTCGCTTGGACTTATATGATCTCTGGTAAGAAAGCCATGCGTGTGGCGAGTAACCCCATTTCGTGGACGCCCTTCATCAATAACTACCACATTTTTTCTTGCCCTGCCTAACACAAGCGCAGCATTTAGACCTGCTGGTCCTCCTCCGATAATAGCACAATCGTGAGTCATTATCATTCTCCCTTTCGCTTTGCAATATTTTATTAGAGATATAATAGATTCATTATATCTTTAATAACGCTAAAAAAGGACGGATCATTACTCCGTCTTGAATAATTTCGCCACATCCGCTATCTTTTTGTTGTCCAAAAATTGCTCCATCTGACGTTCAGCGTCGATAACAACCTGTTGGATTAGACATTCGCTTCCGTGATTCAGGCTGCATTCGAACAACGAAGCAGTCCCTTCGATCGCACGGATGACATCGAGAAAGGATATATCCTCCTGCATCCGTCTGAGACGATATCCACCGTTAGCACCGGGCGCAGACTGAATCAATCCAGCCTTGACAAGCTTCGTCATCATTTTGGACAGATAGGTTTGCGAAACGCCCAGCTTCTCAGCAAGCAATTGTACGCCGACAGGCTTATCAGGTGCCGCTGTTACCAGATAGAGCATCGCATGAAGCGCATAGTCGGTCGCCTGAGAATATTTCATACAGCACCTCCATTAACGACTTTATGAATCCATAATAACTCTAATATATTTAAAAGGCAAGCCTAGATTCCTTACAATTACTCATTGCTCGGTATCTGAGCAGCCTTGTCATTGCATTATTCAGCACTTTGGTTTAATAAAATGAGCAGGCCAACCCGCTGATTATTAAAAAAACCAACCATCAATGAAGGTTGGCTAAAGGAAAGACAGACGCTTGCCAATTTGGCGGATGTGGTTGACGTCGGCCCAAAGGATAAAGTAATTGTAAAACGATTCCCCGATTTGGACAGGACGGGGATATCTCACGATGAGGGCGGCCTGTTTGTTCATCTCCGCTGGTTGGTCGGCCGATGGGAAAATGAAGCAAGCCTCCCGATTTTCTATCGTCATCATGACAATCCGAGGAGAAGAGCCGTAAGGCATCAATGGATGAAAAGCTTCGGAGCTGCATACATCGGCAATTCGGTCGCCCGCTGAAATCGCGGATACCTGAAAGAAACCACCTGGCCCCTCGTACCTCTCATCACTGACCTGGAGCCAGTTTGCGGGATACGGAAAGGATACACGGTAGACAAAGCTTGTGTAGATATTTTCCGAAACTCTTCTGACGTGAGGAGACCACTGCAGGGCGGTAATCCGACCGCCGCTGAGGACGTTCACCGACATCGGCTTCCTGGTATCGACAATCCAGAGCTGACTTGCGCTATCTACACCTGCGCATCCCGATAAATACGCGATATTTCTGCCGTCCGGCGACCAGTTGACAGGAGTGGCGAAACAGTCCGAAACCGCCAACGTCCTTTGATTTTGACCCGTACGGCTGTCGATTTGGATGAGAGTATAATAATTCGGCTCCTTATAGGCGGTTGCGCTGTAGGCTATGCTCCGAGAGTCCGGTGACCATGCCGGAAAATAGTTTTTGGAAAGCGGTCCGCCATCCAGCGTGTAGATGGTGCCGGTGGCCAGGTCCACCGTCGAAATGATGGAAATGCTGACACCGGGGAACGTATAAAGTGCGAAGGTGCCATCCGGGGAAAGGCGAACGTCATGGAGCGGTCCGTCCGTATTTTTCGTGATTTGTCTCCGTTCTGTGCCATCGGTCCGGATGCGGAAGAGCTGAGTGTTGCCGTTGGAGTCCGGAGCCGCGAACAGAAGCTCTTTACCTGAAGGAAACCACTGAACATCGCTGGCGCCCGGCTCCGGGAGGGCGTAGCTGTTATGCGAGAAAGTATCATAGATGACGATTCGCCCGTCTTGGACATACGCGAGAAACCGGCTGTCCGGGGACCAGTCCAGAAGCGTATGGGGTTCGATTTGGTCGATCCGGGCGACGGTGAGCGTAACGGTATCCAACAAGTGGACCACGTTGCCAATGCCGATGAAAGCGATTCTCCTGCTGTCCGGGGACCAATACGGAACAGAATATTCCGCACCAATCCCCTGTGTAAGTTGAAAATTAAGACCGTTATGAGGTCGGTACAGCCAGATGTCGAACGGCCCGCTGCGGTCCGACGTGTAGGCGATCCATCCTTGATCGAGATCATGAGGAACAGTTTGCATGGCCAACATCCTCTCCTGAAGCAACTTATACTTCAGATTATTCAGTAGGAGGAGATTAGGCGACAGTCCAGGACGGCTGTTTTAATGCCTCTTCTTTATTTTCACCTGTTTTATCCTCAGGAAAAATACAGAACATCGATCCAATCACGGTTCACATTGCACGTTATCACAACGAGGCTGCCGTTGCATGTTTCATATTCACTTCAAAATATAACGAACGCAATCTTTTCTTAACTATCAATCTTACTTAATACTCTAGTATCAACCTTCATCAGCGAGTTGTTCTGTAAGTTTTTTATTTTTTCTTCGTTTTCAGAATTCGTCTTGAAAAGCTGCCGGCATGAACGACAGCCTTTTCTCACATATCGGGCAGCATTGTCCGGATACTCATGTGTTACACGAGAAATTGATAATACTTTGAAGAGCTGGGGATGAGGGTGGCGAACGACTGAAACGAACGATATAACTCAGTGATTACGCGATGACCCATCCAATCATCTGGTAGCAGAGACGCCGGAAGCATGGGATCCCTAAGGCTAATCTCGCTGATAACTTCTCCGACATGCAAATAAAGGACAAACAACTCTAAAGGATCCATCATGCCCCTGATTTCCTTATTCAAAGCCGGAACGAATTCGTCTTGATACCATTGCCACTTCTCCTGATGCAGATGATGGATGCTGGCTAGAGGCCAAATGTCAGCTGCCCTCTCGGGGGTAATATCCCGAAACAAAATCGACGCTTCCGAGATAGTGACGTATTCATCCATGGAGGCCGCTTGAATCAATGACAAAAGCTGCTTTCTATAATCCCAAGGAGAGACATATACGCCTTTATATAGTTGACCGAAGCCAAGCTGCAGCAGTTGCAAACGGAATTGATCCCTTCTATGCCTCTCCGGCTCCGGTACTTCGAAGTGCACGAAATACCATTTACGGTTCCAGTCCACATCGTATTGCCGCGGTTTCCGGTTCACGAAGGATAAAAACTGCTCACCTTTGTCCATTATGGAATACAGGGAACGCTCTTCCGCTTGAATATACTTTTCTTTCTTCATTCGTGATAGAACGTTCCTGATCGACTGCTCCTTATAGCCGCGTTTCGTATAAATTTGTACTAACTCTTTAGCATGCATGCAACGCTTTTTTGACAGCAGGAAAAGTATCTGCTTCTCGATTGACAGCATTCGTTTTTTGATCCCCTTCCAGAAAAATTGCTATCCTCATATTACAGTAATTTGACAAAAAAAGAAACAAATAATATACTCGTATTGTCGTCAAGCGAATAATAAAAAGTATACGGAGGAAAAAAAATGAACCTTATTTTTCACGGACACTCTTGCATTCAGATCTCGGATGGTGAGCATTCGATCATCATCGATCCGTTCCTGAGCGGCAATCCCGTTGCCAAAGCGAAAGCCGAGGACATTCAAGTTCAATACGTTTTGCTTACACACGGACACACGGATCACACCGCTGATGCGGAAGCTATCGCCAGAGCTAACGATGCGACCATTGTCGCCACTTTTGAGCTCGCTACCTACTACTCTTGGAAGGGCCTAAAGACGATCGGAATGAACATCGGAGGAACTGTGGACTTGGGATTTGCCAGAGCAAAGCTTGTTCACGCATTCCACAGCTCTTCTATTATATCGGACGATTCTCAAAGCATCATCTATGCAGGCATGCCGGGCG
The DNA here is from genome assembly GCF_056786335.1 of Paenibacillus sp. Y280. Classification (NCBI taxonomy): domain Bacteria; kingdom Bacillati; phylum Bacillota; class Bacilli; order Caryophanales; family Paenibacillaceae; genus Paenibacillus; species Paenibacillus sp. Y280. Next base: position 55,733 of record NZ_JBXCIW010000027.1, read on the forward strand.
GATTTGTCTTGGATTGGAACGGAGTTACGCTTTATCATGCCGGCGACACCTCCTTGTTCGGAGATATGAAAATGATCGGCGAGCTCCACGATATTGATTACGCGGTACTGCCGATCGGGGATTTTTACACAATGGGACCTAAGGATGCTCTGATTGCAGCAAAATGGCTGCAAGCAAAGAACGTGATCCCGGTTCATCACAGCACATTCCCAGGCATCGTGCAAGATACTGCAGCCTTCACCGCACAGTTGAAGGAGCAAGGAATCGAAGGCTTCGCTCTCCAGCCAGGAGAACAGCTTACACTTGTAAAATAAAGTGTGTCAACGCTATACATATCGACATTCTGACGTCACGTTTGAGTCGACGTTATTTTGAGCAAAGTACTGACTTCGGCGCCGCAAAGCGCCGTTTTTTTGTTGTAAAAGTGGATGTAGCGAAAGTAAAGGAGGTATGAGATATGAAGGTCCATAGAATCGATCATGTGGGTATAATCGTCAATGATCTTCCTGCCGCGAAAGCGTTTTTTCTTGACTTTGGCCTTGAAATGATGGGGGAAGGAGAAGTGGAAGGCGAGTGGGTGGAGCGGATAATAGGGCTTCGAGACGTTAAAGTGGAAGTTGTCATGTTACGAACGCCTGACGGTGAAGCGAATATAGAACTAGTAAAATTTCACACGCCATCAGATGAAAATGGCATACAGCACCCTTTGGCAAATACTCTGGGTATTCGGCATATTGCCTTTGCTGTTGAAGATATTGAAGCCCTTGTTACCAAATTGAAAAAGAAAGGCGCAGAACTTATTGGTGAAATACAAAACTACGAAAATGCTTATAAATTATGCTATGTTCGTGGGCCAGAAGGAATTATTTTGGAGCTGACTGAGAAAATCAAATAAATATTAAGATCGGTACTCCTCTCTATTTGCTCATATTTTCCTTTAGGCGCTTTATGTCCGCCTTGGGAGGAAAACCAAACATACGAGAATATTCACGACTGAACTGGGATGTACTTTCAAAACCAACCCGATATGCAACCTCGGAAGCATCCGCTGACTCCATTAATAATAGGTTGCGAGCTTCTTGCAAGCGAAGCTGTTTTTGAAACTGAAGAGGGCTCATGGCAGTGATTTCTTTAAAATGTCTATGAAACGAAGAGATGCTCATACTAGCGAGCTCAGCAAGCTCTTCAATCCTTAATGGCTGATCATAATGTTGAATGATTTGATCGATTGCCCCTCTGATACGATAGGCACTGCTTCCTTCCATCGCTATTTGTGCAAGGTTAGCGCCATACTGCCCTTGAAGGAGTCTATAAATGATCTCATTCTTAAGCATAGGAGCAAGAAACGGAATGTCTTCAGGATAATCGAGCAATTGAACTAAACGAATACAGCATCCATTATGGATAGCTCGATTTGACCGACAAACATGGCTCGTGAAGCATTATCCTTTGAATGGATATGAATGTCAGCGTCTTTCAAAATCTCTAAAATTTCGTTTTGGCTAAAATCTAGTTTCAATGGTGCTTAATCAGTTTTGTAAGGTTATCCTGCCGGTTTCTTATTTCTTCAAACATGCGCTCCCCGAGGGTTAGGCAATCATTTAAGAGAAATTAGATACCTGTTCTTTATTCGGCTAATGCATAATAAAGTCATTAGATTTATCAAACAGGGATCAGAGCTCTAAAGAATTAAAATTGGAGGATTAAGAACACTGTTCTCTTTCATGAATTTTGAACTTTCGATTTGCTGATTGAAAGGGTGTGTTTCAACCTGATTTACTGCAGGAACTACTTCAATAAGATCCAATCCTGGGCGCCTTTTGCTGAAGGCAAAAATAACTTATTCCAGAATGAGGTATTGATACCTATAGCTGAAAAGTATAATAAATCCGTTGCCCAGGTGGTTTTACGTTGGTTGACACTAAGAGACGTCGTTGTGATTCCAAAGTCTGTTCGTAAAGAAAGAATTATCGAAAACAACGATATCTTTGATTTTGAATTAAGCCAAGAGGATATGGAGTCGATTACTATGTTAGATACGAAAAAGAGCCTGTTCTTTTCACATAATGATCCTGAAATGGTGAAATGAATCAGTTCCCGTAAACTTGATATCTAACAATTACTATTTCGAAAGACCACTGGCAGGTTCTATTTACGCAAAGGAATCGGTTTGGCATCTCTATATCCTTATCCTTGGGCCTTACTCACAAAACGCCTCTTGCGTAAGCATCGTTCGGGAGTTTGACGTCTGGAATCGCGATCATACGCTAGCTTCTGCCATGAGGCATTCCGCCATCTGGTATTACCAAGCGCTAGCTCGGGATATTGGTCTTGTACGGATGCAGAGCAACCTCGGGCGGATCCAATATGGCAATCAAGACATCAGCGGCGGGATTGATAAGTTTTGGTTGGACAGCAGCCTAACCATCTCCGCACAAGAGCAGGCCCAATTCATGGAGAAGCTCGTAGAAGAATCTCTACCGTTCCAAGAGCAAACAATGAAAACAGTCAAACGAATCATGATCGATAACGAACAGGACGATTACACGATTCATGGGAAAACGGGTACGAGGTTGTCCGATCTAGGACTTGGCTGGTATGTGGGATATGTGGAGACGGATAAGGTTGCATGGGTATTTGCCACGAGTGTGGACGGCAGCGGCACCACCGCCAAAACCATTACTTTCGAATGTCTGGAGCAATTAAACATTTTATGAGACTTTCGCGGCACCTATTTCGCCTTTATGGATGCGCCGGATCTTGTTGCCCTTGACCTGCAGACGTTCTTCCGTCGCTTCAGATAAGAGTTCATAATGGAAGAATCCAGGCATGATCGCAACAAAAAAAAGCGGAATCCAGAGTACTTACAACTGGATTCCGCTTTCATTACATTTTTAATTTCAATCCTTGTCTTCTGTTCTGCTCTTATGATTGAGGCGGCCATACAATTGTCCAGCGGCGGTCGATAAATCCACTCACATAGTAGAACGTTCCTCCAGCCGTAAGATTTTGAATGGTCTTCTCACCCTTCTTGTTGATGTAGAATGATACCCCATTGCGTTCGACGAATGCCAGACCTTCCGAGAAAGGCTGTGCAATAGTTAACTGAGGAGCCAGTATGTATTTACCCGTCTTGTCGATGTATCCGTATTTGCCGTTCAGCATCACAGCAGCCGCTCCATCGGAGAATGGATACACATAGTCGAATCGAGGAGAGATGACGAACTTGCCGGAAGGATCGATAAATCCGTATTTTCCACCTACTGTCAGGCTGACAGCTGCCAACTCTTCGGAGAAATCGGAAGTTTTGCTAAAACGATAGGGTATGACCAGCTCGCCCTTCGTATTGATATAACCGGAGGCTTTCCCCTCATTGACTCGCGCCAAGCCTTCGGAAAAATGATAAGCTGTATTGTAGATCGGCTGAATGACAACCTTCCCTTGAATGTCAATATATCCGAACCTTGTTACAGTGGTGCTGTCGGCTGCCTGAACCTTTGCCATATACAACGCTAACCCATCATAAAGAACTCGACAGTTCCTCTGCGTACACACGAGCTGCTGCTCTCCCATGAAGCTGAAGTAAATCTGCTTCTTGACAACGCGGTCTTCCTCTTGGACCGAACCTCTAGGCTGAAAAGAATATCCGAGGCTATCGTAGATCGGCTCGATCACTTTCTCGCCTTTACTATTAATGAATCCGTATTTGCCCTTGTCCTCGATAGGATACAGATTAACATTCTCCTGCATCACCTCAACAGCCGCCTCTGCGGCTATCGCTACCTTCACCTAGCCTTGCCCAAACCCGGCAAGTCCGTACACCATTACCGCCAATCCGGCGATTGCAGCGATCTTTTTTAAGCAACAGGCTCACGCTCCCTCACTAGTTGAATCCTTTGAAATACTTGATCCACATCGGATGATTCAAAAAAAAAATACAGGCAGGTTTGTTAATCTAGCAACCCTATGATTTTCATAATTTTTGTACTTCAAGACTTTCAGAATCTATACAAAAGACCTGCACTTCCAGTGCTTCCATAAGCTCCTTCAGGTATCTTCTTTCGCCATTATGAAGTTCTTCCATTTCCCTATGCTGCAAAGAATCATTAACAATCAATATTGCTTTTTTAATACTCTTAACTGTTCCAAATTCACTTGGATAGCTTTTCAAAAACGTTGACTTTGACAGAATCTGATAATAAGTTGCTATTTCAAGAACACATCTCAACATGGTTTCCTTGTTTTCTTTAATTTTTAATTCGATCAGAAAAATTCGATCTTCTATAGCAGAGATTAAATCAATCTTGCCTAATCCTTTATCAGCATTACTATTTTTTAGGGGGATTTGATAATCCAGAATCATTCCAATATGGTTAAATACTTTTCCGCTTTTACTCAAATTATATAATCTGATTGCAAATCTTTCTTCTTTTCTATTGGAATCTTGTTCATTATGACGCGTAGTAATAACCCCATTATGAGTTGCTACGCGATACCCTTTCTTTCTTTCCACCTCATTTATGCTTATTAACCGATTCTTTGCATCTATTTTCAACAACTCTTTGGCAATTACTTCTGAATACAATTCATCGGTATCTCTCGTTTTACCAGTGTAATTAATGATTCTACATTTATATAGCTGATCCATCTTATTAACATGAACTCCGACCTCATTAATAATCTCAGACATATTGTAAATGCTCTCTCCTCCTCTTTACTGCATAGCTAGTTTAGCCGTACCCTTCCACTTTTAAATCCAGATGTTAAGAGTATAATTTAATCCCAATATTTTTCCAACCATTCCCTGAACTAAACTTCCACTTTCATTCCGAAGTTTAAGCCAAACAAAAAAAGCCCTGCCCAATAGCAGTACTAATGAGTAAGGGCTTCTCGTTAAAACAAACGTAAAATCGGCTCGTAAACGCCATACAGCAGGAGATAAAAGGCTGCGCCCAGCGCGGAGCCAATATACGCTCCATTCAACCGAATGCGCTGCAGATCGGTCTCGACCTTGCTCTCAATGAAGTACACCAGCTTCTGCTCCGTAAAGCTATCCAGCGTTTTGCGCACGATGACACCTATAATCGCATGCTCCGTATCGATCATTTTATAAACGAATTTTTGGGCGTATTGCTCCAGCCAGCCCTTCGTTTCCTCATTTGCCTTGAACCAGTCCCAATAAGACTTAATGAACTGATTGATCAAATCCTTTATATCGGTTTGATTAACGGAATGCTTCGCTAGCACAACTAGCTCCATGCCCTGATCCTTCATTAGGAGCTGTCTCACGTTGCCAAGCAAGGCTTCAATCGATGGCAGGAAGGAAATCTTCTCGATGACCTCGACTCTCCACTCGTTTACAGCAGCGGATACGTCCTCGCGATTTTGCAAATGGTCAGCCAGCTGATATATCATGTCTTCAAGCAAAACACGAAGCTCATGCTGAGGATTTCGCAAGTCATCGATTAATCGCTGCAAATCGCCATATAACACATTTGCCGCATCGTCGAGGTTAAGCGCATTGGTAGATTCCGCGATTTCAACAGCCATTTTTTTGAGCCATTTGGAAAAAATGCTGCCTTGGTTAACGAATTTCTCCTTCTCCTTGCCAAGCAGCTCCCGAATAACGAGCTTCGTCTGCTCATCGGCAGCCTTCTCAGCTGCAAACTCTACCACATAATTGAGCCAGCTTTGAAAATTGCCCTGATCCATCACCCACTTCAGCGCCTTGCCAGCATAAGGTGACATATTAACGTTGCTTAAGCTTTTGCGAGCCTTCTCATCCAAAACGACAGATAAACCTTTTAGATCAAGCTTAGCAAGAAGCCCCGACACGAGCTTCCATCCCTGCTCCGCCATTATGCCGTCTTGACGGCGGTCCACCCACGCAATCGCGATCTCTACAAGCGAAATCTGGCTCACTTTTTCCTTCAACAGATCTTTGCTCAGCAATTGCTGCTCGACCATATTCGCGACGCCTTCAATCAGCTTATCCCGATTTCTCGGAATGATTGCGGTATGCGGAATCCACCTCCAGCCAAATGGATGGCGAAATAGAACCGTAACGGCAAACAAATCGGCTAATGCCCCAACAAGACCAGCTTCGGTCGTATAAAGCAGCATTCGGGTCCACCAATTGTCCGGAAACACATACAAGCAGCAGGCGGCAAGGACGAACAGGACGGCGAGCAAAATTAAGCTGCGATTTGCTTTTTTTCTCATTGCCATTACGCTTGCCCTCCAATCCAAAAGGTTGCTAGATGCAGCACCACGCCAATTATCGCTCCAACTCCCATGCCGTTAATCCGAATGTATTGCAAATCACGTCCCGCTTTCTCTTTAACAAGCTCGATTAGCTCCTCCTCGGAGAAGCTGTTCAGCTTATCGGTCACCATCTTGCCGATGTACGAATGCTTCTGCTCCATCCATTTGAGCACGGTGGTCTTCACGTATTGATCAATGCGAGTGAGCAGTTCCGTGTTGGCTTCCAAAGCGGCGATTCCTTCATGCAGCTTCTCCTTAATCCAAGGATAACGCGCAAGCTGCCCTTCCGCGTTCGCTGCTGCGGCACGGCGAATGGACTCCAGCCCTCGCTGTATATAAACATCAAGCTTGATCTCTTCCTTCACAGAGGAGAGCAGGGTTGCCTTGCCCGCTTCAATTCGGCCGCGCAGCTGCTCGTCTGTACGCAGCCTTGCAACAAATTGCGCTATAAAAGCTTTTAGCTTCTGGCGCTGCGGATGATCCTCGGAATGAAATTTCTCCAGAAACGACACCAGCCACTGCTGCAGCCTTCCGCTAATATTCGCTGATTCCAAGCCCGCCGTAGCATCAATCAGCTTCCTTCTGAATTGATCTCCTTCATAGGAGCGAATCGCTGAATCTACGATCTGGCTGATGACGGCTCCAAAAGGCGCCGATTTCACGATTTTGATCAGCTCAGGAATAATAAATTCGATTATACGGTCATCGTATCCATTTCGAATCGTCCAATCGCCGGCATCTGCCGCAATATCCGCTACTGGAATCGAATCGGCATGCTCGAACAGGAAGGTTTGCACCATTTTGGCCAGCTCCTGCAAATCGATTGTCGTAATAACATCATCTGCCACCTGCTGCAAAATATCGTTGATACCCTCTTCGCCGCCATGCTGCTTCAAATAAGTGACTAGTACGTCCGCGATGTTGTACTCGTCCAGCCTCTCTTTAATGTTCGGAATGGTCAGCAATTCGTTCTGCACCATCTTCACAAGCTCGCCAATTAAGCGCTCCCGGTTGCGGGAAATAATGTTGGTACCCATCCATGAAGGCCATTTGATGCGCAAAGGATTGCCGAACAAGGCGCTTACCGCAAAGGAATCAGCGAGTCCGCCGATCGTTGCAGCGCTAAAGAGAGAAAAGAAAAGTCCCCCCATAAACGTATCGTGAAATGGAAAAGCGGCAAATATTCCGACAGCGGAGAAGAGCAGCGCTAAGTCCGCTTTTTTCTTAATGCTTAATTTGTTCATAGACAAGCTCCATTCCTGATGATCGTTACCTGAGTAATTATCCCATATCTATGTGGTATGAAACAATGGAGCTTTCAAAACATCTATTTTAACCGATGAACACCATCATGATTTCGTGCTTCTAGATACTTGCCATATGCCTAAAAGATCAAAAATACAGATTATTCTCGCCAAACTAGAGTCTGTACGCAAACTGTACAATTCATAAAAAAGCAGTACAATTGAACCTATGAGACGAAGATACGAACATACTTGAAATGACGAGGGGTGTTCCTTGATGACAAATAGTAGACAGAATGCTAAGGTTGATGAATATTTAAGTAAGTCCAAAAAGTGGAAGGAAGAATATGAGAAGCTGAGAAGTATCGTTCTTGACTGTGAGCTTACCGAAGAGTTTAAGTGGATGCATCCTTGTTACACGTTTCAGAATAAAAACATCGTTTTAATACATGGATTTAAAGAATACTGTGCGCTTCTGTTTCACAAAGGCGCCTTGTTAAAGGATGACCATGGTATCCTAATTCAACAAACGGAGAATGTACAGGCGGCGCGCCAGATTCGGTTCACCAATGTTCAAGAAATAGTTGAAATGGAAACCATCTTGAAATCCTATATTTATGAAGCTATTGAAGTTGAAAAAGCCGGTTTGGAAGTGAATTTTAAAAAGAATACAGAATACATAATTCCTGAAGAGCTTCAAAATAAATTTGATGAAATCCCTGCCTTAAAAACTGCTTTTGAAGCATTGACGCCTGGACGGCAAAGAGCATACATTTTTTATTTTTCTGAACCCAAACAATCCAAAACTCGAGAGTCAAGGGTTGAAAAATGTATGCAGCAAATTCTGGGTGGAAAGGGATTGAATGATTAGGTCGTGTTTGCAAGCTTAAGGAAGCCAAACCATAATCGGAGCGTTAAAAAAGCTCGGAAGCTATTCCATAACCACAACAAAAAAAATAGGGCTGTCCCAAAAGTGTCCGCACGGAATGGGAACATCCCAATTCTGCTCGTTTACTTGTTCCTAACTTTGAAATTTTTTAACCAGCTAGTTTGAAATAAAAGGCTACCTCAAATCATTTCCGTTTTGTGGAATTAGCAGGAAAAGCTCCATCTATTTTCCTGATAAGAAGTCAGTTCGTTCATTTAGCTGGAAAAACTCCCGTTAAACCTGAATTACGAAAGCCCAATATAATAAGCACAGGCGGCTACACAATTAGGGAAAACTATCCATTTATAGGATGAGTATTTAGTGATAAGTTGTTTGACGGTGAAATGCAGCTAG
>NZ_JBXCIW010000028.1:0-64501 GCF_056786335.1 Paenibacillus sp. Y280
GTATGCTAAAATCTAGCAATACCTGTCGATTCATCATTTCCACTTACATTTTTGGAAGTAGTCCCCTATGACATCGTGTATTAAGGCTCATTACTATGGACTTTCGAAATTCAGGTTGAACTATATTACTTTTCTGATTTTAAGGTTTTAGATGAACATGTATATTTGTGGGACTACAATAAAGACTATTTTGAACTTTATTTCAATGGACACGTAAAAGACAGCAAGAAGATAATTGGGGAACTTTACATTGCCCATAGAGATATTACAAATAACCTAATTCCTTTTGGAACATATATAAATGGAAAAATAGAATGGTTACTAGGATTTGATATAGGTTTGTTCGCTAAAGCCCCAGCGAAACTTATTAAGGAATATTTTAACGTGCTGGAGGATAACGGTTTGAAAGGCACGTTACTTCCAACCAAAAGTGATAAGCAATGGAACGGTAAGCAAACAGATTACAAGGTCTTAATTTTTGGTGATTCGTATGTGGTTGCCAATGAATTTATTGCAATTCAACTTGATAAAAGTTAAAAGCACGAATTTATTTAGAGGGGGGTTCACCATGAATAATGAAGAGTTTGTTCAAGTAATCAAACTATATGTTAGAGATTCTGCTGTATCTGATACCATTCAAACCATGATTAAACCAGCAGGAAGAAGAGCAAGACAAAAGCATGTTTAACTATCCAACTGGTTCAATCAGCTTTCAGAGGAAAATCAATTGATGGTTCGAAGTGCATTAACAGAAGCAGTAGATAGTGCTTTATTTGGTTTGTTTGCTGTAATTGATGGAGTTCGAACAATAGAGGATTCATCTGATAAATGAGAATTTGAATTGTATTATGTCAGAGGACAAGAAAAGAAATTAATAAATAAACCCGATGATGAAGACCTTTATGATTGTTTTAATTTCTTAACTCAATCGGAATGAAAGAGCAATTTTACGGATAGGAGCGTCGGAAATGAGTAAAAGAAAATGGATTTTCTCTGACCCACCAGATACGATGGCGATTACATTGAAACGAATCTTAGATAATAAGTCAACAATTATGTATATTTCACACGATGCAGAAGATGGCATGTGGCAATTCCTTGATGGAAATGAAGTAGAGATTGATGATTCTGCTATCGTTAGTCTACAAGAAATTCTTGAATGCGAACCATCCATAGCAAAGTTAAGTGATCTACCGATAGGTTGGATTGCAGTTAGAGATGAATGTAGCGATGAATGGGTAAGATCAATAAAGAATGTAATTGAACCTATACAACAAGGTTACAATTGTACCAATTGTGGGAAGTATCATGACGAATTACCTTTAAGTTACGGCGGTGATGCACCTTATTATTGGTATCAGATAAATCCTGATGAGCGAGAAGATAGATGTGATATAAATTCGGATTTGTGCGTGATTGATGGAGAAGATTTTTTCATAAAAGGACGCATTGAGATTCCTTTGAATGATGAAGCAGATACATTCTCTTGGGACGTGTGGGTATCTCTGAGTAAAGAAAATTTTGAAAAGACCATTGAACTTTGGGACGAAGAAGGAAGGGAGTCTAAGCTTAATCCTATGTTTGGATGGCTCTCAACATCATTACCATGCTATCCTGAAACATTGAGCCTAAAAACTATGGTACATACTCGGAGGGTTGGGGTTAGACCATTTATTGAAATAGAACCTACGGAACATCCTCTTGCAATAGAACAAAGAAACGGTATTTCCATGAAACGGGTTCAAGAAATCGCCGAAAGTATTCTTCATACGGATAACTGAATGAAACATGGATTTCGTCTAAGGGTGAAAAATCGTGATTAGGCAAAAATTTAAGGAATGGATTCAGGAAAGAACTGAATTATTTCAAAATGAGGGTATCGCAACTGAATTTGTCATGCCTGATGTGGATATTGAACTATTAGCAAAACCATTTGTAAGAATAATTCAAGAGACAAAGGTTTGCATGGGGCAAGTAATTGTATATGAATCAAGGGAAATGGATTTTGAAATTATTCATATTGAGACAGAGGAGCTATTGTCATGGAAGTATATTGAAAGCATAAATGACGATGTTGATTTTAACTTGATATTGACTGAATACTTTGACACACTCAAAAGTGGAATTAAACCTATTCAATAAAAGAGAAGTTTCATGTAGGCACAATCATATGTGGTTGTGCCTTTTGGTATTCTTATGAGAGCGTTTGGGAGCAGATTTTCATGACCATTTTGTTGTTGAAGCTTCAGGAGAAGGTGGGAGTATCAAGGATAGTATTAATGTAACTCGTAGGCATGATCAATAATTGAATAGTAATTTACTCTATTGAAGTACACAGTCGGCATCCGCGCGGTTACTTCAATCGACGGCATGACAGCTGACTGGGCCCGTATCCCTTGGGATGTGCTGGAGAAAATCTCCGTTCGTATCGTAAACGAAGTAGACAACGTTAACCGTATCGTCTATGACGTTACATCGAAACCGCCTGCTACAATTGACTGGGAATAGCATAAACAATAATAAACCGCCGAGAGTATTCTCTCGGCGGTTTATTATTTGTAATTTGAATCCACTAACAGCCCCAAATAATCGGCAACAAGAGATGATACGAGCAAGAAAGCCAGCAACGATCCAATGTCTCTTAGATGCATAATTTCATTATGTCCTTATTTTCACTTGTATTTCACATGTATTTCACTTATGACTCACTTATGACTCACTTATGACTCGCTTGTGTTTCACTTATAACTCACTTACGTGTCCCTCATTTGTTCCTGCCAACTTGAAGCTGCATTTTAATCATTTGTCCCCGCCTACTTGAATCTGAACGCTAAATCCCAGCAGCAGCGAATCAAAAGCAGCGTGGAAGGTAGGCAAGAGTCGGCTCATAATGGAATCGACGCTCTCCTCCGACAATGCATATGTACCTACAATACCGCGAAGCATATAGAAATAAATGTGTGAGCAGCTAAGCAGCTGTTCTCCTTCTGATAGATTAAGATTGGTTTTCAGATGCTGTATAATCATGTCGAACATTTTGGTGCGTAACCGATTGATTTCAAGCTCTGGCTCAGTTGCATCCGCGCGGGGGGGCTTTGCCTCGAAAAAAATAGCATACATGCTCCTATTTTCCAAGCAGAACGTTATGAATTGCTCGCTCACGCGCTGAAGCTTATCGTCGGAGGACAAAAATACATCCTCAGCGAGTGCGTCCAGCTTCGCTTCAAGCTGCTGCAAGGGCTGTATGGACAGCGCGTGAAGCAGAGCTTCTTTATCCTGAAAATAAATATAGATCGTCGTGTGCGAGCAGCCCGCCTCCTTGGCGATTTCCCTGATCGCAACGGACTCGTAGCCTCGCTCGCGGAACAGCTTCTCGGCAGCTGCGATAATCGAGCGTTTTGTTTCCTCTGATCGCATTTCTTTTTTGGAAACGATGACCATTCCTCCTTTTCTTGAACTATAACCACTGGTAACTAACCGTAGGTTACAAAATATCACCTCTTACATATGTTGTCAATTTTTCACCATCTGCTATAATTTATATCAAGCATATAGTTAAAAAGTAGTTTTAGTTTGCATTAAGCAAAACTAAGCACATGCTCACGAAGTTGTTTTGCATTCGCAAAACTAAGCACACGCTTACGAAGTTGTTTTGCATTCGCAAAACTAAGTACATGCTTACGAAGCTGTTTTGCATTCGCAAAACTTAAGGAGAAATAAAATGAAGCTATACCCTTCCATCAGCAAAGACCTTATCCAGCTGCCTCAGGCTTTTCCGATTATCATCTCGCGATCTGTGGGAGTAAATCCTACCTTTCAAAGGCTGCATTGGCATTTGGCGCTCGAAATAAACTACATTTTAAAGGGAAGCGGCTACTATTTAATCAACGGGAGTCGGTATGATTTCCAGCAAGGCGATATCGTTCTTATTCGTTCCAATGACCTTCATCGTGCGTTCGAGGCTGAGGATCTCGTGATGAATGTTATCATGTTTGACTCCGCATACCTTGCCTTAGAACAGCGTTATGATGCGGAGCTGCTCATTCCGTTTCGTGAAACGGGCCTGCGGTTTGACAATGTGCTTGATCGGAGCCATCCGATGCTGGCATTGCTAGGAGACATCATTTCGGATATGGCTGTTGAATTTGAGCGCAAGGAGCCTCATTTTGAAGTGGTCGTAAGGGCAAGGCTCATGCAGTTTCTTGCGTTCGTAAATCGTTATTTTTCGAAAAACAATGAAACCGGAACGCCATATGCGCGTGGAATGGAAACGATTCGAGGCGTACTGCACGACATTGAGGCTGACATTTCTTACCCGTGGACGCTTAAAGAGCTGGCAGAGGCTGCGCATTTAAGCCCCTCGCGCTTCAGCACGCTGTTCGTTCAAGTCGTCGGAACTTCGCCGATGGATTATTTGATTCAATTGCGCCTGTCGCATGCGGCTCATCTTCTGGAATCTTCCGACAAGAAGATTATTGAAGTAGCAGCAGAATGTGGATTTCGTAATCTATCTAATTTTAATCGGTTGTTTAAACAACATGTAGGCAAGCTGCCTTCTGAGCTGCGTGAATAGAAAAAAACAGTAAGATAGTATCATAACATCGTTCTTTATCATTAGAGGAGCAGTGTTTTTTATTTTAAAATAGAAGAACGTATAAATTTCATATGTTTAATCGAAAGTAAAAATTAGGAGCGTGACCGAATTGATTTTTCTTGGGGTAGATGCAGGAGGCACCAAGACGCATGCCCTGCTTGTTGACGAAACTGGTCATGTGCTAGGCAGAGGGCACGGTGGGAATGGCAATCACCAAACGGCGTTTGATGAAGCAAAGACAAGCATTGATAATGCTTGCAATCAAGCACTTCAAGAAGCCGGAGTGTCGAAGGAGCAAGTGACTTTTGCATATTTTGGACTTGCAGGAGCGGATCGCGAGCCTGACTATGTCATTTTGCGTCCGATGATTGCCTCGCTAGGCTTCAAAAATCATGCAATCGCATGCGATACGATGATCGGTATGCGTGCTGGAACTCACCAGTCGTATGGTGCGGTTATCATAAGCGGCACCGGCTTTAATGCAGCTGCCCGCAACCCGCAAGGCGATGAGCTTCAATATGGCGGCTTTGGTTATATGTTCGGAGATGGACTTGGCTCTGGGACCGATCTGGCGATTCATGCCTTCCGCAGCGCTATTCGTGCTTGGGAGGGCAGAGAGCAACAGACGCTTCTCACCGAGCTAGTCCCGCAGCGGCTTGGCTATAATAGCATTGAAGAAATGTACGACGATGCTTTGGAAAATGGTAAACGACCGTCCCATGTACTTGCCAAAGTTATGTTTGAAGCAGCAGAGCAGGGCGATGCAGTGGCGATCCGTATTTTGCAGGAGACTGGCCGTGAGCATGGCAACTCGGTTAATGCATTGATTAAGCGACTAGGCATGGAACAGCAAAAGTTTGATGTCGTTCTAACTGGAAGCGTGTTGTCGCGCGGCAGCACCGCTCATATGGTTGATGCCATTAACGAGACGGTTATTGCAGTTGCTCCACATGCCAAAACGGTTAAGCTAACCGTCGACCCAGTAGTTGGCGCTGTTATGAGCGCGATGGATAGCAGCGGCATCGTTATCAGCGAAGAAGTAGATGCGGCGCTTAGAAAAATTACGTTATAAGGAAATCGATTAATCGCTCCAACTTGAACACAAAGCAATCATTCACATTTACGAAAACATTTAGGGAGGCTATTCACATGTCCAAAAAACCACTAAAGGTCGCTGTCATCGGCGGCGGTTCCTCGTATACCCCTGAAATCGTAGAAGGTTTTATTAAAAAATACGACGAAATGCCAATTCGCGAGCTATGGCTCGTTGATATCGAGGAAGGCCGCCATAAGCTGGCGATCGTCGGCGAGCTTGCAAAACGGATGGTCGAGAAAGCTGGGCTGCCGATCGAAGTGAAATTGACGCTAGACCGTCGCGAAGCCATTGCTGGAGCAGACTTCGTTACGACACAAATGCGGGTTGGGCTTCTTGAAGCAAGACGCCGCGATGAGCATATTCCGATTACTCATGGTGTAATTGGTCAGGAAACAACGGGTCCAGGAGGCATGTTCAAGGCGCTTCGTACCGTGCCTGTCATTCTCGACATTTGTAAAGATATTGAAGAGCTGGCGCCAGATGCTTGGATGCTTAACTTTACGAACCCAGCTGGTATCGTGACGGAAGCGGTACAGAAATACAGCAAGGTGAAGACGGTCGGCCTATGTAATTCACCAATTAACTTTCAAAAGTTTCTTGCTAAGGAGTACGGTGTCAGCGAGAGCGAAGTGTTGCCAGAATTCGTGGGCATCAACCATCTGCACTGGGTAACAGCTGCCTATGTAAACGGCGAAGATAAGCTTCAAGAGATGATCGGCGGAGGTCGTGATTACTCTGCTACGAACGTAACGGCTTTTGACTGGGATTCGGATTTCCTAAGCTCGCTTGGCGCACTGCCTACGTATTATCTCCGTTATTTCTACATGACAGACACGATGCTGGCTGATATGAAGGAATCGCTAGAGAAAAACGGTACGCGCGCGGAAGTCGTCAGCCGGGTCGAAGAGGAATTGTTCGAGCTGTACAAGGATGTTAATCTAAGCGAGAAGCCGAAGCAGCTTGAGAAACGCGGCGGTGCTTATTATTCCGAGGCGGCTGTTAACTTGATGCATGCTTTGTACACGGACAAGCGGGACATTCAGACATTGAACGTGAGAAACGGCAGCATTATCGACTTCTTGCCTGAGGATGCAAGCATTGAGGTTAACTGTGTCGTAACGGCGCAAGGTCCGATTCCACTGCCGCTGCAGCGTGTTCCTGAGCAAATCAAAGGTCTTATGCATGCTGTTAAAACATACGAAGCACTGACGATCGAAGCGGCTATTAGCGGGGACAGAGGAATCGCGCTGCAAGCGCTGGTTCATCATCCACTCGTTCCGAGCGTATCTGTCGCGAAGGCGCTGCTTGAAGAAATGCTTGAGGCGAACAAAAAGTATTTGCCTAACTTTTTCAAAAATTAACAAAAGCTCGCTGTCATTCGGACAGCACATATATAAAGGGCGGGATCATAATCCCGTCCTTTTTTTTTTATCTAGATAGATAAATTTTAGAAATGCTTTATCCATAATTTTTTTATATTGACAATGGCGGAACAAAAATTCCAATTGTCGACTTGCTTAGAAGTCTTGTAGGGTCAGGTGATTCTTCTTACTCCGTATTGCTAAACTTACGACTTCCTCGTACGCTTGTTGCTGCAGGAGGAGGTATTGCGCTGGCTATAAGCGGGGTACTCATCCAAAGCGCCGTTCGCAATCCGCTTGCGGACGCCTCCATTATCGGGGTGACCTCGGGTCGGGTTTTGGCGCTCTAGTCGTGCTTGTCGCTTGGCCGACACTGCCCATTTTTGTTCTTCCGATTGCCGCGATAGCGGGCGGAATTATCGCTGCTGCTTTTGTATTTTTCCTAGCGTGGCGCAAGTCGCTTAATCCATCGGTTCTTATTTTGCTCGGAATCGCGGTTTCAGCAATTGGCTCAGCCGGGATACAGGCGATGATCGTTAAGGCAAGTTTGTGGAGCAGTACCGCCTTTGTCTGGATAACCGGCACGACCTATGGACGCGGCTGTGGTCGATGATTATCGGCGTCCTCCTTGCAGCTGGTGCTGTTGCGAGCGTAGAAACGATTGGTTTCCTTGGGTTAATAGCGCCTCATGCGGTTCGCATGATGATCGGGCATCATACAAGACGTTCCATTGTATTATCGGGGCTGCTTGGCGGAATATTGCTGGTCATAGCGGATACGCTTGGAAGAACAGTGTTGGCGCCGAAGGAAATACCGTCTGGACTTATCATTATGCTGATTGGCGCGCCTTACTTTTTGGTTCTAATGTATCGTTCACTCGTCAAAAAGGGGAAGTAACATCAGAAAGTATGGATAAAAACGAATAATTAAGTTATTTATTGCCATTAATGTTCGTCAAAAGTGGTTGACAAAGTAGACGTAATCTCTTTAAAATGGTAAACGGAAAACAACAACAGCATATTTTTTCGTATAATCTCAAGAATCGGCTTGAGAGTCTCTACTCGGTCACCGTAAATGATCAGGCTACGAAAATGGTGGAAAAGCACGCAGCGGTCCGGCGTGTATACTTTTCCCCTTTTTGCAGAGCCTAGGAGAAATGCGTATTTTTGCATTTTTTTCTAGGCTTCTTTGTTTGTTCCAGCACATTTTTGGGAGGTTTGTAATCAAAATGGAACGTTTCTTTCGCTTAAAGGAACACGGAACAAATGTCAGAACAGAGATTATGGCGGGGCTGACGACTTTCATGACGATGGCGTACATATTGGCCGTCAATCCAATCATACTCACACCGGCTGGTCTAGACTGGACAGCAGTATTTCTAGCTACGGCGCTTGCTGCCGGCATCTTCACCATCGCGATGGGCTTATTCGTCAACTTCCCTGTCGCGCTTGCTCCGGGAATGGGCTTGAACGCGTATTTTGCATCGGTTGTTATTGCATCAGCGTCAACAGACACCCCGATCTCGCCTGCAATGGGTCTGACAGCAGTCTTTATTTCAGGCATTATTTTTATCATTCTTACACTGACTCAAATTCGTCAAATGCTTATAACAGCTGTTCCAGACAGCTTGAAGCATGCCATTACGGTCGGTATCGGCTTGTTCATTACGATTATCGGATTGAAGAACAGCGGTATCATGACAATTGCCGTATCAAGCTTTACGGATATCAAGCAAGGCGTTTTCACGCCGGTTAGCGGCTCCGAAACCGTTATTCAGCTGGGAAGCTTCCACAATGAAACGGTTGTACTCACTGTCATCGCTTTGCTGATTATCGGCGCACTGATGGTACTTCGTGTACCAGGTGCTATTTTGTTCGGTATTTTGGGAACGACAGTCATTGCGATTCTAATTGGCCATGTTGACGTGAAGGCAGCCTTTACGAATCAAACATGGGTGCCTGATTTTACGAAAATGAACTTCTGGCATTTTGATTTTGCGGGATTGTTCGAGGTTGGTCTCGTAACTGTCATTCTAACATTCACTTTCGTTGAGATGTTCGACACGTTCGGTACGCTTGTTGGTACCGCAAACCGTGCTGGTTACATGAAGGATGCGGAAAAGGGCAAAAAACGCGTTGGTAAAGCGATGTTCGTGGATGCCATTGGCATCAGCGGCGGTGCGGTACTAGGTACGAGCACAGTGACAGCATTCGTAGAGAGCTCAGCAGGTATTGCACAAGGTGGTCGTACGGGCCTAACGGCAGTAACGACAGGCATTTGCTTCCTGCTCGCGATCTTCTTGTCGCCGATCGTTGCGCTTGTTCCAGGTGCGGCTACGGCTGCTGCGCTTATTATCGTAGGCGTACTTATGATGCAATCGGTAAAAGATATCGACTTCTCGGATATGGTTTATGCGATTCCTTCCTTCTTGACGCTGGCATTCATGCCGCTTACGTACAACATTGCAAACGGTATTTCGTTCGGTATCGTATCGTACGTGCTTCTTGCAACGGTTGCTAACTTGTCGGGC
The DNA here is from genome assembly GCF_056786335.1 of Paenibacillus sp. Y280. NCBI lineage: Bacteria > Bacillati > Bacillota > Bacilli > Caryophanales > Paenibacillaceae > Paenibacillus > Paenibacillus sp. Y280. The sequence goes on from NZ_JBXCIW010000028.1 coordinate 9,582, forward strand.
AAAGGCAAGTACAAAATACACTGGCTCATGTGGATTCTAGCAGTGCTGATCATTGGCCGTTATGTATTCATGGGCGGAGAATAGACGATATTGAAGAAGCAGTGCTGGACCGGCGCCGCTTCTTTTTTTTGCATGTGAAGCGGCGGGAAGTCCTTTTTACGGCAGTCATTTGCTATACTTTTGAAAAAAGAATGCTGCGGCAGGCGGAAGGGTGAGCAATATGCATCGCATAGATTTGAATTGCGATATGGGAGAAGGCTTCGGCGTTTATCGAACAAGCTCGGACAGCGAGCTGATGAAATATATTACTTCTGCGAATATTGCATGCGGATTTCATGCGGGAGACGCTGCGACTATTCGCCATACGGTTAAGCTGGCGCTTTCACATGGCGTAGCGATTGGCGCGCATCCAGGGCTGCCTGATTTGGCTGGCTTTGGCAGACGCGCGATGGATATTACGCCAGAGGAGGCATACGAGCTGACGGTTTATCAGCTTGGCGCGGTCTATGTTTTTGCCAAATCCGAAGGAGGCGCCGTCGCGCACGTGAAGCCGCATGGCGCTTTGTATAATATGGCTGCCAAAAGCAGGCCGCTTGCCGATGCGATAGCGGAGGCGGTCTATAAGGTTGAGCCCAGTCTGCTGTTATTCGGTCTAGCAGGAAGTGAGCTCATACGTGCCGGTAACGCGATTGGTCTGCAAACGATCAGCGAAGTATTTGCAGACCGATCCTATGAATCGGATGGATCGCTTACGCCGCGGGGAACAGATGGGGCTGTTATAGAAGACCCTGCTCGCGCGGCAGAGCAAGCGATAAGGATGGTCAGAGACGGCGAGGTAGTTACGCGGCAGCAGAACAGATTTATTTTGCAGGCGGACTCGGTGTGTGTCCATGGGGATACGCCATGTGTAGTTGAGCATGTTATGCAAATGCGGGCGGCATTAGAGGCAGAAGGCATTGCCGTGAAGAAGGCGGGTAGATGAGTGTGGAGAAAGGGAGATCAGTGTTGAATGCTTCTTATGAAATGGTGCCGCTTGGCGATTCTGCCTTAATCATTCGTTTGGGCAGCGGCATTGACACGGAAACCAATCGGATCGTCATGAATTTAAGCCGTGCATTAGAGGAGCGGCCATTTGCCGGATTAATCGAATGCGTGCCGTCCTTCGTATCGGTAACCATTCACTATGACCCGCTGCTTGTGAAGAGAAGCAGGGCAGGAGGAGAGCGCCAGCATGCTGCGATTTTCGAAACCGTATGCGCTAGAGTACAGACTTATCTTTCCAAAGAGCAGCTGTGCCCAACCGATCAACAGGCTAGAACGATTGAAATCCCTGTTTGCTACGGCGGGGAATATGGTCCCGATCTTAGTCTTGTAGCTGAGCTGAACGGACTTTCGGAGGAAGAGGTGATCGCTATTCATGCGGATGGACGCTATTTGGTGCATATGCTCGGTTTTGCGCCAGGCTTTCCTTACTTAGGCGGGATGTCGGAGCGAATTGCCGCTCCAAGACATCAGACGCCGAGAACGATCATACCGGAGGGCAGCGTTGGCATAGCGGGCAAGCAGACGGGTGTTTATTCAGTAGCAACGCCGGGCGGCTGGCAGTTGATCGGGAGAACGCCGCTTGCTTTATTTCGACCTCAGGACGAGATTCCGAGCCTGCTTAGACCGGGGGATGCGGTTAGATTCAAGCCGATAACGGAGCAGCAATATAAGCTTTATATAGAAGGTGAATTATGAGTATACAAGTGATTCGTCCTGGCCTGCTCGTTACCGTGCAGGATCTTGGGAGGCATGGTTTTCAAAAATATGGCGTAGTCGTAGGCGGGGCTATGGATACGGGAGCGGCGCGAGCAGCCAATCTGTTGGTCGGCAACGAGGGGCATGAAGCGGTGCTTGAAATTACGCTTACCGGAACGGCGCTGGTTTTGGAGAAGGATATGCTGCTTGCGATTTGCGGTGCACGAATGTTCGTCACTGCCGATGGCGAGGAGCTGCCTCTATGGCGACCAGCGCTCATTCGCGCGGGAACCATCGTCAGATTTGGTGTCTGCGAATCCGGCTGCCGCTCTTATTTGGCGGTTGCGGGCGGACTGGATGTACCGGAGGTAATGGGCAGCAAAAGCACCTACCTGCGCGGCGCTATCGGAGGTTATCAGGGAAGGGCATTAAAGGCAGGAGATATGCTGACTGCCAAAGCTCCCGGCTTGCTGTCAGAGCGATTGAAGCATGCTTTGAGCCGAGGCTGGGGGGGCAACTTTGCGGTGCCGCTTTGGCATGCAAGTCATTTCGCCATAGCGGATATTCTGGCTGACCCGATTATTCGTGCGATGCCGGGCACCCATTACGAGTTGTTTACACAGGAGAGCCGGACGAGCCTATTTCGCCAAACCTTTCAAATAACTCTTCAGTCAGATCGGATGGGGTACCGACTCGAGGGCGCACAGAAGCTTATGCTCGCTGCCCCGCAAGATCTGCTATCGGAGGCAGTCGCAAATGGAACCGTACAAGTGCCTACTGATGGCAATCCGATTGTGCTGCTAGCCGATAGACAGACAACGGGCGGTTATCCCCGAATCGCGCAGGTTGCAACGGTCGACATTCCTGTTTTCGCCCAGTTGAAGCCGGGCGACCGCTTTCGCTTCGAATGGATTACGCAGCAGGAGGCCGAGGAGCTTTATTTGGACAGTGAACGGGATTTGAGCATGCTAAAAGAAGCGATAGTGTTAAAAGTTAACTCTGCTAAATAAAGCTGACTCAAGAAGAGTACTGGCTAGTTATAGTATAAGAGCAAATACGTGCTTACAGGGCCATTTCGAGCAATCTCACACGCCGAATTCTCTCTATAAGCACGTATGGGTGCTTAATGATCACAAACACAAGCTACTTTTTCGCTATAAGAACAAATACGTGCTTATATTGCCATTTCGAGCAATCTCACACGCCGAATTCTCTCTATAAGCACGTATGGGTGCTTACAGCCCACAAACATATGCTACTATTTCGCTGTAAGAGCAAATATGTGCTTACAGCTCCTACCCGCTCTCTTTTACGTTCGTATACGAAATGAAAGAAAGCGCTGAAGCCGCCATAGGGGCAGCTCAGCGCTTAAGTACAGACATGTTTTTAAGAACCAACATAAGGTTGGCGGGCTTCTCGGCGAGCCGGCGGGTGAAGTAGGGGTACCACATGACGCCGTATGGGACATAGCAGCGGATTCGATAGCCTTCCTTGGCTAGCTTGGCTTGCTCACTCATGCGAAGACCGTACAGCATTTGAAACTCGAAAGCATGTTTCGGAATTCGATGCGTGCGCGCGTAAGCCTTCACCCAGCTGATAATCGCATCGTCATGCGAGGCGATTGCCGTATAGACGCCTCTGTCCAAATGCAGCTTGATCATGCTTTTGAAGCTTGCAATAACCTCGTCAGGCTTCTGAAATGCGACATCATCCGATTCTTTATAGGCGCCTTTCACAAGGCGTAGGTTAATGCGCGCTTGCAGCATATCCTTAGCATCCTGCTCCGTTCGGAACAGGTAAGCCTGCAGCACGGTTCCCACATTCGTTAAGCCTTCGGCATGCAGCCGCTTCACGATGTCGATCGTCGCCTGCGTATAAGGCGTATTTTCCATGTCGATCCGAACAAAATTCCGATGGCGGCGTGCATGCTTCACCACATCGCGAATGTTGGCATAGCAGGCGGCTTGGTCCAGAGCGAGACCCATTTGGGTTGGCTTCAACGATACGTTGGAGCTTGCCTTGCAGGCAGCAATGCCTGCAATAAGCTTTAAATATTGCTCCTTATATACGGAAGCCTCGCTTAAATCTCGGATGCCTTCGCCAAGATGATCGAGCGTAGCCATAATGCCGTGCTTGCCGAGCACCTCGATTTCCCTCAAAGCCTCCTCAAGCGTTTCACCCGCAATAAACTTGCTGGCCAGCCTCTTGCCATAGGTCGTTGACAGCTTCTCTACAAGCGGAATGCCCGTGATCGTCAATAATGTTTTGCGATACCATGTTGCTCCGATGCCCATCACTGCTGCTCCTTTCCCAAAAAAAGCGTTAGCAGGAGTCTGATTCAGGGAGTTCGGTACTAGTATATTCACAAGTCATCGCTATCGCGCTATCCGAGCCTAATTATTTAAAAAACAGAAAATGGGTAGGCAGCTTGCGAAGCTGACAATCAGAAGGCTTATTGATGACGCGCCCGTTAAAAATGAGCGAGGAAGAGCCGCCGCCATCCAAATTATAGCCGTCGACCGCACCGTAGCGCTGAAGCAGCAGCTGCATTTCGCCAAGCGTAGCGCCGGAGCTGCCGGATTCGTTATACCCATCAGCGACAAGAAATAGCAGCTGGTCATCCTTGTAGTTGGCTATAATGGTTCGCGGAGCGCGCTTCGGACTCGTTTGCCATTTAACCGGAATCGGCTGTGGAGAACCGCCGCGAAGCAGGACAGGCACAAAGGATGCGCCGAACTTCGGATTTTGAGCATCAAGCTGCTGCTTAGTCGCGAACTTCCCGCCAATCAGCTCATTCTTATCATTTAATCCGACAAAAAACAAATCCGCATGCGGCGGCTCGAAGCCGGTCGCATAGCTGCCGTCAACGATAGTCGTGCTTAGCGGATATCGCTTCCCGCGGCCATCGGCGAAGCCCCCTGCATTAATGCCGGCTACAGCCTGATGACGTTTAACGGCGGCCAGCGTAGTCTCAGCCTTGCCGAGCTCATCGCCGCCAAGCGTCATCGTCATCGCGTCTTTGCTCTTTAGCTTCACTTTGAGCGCATAGGCAGTAAAGTTTTCTGCTTTTATGAAGAATAGCTGAGCTCTCAGCTTGTCCGATTCGATTGTAGCGGAAGTATTGCCCAGCTTCCTCGTTATATTGCGATCGTAAATTTGGAGCGGCCTCATTGCTTGCGAGGCTGCCATCGATGTAATTTTTGCCATATCGGCATTCGTTTGTTTATACAGCTTTATTTGCCTTTGTATCGATTCACGAGTTTGTGACGCCGTTTCCTGGGCAAGATCAAGACCAGTCGCGGCAGGCTTAATATCCGTTTCCGGGAGCCTTATTTGTTCGGTTATGGGCTTCGGAAACGCTTCTGCAGGCAATTGAATAACGATATCGGATAATAACAGCCATATCATAATGCCGAGAAAAGGCGCGCAAGCGAGCAAGGCAGTGCGGTTCAACGCTTTGACGGTCAGATTCATTTGAGCACATCCAAGCTCTTCTGCAGCTCGTTCAGCTGCTTCTTCACTTCATTCAATTGCGTATACAGCTTATTGCTGTTGTCGGTCTTGGAAGCGGCGTTATCCTTCGTGAACGTAAGCAGCTCATTCAGCGCATCGACCTTGGCCTTTAGCTCGGAAAGATCTGTCGTGTAATTCGTTTCGAGCTGAAGCATGCGAGCCTCGTAGGCTTGCTGCATCGCCGAAATTTGACTGGCGGTTTGACGCTCCAGATCAGCGGACAGTGTCTGCTGAATCCGTTCGGTATACCATTTGGCGCCTAGTATGCCGGAGCATATAATAATGAGCCAAACGCAAACGAAAAGGAGGAAGGGACGGTTCCCTTTCTTTTTGCGCGTCTTCTTGTCGGATTGGCTAGCAGTGCGTTGTTCCAAAATCAAATCACTCATTCTATTCATTCACCTCTCTTGTTAGTCACTTGCACGAAAGATCGGATGAACGAACTGCAAGCATTGGGACTCATCGTTTTAGACATCTATTGCTGCTAAATAGTTGCGGATGTCATCTTATTGTAACAAAGAGAGATATAGATGTCCTCCGTGTCAGGTGGGAATTTTATGTAAATTTGATTTTTCACCGGAACATTCTACCCCTTACCTGCGTCTAATCATTCGGGATGCGGCAGTCGATGCCGCAAATCGGAAGGAGATTAGGATGAATAGAGAGAATTGGATCAAGCGATTTGCTAAGCGAGCAATCGTAGCCAGCTTGCTAGTAGCGCTTGTAGGCACAGGTTTTGGAGCAAAGGAACAAGCAGATGCAGCAGAGCGTCAGCCAATCAAGCTGGTGTTTGTGCACGGGTCGAAGCAAATGACATTGAATGGCAAAGCGCAGCAAATGGCGACGCCGCTGCCGGTAGTAAAAGGAGTCACCATGATTCCGGTTCGTACGATGGCCGCCTCAGTAGGGGCAAGCGTATATAACGATAGCAAGGGCACTCATATCGATACTTATCTCAACAAAGTGACGTTAAACGTCAACATGCGCGGCGCGGTCCGCAACGGAAAATATATGGTTATGCCAAATGCGGCAATGCGCATTAATGGTACGATGCATGTGCCATTGTCCTCCGTTAAGCTGCTGTGGAACGCAGCATATGTGTACAATGCACAGCTCAAACAAATTACAATAACGATTCAGCCAGATCCGAACATCGCTCCGGTAGCGAATTTTAAGGCTCCGGTTCAAGTGAAGCTTGGCGAGCCGGTAGAATTTGAGGATCTTAGCTATGATCCTGATGGAAAGATTCTGAAAACGGAATGGACGGGTCGCAAAAGCGCGTACTTTGAACCGGGGGTTTATGCGGTTACGCAATCCGTTTATGATAACGATGGCACTTGGAGTCCACAAGCGGTGCAGGATATTACGGTTACTGACGAAGTCATGTACACGCCTTATGAATACTACATGCGCTATGGTAATCCCGGCGATAAATTCGGCGTGGATGCAAAGCTGATGAATAGCTTTGAGGATGTTCCTACTTTTGAAACAAAAGGCTATACGACATTGTATATGTCCAACGCGCCGGAGCGGTTTTTTGGCGAAGGACTGCTGTATGAGGATGTACTGGATGGTCCAAGCCGCATGTTCATTCATCATCGGAACGGCGCTGAAGAACGGATGAAATTAGCAGTTGTGGTTACGAATTTGCAAAGCGAAGCGATTACATTGACGTTAGGCAACCGAGGCTTAGCGGGTCCAAGCGTGAATGCGATGCAATTTGGATCTGCCGCAGTGACAAGATACCTGACGGGCAGCTTGCCTCGCGAGATGATTATTGAACCTGGTACATCGGCTGTGCTGCTGCCGGAGCTGGAGAAAATCATTATGAATCCAGGAGAAGGCTTCTCTGGTTTGCTGGACGTTGACTCGGATGGACCATTGACGTTCTCGACGATGGCTCTGAGAGAATGGTCGGACGCTTTAAGCTCGGTGTTCAATCTGGAGCAGCTAGAGAAGGTAGGCAATCGGGGAAGATTTTTGGATACGGATCAGTTGATTGAAGTAAATGAGACTATTGGCCTTAAAGAGGGCAAGCTCCGTCTAGGCAGCCGCGGCACCAGCATGGTTGGTGTAGATGCGCTGACTGGCGAATCGACATTCAACGGCGGGGAATATGGGGCAGTGACGACAATCAAGCTTAAGGATGTCACCTACGGTACCCGCATTATCCTCAATCCGCGAGCAGGCATCTTTCAAGGCGCGGTTTCTGTAAATGGCAATGTTGTATCTGTCCCGACAGGCGGGCACTTGAACTTGGGAGAAGGCGTATTGATTTATACGCAGAAGAAACCGGAGGATGGGCAATCGGCTCCTAAGCTGCCGCCGGAAGTTACCATTACGTATACATCACCGGGGGCTAGTTCGTTGCCGATCTTATTCGTATTTTTACCGGGTTACGATTTTGAATAATTGACTTCAGGAGGATATGCCGTTTAACAGCGGCAGTCCTCTTTTTTTGTGATTAGCAGCAGTCGTCATGTATAATAAAGGTGCTAGTTATGATTTGAACCAATTAGGAGGGTGATCAGCATGGATCAACCAATCACAAATAACGGCGCGAGCCGAGTTCAGGCGAAAGCCATGTTCGCAGGAGGATGCTTCTGGTGCATGGTTTCACCATTCGAGGAAATGCCAGGCATTATAAAGGTCGAATCCGGATACACGGGCGGGCATACCGTAAACCCAACCTATCAGGAGGTTTGCTCGGAGACGACAGGTCATGCGGAAGCGGTGCAAATTACGTATGATCCGCAAATTTTCCCGTACGAGAAGCTGCTTGATATATTCTGGAGACAAATTGATCCGACTGATGCAGGCGGGCAGTTCCATGATCGCGGCGAATCGTATAGAACCGGCATTTATTATTATGATGAGCAGCAGCATGCGCTTGCGGAAGCTTCCAAGCAGGAGCTTGAGGCTAGCGGCCGCTTTGATCGTCCAATCGTGACGGAGATCGAGCCTGCGCAAGCTTTCTATCCGGCAGAGGACTATCATCAGGGCTATCACAAATCGAATCCTTACCGCTATAAAATGTACCGTAAAGGCTCCGGCCGCGACGCGTTTATTTCGCAGAACTGGACCGTTAAGAAGGACCAAGCCGAGCTTAAGCAGCAGCTCACTCCAATCCAGTACGAAGTGACGCAAAACAGCGGAACAGAGCGTCCGTTCACCGGCGAATACTGGGATCACACCGAGGATGGCATCTATGTGGATATCGTCTCGGGTGAGCCGCTGTTCAGCTCCCGCGACAAATACGATGCGGGCTGCGGCTGGCCGAGCTTCACGAAGCCGCTGCAGGCTGCTGCGGTTTCCGAACACACAGACACTACGCATCATATGGTGAGAGTCGAGGTTCGAAGCAAAGAGGGCGATTCCCATCTTGGCCATGTGTTCGATGACGGACCTCATCCGACAGGACTCCGGTACTGCATTAACTCCGCATCGCTGCGGTTCGTCGGCAAAGACAAGCTGGAGCAGGAAGGGTACGGCGAGTACCTGCATCTGTTCGAGCAATAGAATCAGAAGACCCGTTAAAGTCATTTGATCGAAGGAGATTCGGAAGATGAACATTGAGGAAGCGATTCGCACGCGAAGAACGATAGGCAGAGTGAAGAAGGACCCCGTTGAGCGTGCGTTAATTGAAAGGCTGCTGGACGCAGCAGCGTGGGCGCCTAGTCATTTTAATACACAGCCATGGTCATTTATTGTTATGACAGGTGACGGAAGAGAGCGGCTTGCTGAAGGCTACGCACGCGTATCTGCTGCCGCAGTTCCTGAGCTGATCGGGGAGCAGCTTGAAGAGCGATTGGCTAAGGAACGTACGAAAGCCTACCGATCGCCTGTCGTAATTGCAGTCATATGCTCGCCATCAGACGATCCGCGCGCGGTGCTGGCAGAAGAGCTTGCGGCTGCTCAGGCAGCCGTGCAAAATCTGCTGCTGGCTGCCCATGCAAATGGGCTTGGAGTGATTTGGCGTTCCGGTGACCCGATGTATCATCCACTTATGAAAGAAACGTTTGGGCTTGCGGAGAAAGACCAAATCGTCGGTTTTTTATACTTGGGCTATCCTGACATGGTTGCGCCAGAGCCAAAGCGAATTCCTGCTACGGCGAAGACCGTATGGCTGGTGTAGCAGCTATGAAAAAAACCGCAGTGTTCGTCAATAACGAACGCTGCGGTTTTTTTTTGCCAAACGAGACGGGGCGCTAAACAAGCTTTTTAATCGTAAAGTTGGCTTGAAGCACATACCAATTTTGCGGGAACGGAACGCCAAGCACCCAGTAGCTGACGCCGCGCAGTTTATAGGTTTTGACCAGATTGAATTTGGCCTGTACGCTGCGCGCATCCTCAAACCAGACGATATGCTCGCGCCCTTCCTCATCATAATAGCTGTAGTAAGGCGATTGACCTTCATCGTCATATTTGATTTCAGCGCCATATTTGCCTGCACGCTCTACCGCTTCCTTCGGACTGACGGTTGGGGCCCATTTTGCTCCTTGCACATAAGGAAGCGTCCAGTCATAGCCGTATAACGGCATGCCCATTACGATTTTTTCAGCTGGAATGACGGTCAGGGCGTAGCTAAGCACCTTATTAACCTCGTTCAGCGGTGCGACGGCACGCGGGGGACCGCCAGACCAGCCCCATTCATAGGTCATTAATATGACAAAATCAACGATACGTCCATGAGCGGGATAATCATGTGCTTCATACAGAGTGCCGGTCTGGGCGGCGCTTATTTTAGGAGCGAGGCAGGTGGATACGAGATAGTTTTCCGGATGAAGACTGTCGACAAGTCTTTGCAGAAATGCGTTGTAAAGCTCGCGGTCAGCGGGAAAGATGTACTCGAAATCTACATTTAGCGCTAGATAACCCTTTTGATTCATCGTTGCGAGAATGTTAGTGATAAGCTTCTGTTGAAGATCGGGATTGGCCAAAATCGTATGTGCGATATCCGAGCTGAACGTGCCGTTCTCGAAATTTGTAATTACCATCATTGGAGCGGCACGCTTGCTGTAGGCGGCGTTAATTATAGCTGAATCGTCTAACGTCGTTAAAGTGCCATCGGTCTGTACGCGGTAGCTGAACGGACTCAGGTAGGTTAAATATTCACCGATTTCCTCAACGATTTCGACGCCTGCGGGTCCAAATTTCTCCGTATAAGCATTGACTTCAATCGTTGGTCGAGCTGGCTGCGGAATGACGATCGTTTGGCCGGGATAAATAAGTGCAGGATTAGTAATCTGGTTGGCAGCCGCCAGCTCCTGCAGCGAAACGCCGTATCGCTGGGCAATCTGCCACAGTGTTTCGGAAGCACGTACCCTGTGACTGGCTGCTTCGGTTGGAATGATTAGCGATTGTCCAACGATGAGCACCGTTTGATTACTCAATCCGTTGGCTGCTGCAATATCATCTACGGAAACGTCATGGTTCTGTGCCAGCTTATAAAGCGAGTCACCTTTTTGCACGACATGGATCAGCACCTTCGCCGAACCTCCTTTTCAAAATCAATCTGCATGCTCAAGCGACCGCCCTTGCCTGCCGCTTCTTATTCCAAAAAACTCACCGTTATAACTCTATTCAAAGAGAGCTATTCCTAGTCTGCTTATTACAAAGTATGAATGTATAAACGAACAGCTTTTTTTGCTGTAAAATTCTGAAAAATCATAGCCAATCGCGGAAGGAATACGGAGCATTGGGAATAATAAGCAAGCAGAGTGGAAAAACGGTGAAAAATGCCTTTTTTTCTTACGGTTGATTCTGTTCATTGTAATTGATGATCGACACTTTGCTGATGCTGCTGATTGCGGCAGTGAGGATCAATGGGGATAAATACGGCGCGCTGCTGCAGGTAATCCCCTTTTTTTGGTTAAGCAGTTCTGAATTTCCGGTTCTTTTCTTCAAAAAAACGAACCTTTATAAAACATTCTCTTTTAATGTTCGTATTTCATTGACAGTAGTTTGGGGATTAGATAAACTAGAATAGGTTTGAGGCAGAGATACTGCCGAAGCGAAAACGGCTGTCGAATTTCCTCGAATGGAGGCGGCGGCGTTGCGCGTAAATTTATAACTGGAACATAAGGTTGAATCTGATTATTTTCTTCCTATTTTATTTAAAGTCACCCTCGTATATATTTGGGATTAGGCCTGAATGTTTCTACCCGGAAACCTTAATTTTCGGACTACGAGCAAGATGAATGGATAAGCGAATCAAGCGAGTTGCATCAATTGACACCAACAGGATCTCGGCTTGGATCGCCATATAGCAAGTTCGCAGCTCATATATGCCCTTTTAAGTTGGACATAGGTTGCCTCTCTTATGGGGCAGCCTTCTGTTGTCTCTCAGGCATATTGGCCCGGCTTGCTCGTCCTCATTGAAGTGAAGCTTAATGGATGTCCGCAGTCATTGCGATTGCTTGTTGATCCTTAATGCTTCCGCTCGAGTCCTGCGGCATTCCTATTTAATTGGTTGCTGGCGGGCTTTTTCTGTTTTTTACGGCTTTAAGTCATAGTCGCTTGATGGTTTATAAACTTATACATGAAAGTGGGTTTGATCGCATGTCTGCGAAGGTTGGCGTCATCATGGGCAGCAAATCGGATTGGGACACAATGAAACTAGCCTGCGACGTTTTGGAGGAATTGCAAATTCCTTATGAGAAAAAGGTCGTTTCGGCACACCGGACGCCGGACCTCATGTTTGAATACGCGGAAACTGCGGTAGAGCGCGGGCTAAAGGTGATTATCGCCGGGGCTGGCGGAGCTGCACATTTGCCCGGCATGGTCGCTGCGAAGACGATTTTGCCGGTTATTGGCGTTCCCGTAAAATCCTCAAATTTGAGCGGGCTGGATTCCTTGCTCTCCATCGTTCAGATGCCTGGCGGCATCCCGGTAGCTACGGTAGCAATCGGCAATGCGGGCGGAACGAATGCAGGACTTCTGGCAGCGCAAATGCTCGGAGCTTTCGACCCTGAGGTGCAAGCGCGCGTGGAAGCGCGCCGCGAGCGCATTAAGCAGGAAGTGCTTGAAAGCAGTGAAACGCTATGAGCAGCGAAACGGACAAGCAGCCTATCCACACGCTGCTGCCAGGCAGCACGATCGGCATACTTGGCGGCGGGCAGCTAGGCCGAATGATGGCGAATGCGGGCAGTGCGATGGGCTATCGGTTCATCGCGCTTGATCCAGTCGCGGACAGCCCGACCGGGCAGGTTGCCGAGCAAATCGTTGCCGCCTATGATGATCGCGAAGCGGCTCGCGAGCTTGCGAAGCGTTCGGATGTCATCACTTACGAATTCGAGAATGTGGACGCCGATGTGGCAGCGATGCTGATGGAGGAATCCTACGTGCCGCAGGGCAGCAAGCTGCTGTACACGACGCAGCATCGGCTTCGCGAGAAGCAAGCGATTGAAGCGGCAGGCGTGAAGGTTGCACCATATCGCGAAATTCGCAGCACTGATGAGCTTCGCGAGGCGGTTGCCGCTTTCGGTACGCCCTGCGTGCTGAAGACGGCGATGGGCGGCTATGACGGCAAGGGCCAATGGGTTATTCGCAGCGAGGACGAAATCGAGGAAGCGTACGAGACGCTCTCGCGAGCTAAGGTTCAATTGGTACTGGAGCAGTTCATCCGCTTTGACAAGGAATTATCGGTTATAGCGGCGAGAAGCCCGCAAGGGGAGATTAAAGCTTTTCCCGTTGCGGAAAACATACATGTCGATAATATATTGCACTTGTCTATTGTTCCGGCAAGAATCAGCGAGGAGCTGCAGCGCGAAGCGGAACGGCTTGCGATGCAGATTGCTGAAGGACTTGGCGTAGTTGGCCTAATCGCAGTGGAGCTGTTTGTGACGGCAGATGGCGAGCTGTTCGTGAACGAGCTTGCCCCTCGCCCGCATAACAGCGGCCACTACACGATGGAGGCATGCCGGACGTCGCAGTTCGAGCAGCATGTGCGCGCTGTGTGCAACCTGCCGCTCGGCGATACGGCGCTGATGAGCCCTGTTGTTATGGTTAATGTGCTCGGCCAGCATGTTGAGCCGCTCCTTGCCCTCACGGCACGGCAGGATGAGGCCGCTAAGCGTCTCAAGGTAGCACCGAAGCTGCATTTGTACGGAAAGAAAGAAGCTGTCTTTAAGCGGAAGATGGGACATGTCAATGTCTTGGCAGAGAACATAGATGCTGCGCTTAGCTGGATTGAAGAAACAACTATTTGGAAGGTGTGAAGAATTAATGTTAGAGCGTTACAGCAGACCGGAAATGAGAGCGATTTGGACAGAGGAAAATAAATTTAGAGCGTGGCTTGAGGTTGAGCTTTGCGCATGCGAGGCTTGGTCAGAGCTAGGCGTTATTCCGAAGGAAGACGTAGTTGCGCTTCGCGCCTCTGCAGACTTCGATATTGACCGAATTTATGAAATCGAGCAGGATACGCGCCATGACGTTATCGCGTTCACGCGCGCCGTATCTGAGAAAGCGGGCCCTGAAGGCAAATGGGTACATTACGGCCTTACTTCCACCGACGTTGTAGATACAGCAATCGGCTACCTGCTGCTTCAAGCGAACGATATTCTTGTCAAAGATATCGAACGCTTTATCGAAATTTTGAAAAACAAAGCGCTGCAATACAAGGATACGCCTATGATGGGCCGTACGCACGGCGTACATGCTCAGCCAACGACCTTTGGTCTGAAAATGGCGCTTTGGTACGAGGAAATGAAGCGCAACCTGGAGCGTTTCCACCATGCGGCTGACAACGTTCAATTCGGCAAAATGTCAGGCGCTGTCGGGACCTTTGCTGACATCGACCCTTTTGTTGAAGAATTTGTATGCAAGAAGCTTGGTATCACTGCAGCTCCTATCTCTACACAAACGCTGCAGCGTGACCGCCATGCTGAATATATGGCGACACTTGCGCTTGTAGCTTCATCGCTCGACAAGTTCGCAACCGAAATTCGCGCCCTGCAAAAGAGTGAATTCCGTGAAGTGGAAGAGCCGTTCGCCAAAGGTCAAAAAGGCTCCTCGGCGATGCCGCATAAACGCAACCCAATCGGCTGCGAGAACATTTCCGGCTTGTCCCGCGTCATTCGCGGACATATGGTTACGGCTTACGAGAACATTGCCCTATGGCATGAGCGCGATATCAGCCACTCATCCGTTGAGCGGATTATTTTGCCGGATGCAACGATGCTGCTCAACTACATGCTGAACCGTTTGGGCAACATCATCAACAACCTGACCGTGTTCCCGGAAAACATGAAGCGCAACATGCAAGCGACATACGGCGTACCGTTCTCGGGACGCGTATTGACGAAGCTGATCGACAAAGGCTTCAGCCGCGAGAAAGCTTATGACACCGTTCAACCGCGCGCGATGCAGGCGTGGGAGACACAGCGTCAATTCCGCGACATCATCGGCGAGACTGAGGAAATTACAAGCGTGCTGACTGCGGAAGAAATCGACGATTGCTTTAACCCGGCTTGGCATCTCAAGCATGTCGATACGATTTTCACTCGTTTGGGATTGATTTAAGGGGAGGCTGGCCTGATGACCGCAACATCACACGCTTTATCGACGGCTGTCGATTATATCAAAGCTCCGCTTATTTACAAAGGAAAGGTTCGCGAGCTGTATGATCTGGGCGAGCACTTTCTGATCGTCGTAACCGACCGCATCTCCGCGTTCGACTACGTGCTTGACCCGGCTGTGCCGGACAAGGGCAATGTGCTTAACCGCCTGTCGGCGTACTGGTTCGAGCAAACAGAGGGCATCCAAGTGAACCACGTTGTTCATACCGATGTAGAGAAGCTTGGCGAACTCGTAACCGAGCCTGAGCTGCTCAAAAACCGTATCATGGTTACTCGGAAAGCAGAACGCATCGATATCGAATGCGTCGTACGCGGCTATATCACGGGCGGCGGCTGGAGACAATACCAGCAAACGTCTGCAATCAACGGCATCGAGCTTCCGGCAGGGCTTCATAAAAACGAACGTTTTCCTGCGCCAATCTTCACGCCGGCTGCAAAAAACGACGTTGGCCACGACGAGGACATCCCGTTTGAGAAGATGGCTGAGATGGTCGGCGCCGAGCTTGCCGAAGAGCTTCGCGACCGCAGCATCAAGCTTTATGAATTCGCTCACGGCTATTGCGCCGAGCATGGCATCATCCTAGCCGATTGCAAATTCGAATTCGGTCTTATTGACGGAAAAGTCATTCTTATCGACGAAATCTTCACGCCTGACTCCTCCCGCTTCTGGGCGGAGGACAACTATGCGCTGGATATAGAGATCGACAGCATGGACAAAGAACCAGTGCGCACCTACTTGCTCGGCTCCGACTGGGACCGCGACAGCAAGCCGGCACCGCTTCCGGAGTCCGTAGTAGCCGAAACAACGGCACGCTACCGCGATATTTATCGCCGCCTTACAGGCGCTGAGTTGTAGAAGGCTTTCGCATTATTGACTGTTCTCTGTGCTGAACCAATTCGCTCACCATGCAGCGAGAGGTCAGGATAGCTCATTTCAAGCAAAACCGCGTCAAGCGCAAGCGACAACGTTAACAAAGGGGCGCAACAGCGTCTGAAGCAATGCAGAAGCTATTGGCATGCAGAATGCGTGCAGTAATAAGGCTCTTAGCATGCAGAATGCATGCAACGAGGCAGGCAGCCAGCGAGAGCGCTGCTGCACCCCATAAATGCAAGGCAGCCAGCGAAAGCAAAGGCTGCACTAATCAATCCGGTGGCCAGTGACAACGCGGCCACAAAAAATTGCTTCACCGACCACCCTCGCAAAAGGTCTTAAATGAAAATGTGCGAAGCTCGGAGAGCGGGGAGTTGTTGTCGTAGAGCGACAGCGATCGCTTCTTGAAGCCGGGAAATTACCGCTAAGCGTGTAATCAGAATTTCCCGGCTTCTAAAGCGACGAAGACAATAACCCCCGCGCCCGAGCGGCTGCCACATTTGACAATTAAGCTGCTGCGAGAAAAACCCACATTTTCAGGAGGCTATTATGAAGGCAACCGTCTACGTCACCATCAAGCAAAACGTTTTGGATCCACAAGGAACCGCTGTACAAGGCGCGCTTCACACACTGGGCTTCTCCGAAGTCGAAAAAGTACGCATCGGCAAATATTTGGAGCTTGAGCTTGACACGACTGACCGCGCAGAAGCGGAAGTACGCATCAAAGCAATGTGCGAAAAGCTGTTCGCGAACACGGTTGTAGAAGATTTCCGTTTTGAACTGGAGGGATAAGGCGATGAAGTTTGCGGTACTCGTATTTCCTGGCTCCAACTGTGACATCGATTGCTACAAAGCAGTCGAAGACACCATCGGCCAGTCGGTTGATTACGTATGGCACACAGCTACGGATTTGTCCGCTTATGACGCAATTCTTGTGCCGGGCGGCTTCTCTTACGGCGACTACCTGCGCTGCGGCGCAATCGCACAGTTCGCAAGCGTGATGAGCGAAGTGAAAAAAGCGGCAGAAGCAGGCAAGTATATCCTGGGCATTTGCAATGGGTTCCAAATTTTGACCGAGGCTGGCCTTCTGCCTGGCGCATTGATTCGCAACAACGGACTAAAGTTCCGTTGTCATCAATCGCCGCTTGAAGTGGTGAACAGCAGCACTCCTTTTACAAACCAATATTCGCAAGGCGAAATTATAAATATTCCTATCGCTCACGGCGAGGGCAACTACTATTGCGACGACGCAGCGTTAGCTGAGCTCAAAGCGAACGATCAAATCATTTTCCGCTATGCGGGCGACACGAATCCTAACGGTTCGGTTGAGAACATTGCGGGCATCAGCAACAAAGCAGGCAACGTAGTAGGAATGATGCCGCATCCTGAGCGCGCAATCGATCAATTGCTCGGCTCGGAAGACGGCAAACGGATGTTTACATCGATTTTGAATGCATGGAGGGAACAACATGGCGCAGCAGTTAACAGCTAAAGAACCGACAGCGGAGCAAATTGCCGAGCAAAAGATTTACAGCCAGTTTGGCGTATCCGATTATGAGTTTGAGCTGATTTGCGGATTTCTTGGCCGTAAACCTAACTATACAGAGATCGGCGTATTCAGCGTCATGTGGTCGGAGCACTGCTCTTACAAAAACTCCAAGCCGATCCTCAAGAAATTCCCGATTACGGGACCTCGCGTTCTTATGGGACCGGGCGAAGGCGCGGGTATCGTTGATATCGGCGACAACCAAGCGGTTGTATTCAAAATCGAATCGCATAACCATCCATCAGCGGTTGAGCCTTATCAAGGCGCTGCTACGGGCGTGGGCGGCATTATCCGCGATATTTTCTCCATGGGCGCTCGTCCGATCGCTTTGCTGAACAGCTTGCGTTTCGGTCGCCTTGAGAATGAGCGCGTAAAATATTTGTTCGAGCATGTCGTTAGCGGTATTGCCGGCTACGGCAACTGTATCGGTATTCCTACCGTTGCAGGCGAGGTTATGTTCGATGAGAGCTACGAGGGCAACCCGCTCGTTAACGCAATGTGCGTCGGCCTAATCGATCATGATAAAATTCAGCGCGGTGTCGCTAAAGGGGTAGGCAACCCGGTATTCTACGTAGGTCCTGCTACTGGCCGCGACGGTATTCACGGCGCTACATTCGCATCCGTCGAGCTTTCCGAGGAATCTGAAGAGAAGCGTACGGCGGTACAAGTCGGCGATCCATTCATGGAGAAACTGGTTATGGAAGCAACGCTTGAGCTAATCGATTCCGGTATCGTGCTTGGCATTCAAGATATGGGAGCAGCGGGTCTTACTTGCTCCAGCGCAGAGATGGCTTCCAAAGCGGGCAACGGCCTTGAGCTTTACCTTGACGAGGTGCCGCAGCGCGAGACAGGCATGACGCCTTATGAAATGATGCTTTCCGAGTCGCAAGAGCGTATGCTCTTCGTCGTAGAGCCGCAGCATGAAGCGCAAGCGAAAGAAATTTTTGACCGTTGGGGCATTATTTGCGCCAAAGTAGGTAAAGTAACGGATGACGGACGTCTCCGCTTGTTCCACCAAGGCCAAGAGGTTGCCGATATGCCGGTTAAAGCGCTCGTTGACGAGTGCCCTGTATACGACAAGCCTTCCAAAGAGCCAGCTTACTACAGCGAAAATGGTGCAATAGACACTTCGGCTTATGAAGAAGTAACCGATTTGACTGGCGCGCTGGAGAAGGTTCTTGCTTCCCCTACCGTTGCTAGCAAAGAATGGGTTTACAATCAATATGACTACATGGTTCGTACATCTACAGCTGTTCAACCAGGCTCCGATGCGGCAGTCGTGACGATTCGCGGCACGCGCAAGGCGCTTGCGATGACAACGGACTGCAACGGACGTTACGTATATCTAGATCCAGAAGTAGGCGGACGAATTGCAGTAGCGGAAGCAGCACGCAACATCGTGTGCTCCGGCGCTGAGCCGCTTGCCGTAACAGACAACCTGAACTTCGGCAACCCGGAGAAGCCGGAAGTGTTCTGGCAGCTTGAGAAATCGGCAGACGGCATGTCTGAGGCTTGCGTCGTGCTTAACACGCCGGTAATCGGCGGTAATGTAAGCTTGTACAACGAGAACGCTAAAGGCGCGATCTTCCCGACGCCGGTAATCGGTATGGTTGGTCTCGTACACGACATCGATCACATTACGACACAAGGCTTCAAAGCAGAAGGCGACGTTATTATTCTCGTTGGCGAGACGAAAGCGGAGCTAGGCGGAAGCGAGCTGCAATACGTATTGCAAGGCGCTGCTGCCGGCCGTCCTCCTGAAATTGATCTTGCGACTGAGAAAAAGGTTTTGGATGCCGTGCTTGGCGCTATCCAAAAAGGTCTTGTAGCATCGGCTCATGACTTGTCCGAAGGCGGTATCGCGGTTGCTGTTGCGGAATCGTGTATCAGCGGACGCCTTGGCGCGGAAGTGGCATTGTCATCTGAGCTTCGCGCAGATCACCTGCTGTTCAGCGAATCGCAATCCCGTATCTTGCTATCGGCTAAGCCGGAGCAAGCGGCAGCATTGCAAGCCCTGCTTGCAGAGCAAGGCGTTGTACATGCACAAATCGGCAACGTTAAAGGCAGCAGCCTTACTATAAGCGTCAACGGAAAAGCCGGTATTCAGGCGCCGGTACAACAACTGGAGAAGGTCTGGAAGGATGCGATTCCATGTCTGATGAAATAAGACAGGAGCCTTTGCTTTGGACAGGAGATCACTATAACGAAGGCATTGGCCGCGACGATATTTTTGATAAATTGCGTGAGGAGTGCGGCGTGTTCGGGGTATTTAACCTCCCCGAAGCGTCCAACCTCTCTTACTACGGACTTCATGCCTTGCAGCACCGCGGCGAGGAAAGTGCAGGGATTTGTACCGTTGATACAAGCAACGGCAACAAGTTCGCTTATCACCGCGGCATGGGCCTTGTAAAAGAAGTATTCGACAAAGAAAAGCTCGATATGCTTGCCGGCGACCGTTCGATCGGTCACGTGCGTTACTCTACAGCAGGGGAGAGCAAGCTTGCCAACGCGCAGCCGCTTATTTTCCGCTACAGAGATGGCGACCTTGCGGTTGCTACGAACGGAAATATCGTAAATGCGCCGGAAATTCGCCATGAGCTGGAGATGTCGGGCTCGATCTTCCAAACGTCCAGCGACACGGAAGTTATTGCGCATCTCATCGCACGCTCATCGAAGGATTTCGAGACGGCTGCGAAGGAAGCTTTGCAGCGCATTGTCGGCGGCTTTGCTTTCCTTATTTTGACCAATGACAAGCTGCTTGTTGCGTCTGATCCGCATGGCTTGCGTCCGCTCGTAATGGGCCGCATCGGCGATGGGTATGTATTCTCGTCGGAATCCTGCGCATTTGAGACGATTGGCGCTGTGTATGAGCGTGATGTTCAGCCGGGCGAATTGCTTATATTGGACGCTAACGGCATGCGCGAGGATCGTTACGCCAAGGTTGACCGCCGTGCGACCTGCGCGATGGAATATATTTATTTTGCCCGCCCGGACAGCGATATTAATGGCATTAACATCCACTCGGCACGCAAACGGATGGGACGCCAGCTTGCAACGGAATCGTTTGTTGATGCGGATATCGTAACGGGCGTTCCCGATTCGAGTATCTCGGCAGCGATCGGCTACGCAGAGCAAACGGGTATTCCTTACGAGCTTGGCTTGATCAAAAACAAATATACCGGCCGGACGTTCATCCAGCCTTCTCAAGAGCTTCGCGAGAAAGGTGTCAAAATGAAGCTGTCTGCCGTTCGCAAAGTAGTAGAAGGAAAGCGCGTCGTCATGATTGACGATTCAATCGTACGCGGCACAACGTCGCTTCGTATCGTGAATCTGCTTCGCGAGGCGGGTGCGACCGAGGTGCATGTTCGGATTACATCGCCTCCTTTCAAGAACCCTTGCTATTACGGCATCGATACGCCGGACCGCAAGGAGCTTATCGCTTCTTCCCGTACGGTCGAAGAAATCCGGAAGCAAATCAACGCGGATTCTTTAACCTTTTTGAGCGATCAAGGCTTTGTTGATGCGGTTGGCGGCAATGACGGAGCGTATAATCGCGGCATGTGTCTAGCTTGCTTCGATAATGACTACCCAACGCCGGTTAACGAAGAATCGGACAAAAGCTGCAGCTGTTAACAGCATAAATGATTAACCCTATGGAGCGATTGCTGCTCTTAAATTAGTTAAGGAGTTGACCGAGAGTGTCAGAAGCGTACAAAAAAGCCGGCGTCGATATCGCGGCAGGCAACGAAGCGGTTGAACGGATGAAGAAGCACGTAAAGCGGACTTACCGCCCAGAGGTGCTGGCAGAGCTTGGCGGCTTTGGCGGTCTGTTCAGCCTGAACAAGGACAAGTACGATGAGCCTGTGCTCGTGTCTGGAACGGATGGCGTCGGAACGAAGCTGAAGCTTGCTTTTGCAATGGACAAGCATGACACGATCGGCATTGATGCCGTTGCTATGTGCGTGAACGATATTATCGTACAAGGCGCGGAGCCGTTGTTCTTCCTCGATTACTTGGCATGCGACAAGGTTGTGCCTGAGAAAATTGAAGCGATTGTCAAAGGAATCGCGGAAGGCTGCGTGCAAGCAGGCTGTTCCTTGATCGGCGGCGAGACGGCTGAAATGCCGGGCATGTATCAAGGCGGCGAATACGATATTGCCGGCTTTACAGTTGGTATTGTAGATAAGAAAAAAATGATCGACGGCTCCACAATCGCAGCTGGCGACGCTGTAATTGGCTTCGCATCGAGCGGCATTCACAGCAATGGCTTCTCGCTTGTACGCCGCTTGCTGCTTGAGGATGCTGGCTACTCGCTGGATCAAGAGCTCGAAGAGCTTGGCGGCGCGAAGCTAGGCGACGTGCTAATCGAGCCAACACGCATCTACGTGAAATCGGCGCTTAAGCTGGTTGAGCAAGTTGAAGTGAAAGGCATGGCGCATATTACAGGCGGCGGCTTCATCGAGAACATTCCGCGGGTTCTGCCTGATGGCGTGAACGTTGATGTGGAATACGGCTCTTGGCCGATTTTGCCGATCTTCGATTTGATGCAAAATAAAGGCGGAATTACGAATCGTGATATGTTCACGACTTTTAATATGGGTATTGGTCTAGTTGTTGTTGTACCGGCTGATCAAGCAAATGAAGCTCTTCGCATTGCAGCTGAGCTTGGTGAGCAGGCTTACCGTATCGGAACGGTTACGGAAGGAAGCCGCATCGTGACGTTTACGGGAGCGGACGTATAATGGGAACGCTTCGCATCGCTGTTTTCGCTTCGGGACAAGGTACGAACTTCCAAGCGATTGTAGATGCGGTGCAGGAGGGGAAGCTCGATGTAACCATCGAGCTTCTTGTTTGTGACAAGCTTGCCGCTCCCGTTGTGGAGCGCGCGAAGAAGGCTGGCGTGGACACGTTCCTGTTCACGCCGAAGGAGTATCCGTCTCGCGAGGCTTATGAGACGGAAATTATCGCCGAGCTTCAGCGCCGCGGCGTGGAGCTTATCGTGCTTGCGGGTTATATGCGCATTATCACGTCCGTGCTCGTTGAGCCGTTCTACGGCAGGATGATTAACATTCATCCTGCGCTGCTGCCGGCATTTCCCGGTGTGAACGGCATCGGGCAGGCGCTGGCGTACGGCGTCAAGCTGACCGGCGTCACCGTACACTACGTGGACGGCGGCATGGACAGCGGTCCGATTATCGCGCAGCGCGCGGTTGAAGTAGCGGACGAGGATACGGAAGGCTCGCTCGCCGAGCGTATTCATGCAGCTGAGCAAGCGCTGCTGCCGTCCGTTATTCAGCAGATCGCGCAGGGCCGCGTCTCACTGAATGGCCGCCACGTAACGGTGAGCCGCTAGAGTGGCAGAAGGGTTGGATAGAGCTAGAAACTAGACCTAATGCCAGCAGTAGCGGCGGGAATGAGCTCATCCGGGGGTATGCGCCTGCCGAGCAGCGAGCTTGGACCGCATCAAGCGAAACGGGCGGTTTAAAGGTTTTCTTTTGAGAAAAGCAAAGGTTTGGTCAAATAGATGAGGAGGTATTTGCGTGGCTATTCGTAGAGCGTTAATTAGTGTTTCCGATAAGTCTGGAATCGTGGAATTTTCAAGAGAGTTGGCAAACCAAGGTGTGCAAATCATTTCGACGGGCGGTACGTTCAGCCTGCTTCAAAAGGAAGGCGTTCCGGTTATCGGCATTTCCGATGTGACGGGATTCCCGGAAATTTTGGATGGACGCGTGAAGACGCTTCACCCAGCCGTGCACAGCGGATTGCTTGCCGTTCGTGACGATGAAGAGCATCAGAAGGCGATGAAGGAGCTTGGTCTTGACTATATCGACCTCGTAATCGTTAACCTTTATCCGTTCAAAGAAACGATTGCGAAGCCAGACGTATCGTATGAGGATGCCATCGAGAACATCGATATCGGCGGACCAACGATGCTGCGCTCCGCTGCCAAAAACCACGCATTCGTAACGGTTGTTGTTGATGCTGGCGACTATGGCACGATTCTTGAAGAAGTAAAAGCACAGGGCGACACTACTCTTGAAACGCGCAAACGTTTGGCTGCAAAAGTATTCCGTCACACGGCGGCATACGATTCCCTAATCTCGGATTACCTCTCCAAGCAAATGGGCGAGCCGCTTCCTGAAACTTACACCGTTACATACGAGAAGGTGCAGGATCTTCGTTACGGCGAGAACCCGCATCAGAAGGCTGCTTTCTACAGCAAGCCGCTTGCAGCAGCAGGCAACGTAACGACAGCTGAGCAGCTGCACGGCAAGGAGCTTTCGTACAACAACATCAGCGACGCCAACGCTTCGCTCGCAATCTTGAAAGAGTTCGACGAGCCAGCTGTAGTTGCCGTAAAACATATGAACCCATGCGGCGTAGGCATCGGCGCAACGATTCACGAGGCTTACCAAAAAGCCTATGCAGCAGACCCTACCTCTATCTTTGGCGGTATCGTTGCGGCTAACCGTACGATTGGCGCGGATACAGCTGAGCTGCTTAGCGGCATTTTCCTCGAAATCATCATTGCGCCAGACTTCGCGCCTGAGGCGCTTGATATTTTGACGAAGAAGAAAAACATTCGTTTGCTCAAGCTGGGCGAGCTGTCCGCAGCTGGCGAGCGCAAGCCGGAATGGCTTGTGACATCGGTTGACGGCGGCATGCTTGTACAAGAGAGCGACGTTCACAGCGTGTCAGAAGCCGATCTACAGTTCGTAACAGATCGCAAGCCGACAGCAGAAGAGCTGAAGCAGCTTCTATTCGGCTGGAAAGTTGTTAAGCACGTTAAATCCAATGCGATTTTGCTTGCGAAGGATGACATGACAATTGGCGTTGGCGCTGGTCAAATGAACCGCGTAGGCGCGGCTCGCATTGCTATTGAGCAAGCGGGCGAAGCAGCTAAAGGAGCAGCGCTTGCTTCCGATGCATTTTTCCCAATGGGCGATACGGTAGAGCTTGCGGCAAAAGCGGGCATTACGGCTATCATCCAGCCAGGCGGCTCCATTAAGGACGAAGAGTCTATCGCTGCGGCGAATGCTAACAACATCGCCATGGTGTTCACAAGCGTACGCCACTTCAAGCACTAGATTCGCGCGAAGCTATTTCTATTGCAGCCGTTCGTTAACGACAGGAAGCTGGCGAAGGCGGAGGCTGCAGCTGTTTCATATAGTCAAATAGGGGGTTAGTGGATATGCGTATTTTGGTAGTAGGCGGCGGCGGACGTGAGCATGCCATCGTCTGGGCGCTTAAGAAGAGCGAGAAGGTTAAAGATATTTATTGCGCGCCCGGCAATGCCGGTATCGCACAGCTTGCAGATTGCGTGCCGATTGCAGTCTGCGATTTCGACGAGCTGATCCGTTTTGCGAAGGATGCATCGATTGATCTTGTATTTGTAGGCCCGGATGATCCGCTTGCGGATGGCATCGTTGATGCTTTCGAGGCAGCCGGCATTCAGGCGTATGGTCCTCGCAAAAACGCGGCGGAAATCGAAGGCAGCAAAATTTTCATGAAAAATTTGCTTAAGAAATACGATATTCCAACTGCGAAATACGAAACGTTCACCGATTACGAGACAGCTTCCGCATACCTTCGCGAGCAAACGGCTCCAATCGTTATTAAAGCGGACGGCTTGGCTGCTGGCAAAGGAGTAACGGTTGCGGCTACGCTTGAAGAAGCGGAGCAAGCGCTGCGCGAGATGATGGTTGATAAAGTGTTTGGCCAAGCGGGCAGCCAAATCGTAATCGAGGAATGTCTGGTCGGACAAGAAATGTCGATTCTAGCTTTCGTTGATGGCGAAACGGTTCGGGCTATGGTTCCTGCACAGGATCATAAGCCGATTTTTGACGGTGACAAAGGCCCGAATACGGGCGGCATGGGCACCTATACACCGCTGCCGCATATCGATCAAGCGATTATTGATGAATCCATTCGGAACATCATTATTCCTACCGCAAAAGCGATGGTAAGCGAAGGACGGCCGTTCCGCGGCGTCCTGTTCGCAGGCCTAATGATTACAAAAGACGGCCCGAAAACAATCGAGTTTAACGCGCGTATGGGCGATCCGGAAACACAGGTCGTCTTGCCTCGTTTGCAAACGGATTTGGTCGACATCGTGCTCGCATCGCTTAGCGGTAATTTGGACCAGTTGGACATTCAGTGGAGCGATGAAGCAGCCGTTTGCGTCGTTGTGGCATCGGAAGGCTACCCGGCTTCGTATCCGAAGGGCAGAGTCATTGCGGGACTTGCTGAAGCGGAAGCGCAGGGCGCTCTCATCTTCCACGCAGGTACTGCAGAAAAGGACGGGGAGTTCGTTACTAATGGCGGACGCGTGCTTGGCATCGTAGGCCTTGGCCGCGATATCGCAGAAGCGCGTGCTCGTGCATACGAAGCCGTCAGCGTCATTGACTTTGAAGGCAAGCAAAACCGCACTGACATTGCGGCTAAAGCACTTATTTAAGCTATTAGCTTGCTATTAAAGCTTAAAGAGAGACCAACCCATTTCGAAGCTCGCATAGAGCATCGCGAGGGGTTGGTCTTTCGTCTTTTTAGGTCGGCCAAAGCTTTTTGGCTGGCCTTTTTTTTTATTCGCTGAATATGTCAGATCCTCTCGAATGGTGTTACTTATTTGTAACTCTATTAATCAGCAGTAGAGTTACAATCAATCTATCAGCGAGGAATAGTAGGTGAGTGGAATGGCAAAAGCAAAAAGGCATCGTAGCATTATTTTTACAGGGATTATTATGGCTGCTGTGCTCCTGTTGATCAGCGGTTGCTCGGCAAGCGAGAGTTTCAGTTTGGCATCAATTTTGAGTAATGGGAAGTCCCCTGTTGTAAACGAGGGCAGCGTAGGGAAGGGACCGCAGTTGGAAGACGGCGCAGACGCCAAAGGGGATGTCGTTATCGTAGGCAATAGCGGAGTGGCAGAAGGCGGAATTATCCAGGGCAGTTTCGAGGGAGAGCCATCCACAGGCGAGGCGATTGATCCATCTAAAACGCAAACGGGCGGAGATGAGCCGGACGCATCGGCAACGGACAAGCCGGGCAAGGAAGAGATGTTGATCGCGCTCACGTTCGACGACGGGCCGGATAAGCGTTACACGACCGATATTTTGGATATCCTGAAGGAAAAAGGAGTAACGGCTACTTTTTTTGTAGTCGGACAGCAAGTGACTAAAAATCAAGAGGTGCTCCAGCGCATCGTGGACGAAGGGCATGCGGTTGGCAATCATACTTATCATCATAAAGATTTATCCAAGCTGAATAAGCAGCAAATCATCGAGGAAGTCAAAACAGGTGATGCGGCAATCAAGAAAGCAATAGGCTATACACCGTCCATGGTCCGCGCACCATATGGAGCCGTATCGGATACGCTGAAAGTGTTATTGAAATCGAATCATCGTGAACTAGTCGGTTGGAACATAGATACGCGTGATTGGGCAGGCACTTCGTCAGCCGATATCCGCAAAATGATTAAGAACGAGGCGAAGCCTGGTGGTATAATATTAATGCATTCTTTTGGCGGCAAGCATATTAAGAACACGGTACAAGCTCTGCCGGACGTCATTGATGATTTGGTGGAAAAGGGTTATACGCTCGTTACCGCCGATCAAATCGCTTAACACGGGTACTTGCACGAGGAGGCTGCAGAGTTGAATGACGGAAGTGATACAAATGCCAAGCATAGGCGGGGGAAAATAATGCGATGGAGCTTTCTGCTCAGCGGTGCTATCTCACTCCTATTCTTTTCAACTGGCTGTCGTTATACAGCCGCGCCTGCAGATCTTCTGCAGAAGCCAGCCATCTCGCCTAAGAAGCAGGCCATTGTACAAGCAATTGAAAAAAATCTGCCTGTTTACAGCAAGCTTACACTTCCCCTTAGGGAAGAGCATATGGAAGCGATCCGCCTAACTGATGTGGATGGAGACAGCACGAAAGAGGCTATCGTTTCTTATTACAATGAATACAGTTCACCTGAGCTTATGGTGTTTAAATATACTAAGTCCTTATGGAAGCCTTGGGTGCTTGTGCAGCAGCCGCTGGCAAGAATGATCGATTGGCTGAAAATAGAGGATATCGATAGAGATGGGCTTATGGAAATTTTGATCGGGTGGATCGGCGCATTCGACAGTCCGAACGTGCTTGAGATTTACTCATTTGACTCTACGCCAGTACGCAACGAGGCGGGCAAGCTGACGTTGAAGCCAGTGGAGAGCATCCCCTATTCGTACGGGGATACAGGAGACATTAACGAGGATGGACAGCTGGAGCTCGCGATTATCTCAGAGCATGGGACCAATCAGGAATTGGCGCTGCCTGAATATCATTTAACCCTCTACAATTGGAAAAAAGGCGGCATGAAGGAGATTTATACGGAAAAACTGTATGACGGTGTCAATAGCTATGATCGTTTGCTGATCGGAAAAATCTCGGAGCGTCATAGAGGGATTGTTTTGGAGGCATCTACGGGGGCTCACGCTACTTACACGGCCATGTATGTGTGGGAGAGAGGCAAGCTGCGGCTCGTATACCCAAACTTCGATACAGAGTATGAAGGGTTTAGCGGTACGCCTACAATGAGCAAGGATATTAACAGCGATGGCATCTTGGAGCTGCAGTGGACGAAGGAGGCTCCGGGTTACCCGAACGTCTCTTATGCGGAGTCCAAATGGTTGAATGAATGGGTGCAATGGGATGGCAAAAATGATTTTGTGAAGGTTAGAGAAGATTTTACCGATTATCGATACGGCATGCAGCTTCAAATTCCCAAGGAATGGATGGGACGCTACACGCTGCACAGCTCGGATGAGCAATACGCCTTCGTGGCGGTTAATTATTGGAATGAGAAGACAAATGTTACGGCCAAAATGGCTACTTTATATGCTGTGCCGCAGAAGCTTTGGGAAAGCGTCGAAAACGCTTGGAAGCAGGAAACGAAGCCATATCGCGAGCTTCTGACGGACAGCGGCAATGTGTTTGCGGTATCTTTCGTAAAAGAAGCGCCGACGGGCTGGCCCGAGGCGGAACGGCAAGCATTTCGCGATATGGTAGGGGTTGAAGCAGCGTTCGCTTCTTCTTTAACGATTCGCAACGATTAAGAGAGAAAAGCGGGTGCTCTAAGCTATGCGAATATTATTGTTGGAGGACGAGGAGTCCATCCGCGGCTTTGTCCGTATTAATCTGAAGCGCAACGATATGGAAGTGATTGAAGCAGAAACGGGCGAAGAGGCAATCGCGCTCGCCAATACGGAAGGTCCTATCGATATCGCGCTTCTGGACGTTATGCTTCCTACGATTAGCGGCTTCGAGGTATGCGAGCAGCTTCGCTTGCAATATCCGCGCATGGGCATCATTATGCTCACGGCGAAGTCGCAGGAGGAGGATAAAATACATGGGCTGGAGCTTGGTGCCGACGATTATGTGCAAAAGCCGTTTAGCCCGGGTGAGCTCATCGCGCGTATCAAATCTCTCTACCGCAGAATGAAGCCGGACATTGCCGCACCGGAGCGGGAGGCGTCAGCCGCTCAAGAAGGAATTGCGGCGGCCAAGGAAGGAGCTGCAGAAGCCGACGAGGCAGCGGCAGCTGGACATGACGATGCATCGTTCGCACCCTTTGCACAGCAGCTTATACCGATACAGCAGATGTCCGCTCCTCATGCGGCGAGTTTCCATCAAGAGCTCCGCGTGGAGCCGTTTCGCTTGTCCGTGGCAGAGCGCAAGCTGTGGAAGCAGGAGAAGGAAATAATTCTGACGCCTACGGAATGGACGTTGGTCAGGCTGCTGATGGAGCGCGTAGGCGAGAGCGTTAGCCGCGATCATATTTTGACTCAGGTATGGGGCCGGTATTATGTTGGCGACCTTAAGGTGGTTGACGTGAACATACGGCGAATCCGGCAAAAAATCGAGAAAAACCCGTCTGATCCCGCTTTTATTGAAACGGTTTGGGGTTATGGCTATCGGTGGAAGCGGGGATGCGTCGAATGAAAAGCGTGCAAACGAGAATGGTGTGGAGCTATTTGCTGCTCATCGTGCTTGTCGTCAGCGTGCTCGGCGGCGTGTTCGCAGCTTTGATGTGGAACTATTATTACGGAAGCGCGCAGAGCTCGGTCAAGCAGAGAGCGGAGTCGGCATTATCGCTGCATAGTCGTTCGCTTTCATCGCTCACCGTGCAGGATCAAGGCGATTACATGCTGCAATATATGGTAGAGAGCAGTACCAGGCTGCAATTGCTCGACAGCACCGGTCAAATACGGATTGATTCGGACGGCTTTGCGCCGAATATTCATTATACGACAGCTGATGTGAAGGCGGCTATTGCCGGGAAATCCGGCAGCTGGCGCGGCGTAGATCCGTACTATGGCGAGCGAGTCATGTCGGTGACCATTCCGCTCTGGAATGAAACGCGAGTCGTATCTATGCTGCGTTATTCAGCTTCATTGAAGCAAGTGGATGCGATGGTCAGCCTGCTCATTCGGATGGCTGCAGCAGTTGGTGTAGGAGTCGTGCTGTTGTTTCTTGGTTTAAGCTTGTTTCTCGCGCAGCGTATTGTAAAGCCGATTCGCGAGCTGACGCGAGCGGCGCGCTATATGGCTGAGGGGGACTGGACGCGGCGGGCGATACAGCGCAATGACGATGAGATCGGACAGCTGGCTGAAACCTTTAATGTGATGGTCATGGAGTTGAGCAAGCGGGAAAAGCTTAAGGATGATTTTATATCATCGATTTCGCATGAGCTGCGTACCCCTCTGACATCGATAAAAGGATGGAGTGAGACGCTGAAGGAAAGCGAGCCTACCGAGGATGACGAGGAGGTTAAGCTAGGCCTCTCGATCATTAGCAAGGAAACGGAGAGGCTATCGGGGCTGGTCGAGGATTTGCTCGATTTCTCAAAGCTTTCTGCGCGAACGATGGAGCTGCACAGCGAGGTGCTTGATTTCAACGGTCCGGTTAAGGAGACGGTTAATCAACTGGCTGTACGCGAGGAGCATACACGGGTACGGATACTTGCCAATTATGGAAAAAGCCCGATCGTCGTGCGAGGAGATGCGAATCGGCTCAAGCAGGTCATTATTAACTTGATTGACAATGCGCTCAAGTTTACACCCGCGGGCGGAACGATACGAGTCGCCACTACGATTGAGCAAGACCAAGCAATGCTCACTGTAGCGGATACCGGCTGCGGAATCGAAGCGGAGGATCTTCCGCATGTAACGGAAAAGTTTTATAAGGCAAACACGGGTCAAGGCGGTTCTGGGCTTGGGCTGGCGATTTGCAAGGAAATCATAGAGCTCCACGGCGGCCGGCTTACGATAGACAGCGAGCGTGGAGCCGGTACGATTGTGACGATTCGAGTGCCGATCATGCATGAGGAGTAATCCTCTGCCCGTAGGTGCTTGGATCGTCATTCTTTATAGAACAGCATTTTCCGATCGGCAATCACATAAATAACGGCAACAACAGTTCCTAAAATAAGCAGGAAGGAAAGCCAATGTTCCTTCAGCCAAGCAATCCACAAAGGCATGGAAGCACCTCCTAAAAGTTTTGTGAAGCAAAACTTGCTTCGTAAGCATGAGCTTTAAAGTTTTGTGAAGCAAAACTTGCTTCGCGTTATTTCATGTGCATAGTATGTCCTGAATAATCGGCAAAATAATGATCGCGTGCCTAATATGGTATAATAATCGGGGACAAATCCGCGAACGGTTTTATTTTCCTATGTATGATTGACAGTCTGAGAGCAGTGATGCTATTATGGTTCTATTGTTAATTCAAAGTATACGGGTAGGAATTATTATATATAAGCTTTCAGGAGGTTATCGGGATGGAAAAGCACTTGACGCTGCGACACGACGGGCTTGAGCTTGCGGCAACGCTGCATTACCCCACTGACGGGAACAAAACCGATTCAGAGAAAAGGCAAGCCATTATTATATGCCATGGATTCATTGGCTCCCGTATAGGAGTTGATCGTTTATTTGTGAAGACGGCGCGCGCGCTTGCAGCGCAAGGCTCTTACGTCCTGCGCTTCGATTATGGCGGCTGCGGCGAGAGCAACGGTGATTACGGCGCGCTTGGCTTTGATTCAATGGTCGATCAGACAAGAAGCGCAATCGATTATATGGCAAGCATGGAATGCGTGGATCCGCTGCGAATCGTATTGCTTGGCCACAGTCTTGGCGGGGCGATTGCGATTATGACTTCCGTTAAGGACAAACGGGTGAAGCGGCTTGTGCTCTGGTCGCCGGTTGCTTATCCTTTTAATGATATCGTCCGTATCGTAGGCCGCAGCAGCTATGATAATGCGGTTACGACAGGCAGCTCGGATTACCAAGGCTATACGCTGCAGCCTGTGTTCTTCGAATCTTTGCTCCAGCATCAGCCGTTTCAAGCGGCGACTAGATTTGGCGGCGAGGTGCTGCTGGTTCACGGAACGAGCGATGAGCTTATTCCAGTCGACTACAGCTTCCTCTACCAGAAGGTTTTCTGGACGCGCAGCGAAGGGTTATGCGAGAAGGAAATTATTTTTCAAGCGAATCATACTTACTCTGCCCGCGAGCATCAGGAGGGAGCGATTCACGTTACCTCCGAGTGGTTGAGCGGTCTCGATAAGAAGCAAGAGGAATGGCATCACTGGAGTATTTAAGCGAGTTGAATAGGGATAGCAAGATGGAGCGAGCTTTTTTTGATCATAAAAAAAGCTTGCTCCTTTTTTTTATATCACCGAGAAGAACTTATTTGTCGAGACATACGTCCTTAATTGTGTTTAAATGGAAGTTAAGTGTAAACGAATACAAGCTGAGCAAAGCTGGAAAAGGCAGGGTTTGCGCATGGATAAAAAGATTAAAAATTCAGCATTTTTGCTATTATTGACGCTCATTCTATTCCTAACAGCATGCAGCGTGGGCAACGGAGGCAGCGAATCCCCGCAGGAAACTAGTGACATGAGCGAGCCGACTGGCATAGCTGAGCCCATTGCTACGTCAGTTCCGCTTCCCTTTGATGCACCGTTAACGGGCCTAAAACTTGAGAAGGCTGGTACAGCAAGGCCTATCGTTGTTATGATTAATAACTTTGCTGCAGCTCGTCCGCAATCTGGGCTGTCGAACGCTGACGTCATTTGGGAAGTGCTTGCGGAAGGCGGCATAACAAGGTTAATTGCCGTATTTCAGAGCACAAGTGCATTAACGGATACGATCGGACCGATTCGCAGCATCAGGCCTTATCTTATTGATATTGGAGACAGCTTTGGAGCTGTGCTCGCCCACGCAGGCGCCAGCAACGATGGCTATGCGGTTTTGCAGCGGCAGGGCAAGCCTTATTTGGATGAAATCTCGAATGCGGGCAGCTATTTCTGGAGAAGCAAGGAAAGGAAAGCGCCGCATAATCTCTATTCGAGCTTGGAGAAGCTGCGTACGGGCGCTGAGAAGAAGAAATACAGCATGGATAAGCAGGTACCGCCTTATACATTTGCGGAAGCGGGTTCTACGGAGATCGGTGTTCCGGCAAGCGACATTACGGTATCATTTTTACTCAACAATTATAGTGTGGGCTACAAATACGATTCCGGTGCTGGATTATACAAACGTTCCATCGGCGATAAGCCGCATATTGATCTGAACAATAACGAGCAGCTATCGGCGGCGAATCTGGTCGTGCTTGGTGCGGATCACAAGACGCTGGACAATGAGGGGCGGCTTTCCGTGGACCTGAATGAGGGAGGCTCGGCGATTTTGTTCCAGAAGGGCAAAGCAATCGAAGCGGAATGGGTACGGGCTTCCGATGGCATGATTCGAATTGTAATAAACGGAGAAGAGCTGCCATTTGTTCCGGGCAAAACGTTCTTCCATATCGTGCCGAACAATCCGACATTCGAAGGACATGTCAAATGGGTACAATCATAGCAGATTGGAAACACTGTTAACAGACGTTAACGGATGAGCTTCCAAGGATAGAAAGGACGCAATCTTGTTTCGAGATTGTGTCTTTTTTATTTTTTTTATGAAAATCAAAAAAGTTTTCTCAAAACCTTTACAATCTCTTAACAATTCACATGTAAACTATGTTAAGATATTGTGGGCTCACAACAGTACGCCTAAACATCAAGTCGGATAAAGGGGATTACGATGTTCAAGAAAAAGGATATTTTCTTTAAGACGTTCGAAGAAATGGCTGACGCCATTGTAGAGGCAGTTGAGTATTTCGCCAAAGGCCTTTCAGATCTATCGGATGTATCAGCTTTCGCTAAGACGATGAAGGAATACGAGAGCAAATGCGACAAATACGTGCATACGATTTTGAAGGAATTGAACAAAACGTTCATCACTCCGATCGAGCGCGAGGATATTATGGCCCTTACGACTTCGCTTGATGATGTGCTTGACGGCATTGAAGCTTGCGCGTCCCGGTTTGAGATGTACAACATTCGTGAAAAGGATGAGTACATAACGCTGTTCGGTGACATTCTTGTTCGTTCCTCTCACCAAATTAAGAAGGCAATCTACTTGTTGACTGAGCGTAAGCTGCTTGCGATCCGCGAGCCGAACATTGCTCTTAACGAGCTGGAGAACCAAGCGGATGACCTGCTTCGGGTTTGCATCAAGAGCTTATTTACAAATGTCAAAGATCCAATTGAGCTGATGAAGCGCAAAGAGATTTACGAGATGCTGGAGCAAACGACCGACTTCTGCGAAGATGTAGCGAATACGCTGGAATCGATCATTATGCGTAACAGCTAATCTGAGGAGTAGGAGTATTACACAATGGATTTAATGGTTCTATGGATTGTTGTCTTTTTGGCGCTTTCGTTTGATTTTATAAATGGGTTTCACGATACGGCGAATGCAATTGCAACAGCCGTATCTACGCGGGCACTAAAGCCTCGCGTCGCAATCGTTATGGCTGCCGTTATGAACTTCGTCGGTGCAATTACGTTTACCGGCGTTGCAGCAACAATTGGTAAAGGCGTCGCCAATCCGGCGGAGCTGGAGCACGGCGTTCCAATCGTTATCGCAGCGCTGTTGTCGGCAATCGCTTGGAATTTGATCACATGGTGGTTTGGCATTCCTTCCTCATCCTCGCATGCTTTGATTGGCTCACTTGCAGGTGCAGTCATCGGCGGTGCAGGCTTGAGTGCTATTAACTCCGGCGGTCTAATCAAAATCGTTCAAGCGTTGCTTTTTTCACCGCTGATCGCTTTCTCTGCCGGTTTTATCATCATGTGGATATTGAAGCTGATTTTTGCCAAATCAAGTCCGCATCAAGTGAATAAAGGTTTCCGGTTTGGTCAAATTCTTACGGCTGCGTTCCAATCGTTCTCGCACGGTACGAATGACGCTCAAAAAGCGATGGGCATTATCGTATTTGCCCTTGTTGCTTCTGGCCTTCAGACGACGATGGACGTTCCGCTTTGGGTTAAGATTTCCGCTGCGACTGCAATGGCGCTAGGTACATCGGTTGGCGGCTGGAAAATTATTAAGACGATGGGTACAAAAATTTTCAAAATCGAGCCGATCAACGGTTTCGCTGCAGATATCGGTTCTGCTGTCGTCATCCTAACGGCAACGATGATCCACTTGCCAGTTAGTACGACTCATGTTATTACTTCGTCAATCCTCGGTGTTGGTAGTGCAAAGCGCTTCTCCGCTGTAAAATGGGGAGTAGCAGGCCGCATCATTGTAGCCTGGATTATTACGATTCCGATTACCGTTTTGATGGCGATGTTCTTCTATTGGATTATTCACTTCTTCTTCCTATAAAATGGAGTGACAATGCGATAGTGAGGAAAACTTCACTCGCCGTGAGCTTTGCTCATGGGGATTGAGATTTTTCTCACTATTTTTTGCGTTCTCTGCAGGTCGAATAGAAGGGCTGCAAGAAGTTAAACACTGTGGAAAACCATTGGCGAAACAGGACGAAAATTGCATGTATGCACATAATTAGTAACAGTTGTGTACGAATAACGGAAATTTGCGCATCTTTTGAATGTACAACGTTGTGGCGACCTTTGTGGGATGGGAATGTGTATAGGGTGAAGGCTGCCGAAATATGTCGAAGGTTGCACTTGTGCACAGGTGAATTGTTTTTTCATACGTGTAAAGGGAGAAATGCTGTGGATAGACTGGAAATACCCTTTATCCACAACCGGATAACTCGTTAATAGATGTGTGAAACGGTGCATAAATGAAAAAAGTGTCAGAATAATTTGATTTATGCACAAATCGACCACAGCTGTGGATGAAACGAAAACACCCTGATTGCGGCGCAAGGCGCATGGCAATCAGGGTGTATGACTTCAAAATGATTAACGGCGCTTTGGCTTGCGGCGGCGAGGCCCGCTTTTGCCTGCGCCGCTGCCAGAGGTAGGCTTGCGACGCTTGCGGCGTTTTGGCTTCCATTCGATTTCATCATCGTCATCCGATTTTTTGGTTTTTTTGAAGGAGCCCATGAGCACTTTGACAAGTGGCGCCATTTGAGAGACGCTGGACATCACCTTCTGTACTTTCGTAACCGTTGTAAGGATTCCGTCGATGCCGCCAATACGGTCGACGAAACCTTTGATTTCATCTAGTTTAGGTAAATTGGCAAGAGAGAAGCCGCCTGCTTTGGCACTGGCGGTCGTTTCGATTAGCTCAACTGCTGTCTCCGGTATGACGGCGGGCAGGATATCCTGCGTTGGCGGCGTCACTGTTGCTGGCGGCATGGTTGGCAGGTCAGCGGCAAAGCTGAAGCCGGTTGACTTTGCGCCAGATGATTTGCTCAGCTGCTCTGCCGTTAGGCGCTGGCCGCCGTGCCAATCATAATGCTGGTTGCCGGTACCGGGGTTATTGCGATAATTCACACGGATCACAACCCTTCTTTTATAATAGTCTATGGGGTAGGCGAACATAAGGATTGGACGAATGTCCCGAGTGCGGAATTTTTTTCTAGATAAATGCCCTGTGCTTGTATGAGTGATTGCTTCAAAAATCAGCTGCTTGGTTCTTCCGTTCTGTAAAGCGTGAATACGGTAATGTTTGAAAAAAACGGGTAAAAAAGATACAATAGTAACATTAGTTTTAATAGGAGTGAATACGAATGCAGCTTAAAAAACTTAATGATAAAGCAATAGATCAATTATTCGAAGCGATTCTTACATTGAAATCAGTTGAGGAGTGTTATGTGTTCTTTGACGATTTGTGCACGGTGAATGAGATTCAATCGTTATCTCAAAGACTTGAGGTTGCGCGTATGCTCGGCAAGGGCAGCACATACAATGCAATTGAGGCGGAGACAGGTGCCAGCACGGCAACAATCTCTAGAGTGAAGCGTTGTTTGAATTACGGCAATGACGGGTATAAAATGGCTTTAGAGCGTCTTGGAAGGTAGGTTCCTTCAATGAAGCCAGGCATTCTCGTTATTAGTCACGGCTCTAGGGAAACCGCCTGGGTACAGCTAGTCGATCATGCGATTGCGGCAGCGGCTCTGTCGCCGCGCTTGTCAAACGTTCCAATCATGTCGTCCTTTCTTGAAATTGTCGAGGGAAGGCTTATTCAGGATGGAATCGATGCGCTTGAGGAGCAAGGTGTGACGGATCTATTCGTTGTGCCGCTGTTTCTATCTTCAGGCAGCACGCATGTGGATGAAATCGGGCAAGCCTTCGGCTTTCCGTGGGTTTCGGATTTGGAAGGCGATCTAGGCATGTTCCGCGTTGCTGCTAACGTTCATTATGGAGAGCCAATCGACGATGATCCGGAAATCGCAGAGCTGCTTGCGCTGAATATTGCAGAGCTGTCCTCTGAGCCAGAGAAGGAAGCTATATTGTTGATCGGCCACGGAAGCAAGGAAAAGGTATTCCATGAGCGCTGGCAGGAAGGGCTAACGAAGCTTGGCGAGCGTCTTCGTGTGCTTGGCGGCTTTCAGCGTGCCGAATATGCGATGCTTTTGCCCGATCAAGCAGCGGCTAAGCTTGCAGCGATGCAGGCGGCTAATCCGGAGGAAGCGGTTATTGTGGTGCCGCTGTTCCTGAGCCAGGGTTATTTTACGAACCATGTCATTCCGACACGTCTTGCTGGGCTTGCGTATCGGTATAACGGTAGAGCGATGCTGCCACATGCTGCGATTGAACGATGGCTGGAGCGCCAGATGTACAAGGGCTTGCAGCGTTTAAATAAAAAGTAGACATATCGTCTGGACCATAGAAGATTGGGTGATTGGATGGTTAGGAGTGAACCGGGATGGCAATCAAACGGGCGAGATTAATCTATAACCCGACATCGGGAAGAGAAGAAATGAAGAAACGTCTGCCTGATATTCTCCAGCGGCTTGAGCAGGGCGGTATTGAAACGAGCTGCCACGCGACGATCGGTGAAGGAGATGCGACCATTGCGGCAGCGGATGCAGCGGATCGCGGCTATGATATGATTA
This sequence comes from Paenibacillus sp. Y280, assembly GCF_056786335.1. Lineage (NCBI taxonomy): Bacteria > Bacillati > Bacillota > Bacilli > Caryophanales > Paenibacillaceae > Paenibacillus > Paenibacillus sp. Y280. The sequence continues at coordinate 47,227 of NZ_JBXCIW010000028.1, forward strand.
TTGCTGCGGGCGGCGACGGTACGCTGTACGAGGTCATTAATGGTTTGGCGACTAAGGCGAATCGGCCTCCGCTTGGCATTTTGCCGGTGGGAACGACCAATGATTTTGCACGGGCGACAGGCATTCCGAAGCATTGGGAGTATGCGGTCGATCTGATCATTCAGCAATATACTAGGCCGATTGATGTCGGCAAGGCGAATGAGCGTTATTTTATAAATATTGCCGGGGGCGGCTCCTTGACGGAGCTGACCTATGATGTGCCGAGCAAGCTGAAGACGATGATCGGGCAGTTGGCATATTATATGAAGGGTATGGAGAAAATGACCCGCCTTCGCCCGACTGAGCTGACCTTTCAGGCAGCCGGCGTCGGAGAATTTCATGACGAGTTTATGATGTTCCTCATTTGCAACAGCAACTCGGTCGGCGGCTTCGAGCGTCTCGCGCCTGACTCCAAGCTGGATGACGGCTTATTGGATGTTCTGCTGATCCGCAAGTGCAACCTGCCGGAATTTATTAAGCTGGTGACGCTCGCGCTGCGCGGCGAGCATTTGAACGATCCGCATGTGATCCACTTCCGCACGGATGAGCTGAAGGTCACAACGCCGGATTATGTGCAAATAAACCTCGATGGCGAATATGGCGGCGTGCTGCCGTGCACATTCTCGGTGCTGCCGTCGCATCTGCGTATTTTTGCGGATGAGACTGGGGAGTCGACGTACCGTTAGGTGCGTTGTTCCGGTGAAACTGGGGAGTTCTACGGATCGCTAGGCACGGTTCTTCGGATGAAACAGGTGAGTCGACGTACTGCTAAGCGCGGATGGATATTGGAATTAGGGAATAATAGAATAGTGAACAATGAAACAATGTAAAAATGAAACAATGAAACGATGGATAGTTTTTGATGAGCAACAGCATTGAAGATAGAGCGGAGAGAGTTTATGAATAAAGGTAGAAGCAGAGGCGGCAAGGGGAGATCACGCGGCGCGGCGGGTACGAATGCGGCGGCGATTCCAGTAGATGCGCCTTTTCAAAAAAACGAAGAGGTCACCGTCGATATTATCGGCCTGACGCATGATGGTGAAGGGGTAGGCCGCGCTGACGGCTTTACCCTTTTTATTCAGGGAGCGCTCCCTGGTGAGCGCGTGCGGGCGAAGGTCATAAAGGTGAAGAAGCAGTATGGATATGCACGGCTAGAAGAGCTGTTGCTTAAGAGTCCATCGCGCGTGGAGCCGCCTTGCGATATTTATAAGGAATGCGGCGGCTGCCAGCTGCAGCATTTCGATTACCCAGCGCAGCTCGAGTGGAAGCGGCAGCATGTCGTGGACAATCTGGTACGCATTGGGAAGCTGAAGGTGGCTGGAGAAGGCAATGCTGAGGGTGCATCTGAGGGGATTATAGTTCTTCCTACTGTTGGAATGGACGAGCCTTGGCGTTACCGGAATAAGGCTTCAGTACCTGTAGGTTTAAGTTCTGATGATGGACAATTAATCGCAGGCTTCTATGCTCGCGGCAGTCACCGAATCATCGATATGGACGATTGCCTCATTGAGCATGAGCACAATGACGAGGTCATACGCGTCGTGAAGCGCATCGGGCGTGAGCTTGGCATTGCACCTTACGACGAAGCTACAGGTCGCGGCGTGCTGCGCCATGTGATGGCGCGGACCGGCGTAGTGACAGGCGAGATTATGGTAGTGCTTGTGACCAACGGCAAGAAGCTGCCGATGGCGGACCGCTGGATTGAGCGTATTCGCGAGGAGCTGCCGGGCGTGAAGAGTATCGTGCAGAACGTGAACGAGCGCGACACGAACGTTATTTTTGGCGATGTGACCCGCGTCCTATGGGGCAATGAGGTCATCTATGATGAGCTCGACGGCATACGATTCGCCATATCGGCGAGATCGTTCTATCAGGTGAACCCGATGCAGACGGTCGAGCTATACCGCAAAGCGGTGGAATATGCAGGCTTAACGGGCTCGGAAACCGTAATTGACGCCTATTGCGGCATCGGTACGATCTCGCTGTTCCTCGCTCGTCAGGCAGGGCGCGTCTATGGCGTGGAAATTGTACCGGAAGCGATTGAGGATGCAGCACGGAATGCTGAGCTAAACGACATTACGAACGCGTCGTTTGAAGCTGGGCCTGCGGAGGTTGTTATCCCTCGCTGGCGCAAGGAAGGGATTACGGCGGATGTGATCGTCGTCGATCCGCCTCGTAAAGGCTGCGATCCGGCGCTGCTCGAGACGATTCTGGCTATGCAGCCGGAAAGAGTGGTTTATGTGAGCTGCAATCCATCTACGCTGGCTAGGGACTTGCGGGTGTTAGAGGATGGCGGGTATAAGACGGTTGAGGTGGTGCCGGTGGATATGTTCCCGCATACCGTACATGTGGAGTGCGTCTCGCAGATCGTCTTACAGGAGAAAGCAGGCTCCCAATAAGGGGTAGCCTGCTTCTTTATCAGTTGTTTGGAGCAGAGAAGCGGTAATGGATCCGCGGCATTCCGTCTTCTCGAACTTCAATCCGAGTTACTAAACGATGTAGCATCTCAGGAGTTAACTCATCGAAATTAAGGAAGCTAAGCAACTCTGACTTTAGCTGACTAAGGTTTTCTGTAACATTTTCGTGTTCGAATTCGGATGCCAACTCGGTTTTCTTCAAGACTAACTCATTGATTTCAGTATTGGTGGCTTCAACATTTTCGCGATACTCCTCATGTGTTAGGAGTTCATCAGCTAAAAGGTTGACAAAATTCTTTTTTCGCTTCTTCAATGTATCGATGTCTTTTGTTAATTTTTCGAGTTGTTTTTGAAGTTGAAGTTTCGATTTTATAGACTTTGCCTCTAGCTCCTTAACATATGCTTCCTTATCGATTTGATCCAACCACATTTTGATGTCAGACAGAATTGTTCTTATCAGAAACTCCTCTTTGACAGCATGATTGCTGCAGGCTTTACTTCCATGTCGTGCATAAGAGCCGCAAATATAGCCTACTCTGTTATGCCGATACCACATCCCGGTACCGCAATCTGCGCAAAACAGGGTATTAGTGAAGAGATGTTTCTTAGGCGCTGTAATGTGCTTGGTTCTGATTTTCAATTGCTGCTGAACAGCATTGAAAACTTCTCTTGAAATAATCGCCTCATGCCTATCTTTATGGACAATTAAGTTTTCCTTATCAATCTTTTTTCGTTTTTTATTTGTCACGCTTATGGTTGTAGTTCGACCTTGTACCAAATCACCAGTATAATGCGGATTCGTGAGGATCAGCTTGATGGTCGAATCGTTCCATTTGTCCCCGGCATTTTTCTTTTCGGCCACTTCAGCAGGAGTAGGAATCCCCTCTTTGTACAGCCGCCGTCCAATGCTTTCTCTTCCACTTCCACTTAGGTATTCATTAAAGATCCGTCTAACGACATCCGGTGTGTTATCGCCCCGAATTTGCAGTTGTCCGTTTCTTACCTCGTAACCGTATGGAGGAACAGAACCTTTGAATAACCCTTTATTTGCCCTGGAGCGAAGGGTGGCTTTAACACGATTGCTTGTACTTTGAGATTCGTTTTCGTATATCCACGCATACAGGCCAAACATATGGGTATTCCCTTCCAAGGTATTAATCGCGTTATCCAAAGTGATGATATGGATGCCCTGAGATTCGCAAAGGTTCTTGATCTTGTACGATAGTTCTCCATTCCTGGCCAAACGCGAAAGTTCTTTTGCCAAGATAACATCGAACTTTTTTGCTTCAGCATCCTCGATCATCTTCTGCAGCATTTTCCTTTTGGCGGTTGTTCCGGATTGGACATCAACGTAAAATTTGTGAAAATCCCATCCTTTCTCTGCAATGTATCTGTAAAACAGCTCCTTTTGATACTTAAGCGATGCCTTTTGTTCCTCTTTGTCCGTTGAGACACGAACATATACCGCACATCTCATGAGTGTTCAAATCCTTCCTCATTTTGTTGAGATGTAGCAGTGTTTACCTTATCAACATTATTGACAAGATCTTCAATTTTATTTGCAACGATTAGTTTCATCACGCTTTTGAAATCAAAGTCATTTTCTATGGAGAAAACACGTTCAACAATGCCTTCATGTTTGTTAGCCATTTAGTCCACCTCCATCAAGAGCTCGAGGACAATTAGCTTTGCACCGTATTTTTTGAGAAGCGATTTATGATGAATAAAGTTCACAGGATTGCGTCTAATTCTGCATAGTGTGTCAACAATGAAAGTTTCCATCAGGGCAACTTCAACCATGTGTAACAGCCACCAGAGCCATATCTTTGGTGTTGCTTCTCTTGGATTCCGCCACCGGACAAGCAGTTTAATCTTGTCGGAAGTTTGGCTTGCACCTTGCCGGACTGGTGGCTTGGAGAGTTTCTCTTTCTTCACAATGCCTAATTGTGCTACACTTCCAACCGTGCGTTTCAATGTAATCACTCCTTGATGTTTGTAAATCAAGATAAAGAAAGCACCGTTAACAATCGTCTGAAGTAAGAAGTTCTCCAAGACGAGTGGAAACGGTGCTCCCGTGAAAATATTTAGTTAAGTACTGCATTTATAAGTTCATCATAACCAACCGAAAACGGGATGGCGAATAAAAGCGATAGAATATTTTTAAGTACTACAACAACGGTTTAAACGTTCGGTTTTTTGACCATAAAGATAATAAGCGATTCGATTATTCAACTAGAAAAGTATCCTTTACCGGTTGGAAAACCGATGAACTATCACCAAAATTCATGGATATCAAGGGATTCTTGAGATCGGCCAAGTGCGGTGGATTACTTCTTCTTGAGCTCATTCGGTTTTGCAGGCAGTTGGTTTAGTAATTCTTCGGTTATCTGACCAGTCGAGTTTTCCAATTCAACGAATGGGTTAAGCCTGTAATTGATTGAAAGGGAAAAGCCTTTATGTTCTTTGGGTGTCAATTTAATACGGTCGATGAAGGTCAGGCACAGCGTTCTTAGCTCAGTATTGAATAGGGAAGTTACATCTGCATGTTTGAAGTGCGAGTAAACTTCATATAGTGCCTTAACGTCGTTCAGCAGATCAACCTTTTCAATAGCTTGGATTAGCTTTAGCTTCTCTTTCCGAATGACCTCTAATGATTGTTTGATGCGATTGATGGTATTGGACAAATCTTCAGACTTGTTTTGTTGGTTTAGTAATCGTTCATTCAATAAAATGCGCTGTTCTGTTTGATCAACTGATTTTTTTAAAGCTTGCAGCGTTTTAAGCCACTTTGAGAGGATCCTTTTACTTTCGTTGATCATTTCATTGAGGTTTGAAGTCCACTTTTTTGCTAGGTCCGCGAGAACTTCATCATGAACTTCATTGGCACGAATCGGTACTTTGCATGTAAGGCATCGGTACACCTGATATTGCTTGCTTTTTGTCTTAGGTGAATTATCTTTTGCGACTAGAATGGAATTGCAGTTACCGCAATGAAGAAGGTTCCGCAAGAAGAAAGGTGTATCTAGCTTACCGTATTTTTTCTTATAATCTTTCACTTGATTGACGATTGCGAACATGACTGGCGAAATGATAGCCTCATGCACGGTATCAAAAAGGCCGATATCACCAGTGTCACTTGCGTTCATGAACGAGTTTGAATGTTTTACATTCCAGCGGAGTTCACCTGCATACGCATAGTTATGAAGGATATAATCAATCGTACTGCTGTGCCATTTGCTAATATATTTCGTTGTCACACAATTAGCATTGAGAAATTCAGCAATCTTGTCATTCGAATTTCCCCAAGAAACTAAATCGAAAATAGTAACCACAATCGGGGCTTCATCATTGGCGATTAGTACACCTCCAATTAAATCGTAGCCGATAGGAGAACGAGCTCCAGGTCTAACCTTGTTTTCTAGTAGGCTAGATTGAGCATCTATTGCACGAATCGATTTGATGTGAGATTCTTCGGCGGCAAACACAAATTTTGCTTGGACGATAGGATCGTTGGGATCCCATTCGCCGGGTGACTGTGTGCTAATAAATTTTACATGAGGGTATCTCTTCTTAATCGGGCAATATATTTCCTCATAAAAGTCAGATATTCTGCGGGTCAGCCGACTTTCATCGTAAAAGATGATTGCATCGGCTTCATTTGCGTCGTTAATCAATTCTCTCAAGTTTTCTCTCTTAGCTGCACGTTTACGATAAGCACTTTCCGCTTCGTCGAATCTCCACTTAACGATCTCGATTCCTTCTTGTCGGCCTCTCTCACGTATCATTCTCTTTTGGATTTCTTCCGAATGATTGTCCATTTGTTTGTTGTCTGAAATTCGGAGATAGCCCACGCCTTTCAACTTGACCACCACTGATTAACCAACTCCTTTTTGCTCTGATGCAAAGCTATACATGTTAACTTCCAGATAATCGTGATGTATATTGATTTCTTTGATCAGAAGTTCAATTAATATTTCCAAATCCGATTTAGTCAAATTTCGTATGGCTCGAGGTACGATACTTGTAATGGATGTCATTATATGTTCTAAGGATCGCAGTTCCACTAGTTCTCGATCAATCGTATCAATCTTATCCTCAATATGCTGAATTTTAGATTCTGAGTGTTTGCGTAACGTACCATGATGAATTAAATCGGCGCTTGCTAACAACAAGAGGGATTTTTCCCATAAATGCTTATTATGTTGCTTTTGATGAAGAAGCTTATCCTGCACACCTTTAAGATGGGTTCGAAACATAGGCTCATATATTGAGAGGGTAAAGCTGTTGATCTCATTCAAGATCGTTTTTTCGATAAATTGGTTAAGTTCATCCAATCCGATTGCTATTTGTTTATGCCGTTGACTGCAAACAAAGTAGGATGGCTTATTTAACATCTTTTTGAATTTCATTTCGTTGTTGCAAATTCCGCAAATAGGTTGAAAGATGATTCGTTCTTTGACCCGCGCGACCTCATCCTCATATTCTTGAACATATTTTTGAAGAGTTACTTGTACTTTTTCAAAAAGTTCAAGAGTGATAATCGGTTCAACATGGTTGAGTTGATCATAGCCATAATCTGTGATGCAATGAGCTGCATAAAATGGTCTTTGTAATATTTTCATTACTTTTGCGTGACCACTTAGCTTCTTCCCATACGTAAACAATATATCCACAAATTCTGTTTTCGTTTGAATTCGGCTAAATTCATCGAATAGCGATTTGATCATATGGCTTCGATCATTATCTCTAATGAAATTCACCTTCTTTGTGCCGTCACTTGGCTTCTGTTCAATGCGCTGATAACCAATGGTTTCCCCGGGGAATCTCTTTCTTGCATCATCCGTACGTCTTCCAATGTTTTTACCTTCTTGTTGGGCAAAGATCCCGTAAAAACTTTCGATGCTAGAGTTTTTATGGAATGGAATGGAGTTTGAAGCTGTATAAACGACTTCAACATTATGGAGATTCACCAGATCATTGAACTGCGAACCCTCATAAAAATTCCGATATGCTCTATCTCGCGCATAGATGATGATTGTCGCGACTTTATCTTCACTTACCAATCGTAGTAGCCTGTTAAATTCGGGGCGATTTTTCATGTCATTCTTCGTCGCCGAAACATTATAATCTTCGAGAAAGAGAACATCATCCTCATTGATATTTCTCATCTCTAAGACGTTTTTGGCCGCGGCTTTCTGTTCTCTTAAATTTTGTGATCCGGAACTAACGCGTGTGTAAACAACAACTAGCTTTTTTTGCAATTTTACAACCCTCCTTACAATCTGAATCTTCTGTCGGCTGACTCCAAAAGTTTCGTTTTAACCGAGAAGTCGATGTCCAACTCGTTTATTAATAATTTGGTTATTAGCTTTTGAATCCACACTGCTGATTCTGCTGGAAGGTCTTGCGCATACGTGATTTTTGTAATTCGTGATTTTGACATTTAGATCTCTCCCGTCAAGGTTTATGCTTATAACCATACTTGACAGGAGAGAATTCGTTTATACCTTGTACTCTTGTAACTGAGCTTTTTCATCCCCCACGAGAAGATCCAGTTGTAATTGAACAGCGAATTGCTGACTGGTATCTTTCCCCGTTGCACGAGGGATGATTATTTTCTTCGAGCTTGAACATGGAAACTTATACCTTTCAAACGCCTCGTTCATTCTGCACCCCCCTCAAAGCTCTAAGTCTGTGCATAAAAATGTGTCTTGAAATGTGGTACTTTTCGCTGTGTCTGGCACAACGGCATAGAGCTTGCCTTATTGTAAACTTTGAAACTTTGTTTGTTTTACGTTTCAATCTTGGCCCTCCCTTTCGTATTATGTTAGGAAAGATGGACTGATTTCTTGCAACAAAAAAAGGACCGGATATCCCATGTGCAATACATGCACATAAGATAATCCGGTCCTCCCGTGATTTATCTTTTGTCGAATGATATTCTGATTAAATTTTGCGAATTTAGTATTTTTGGAGAATGAATCTTTCCTAGTATTTATTATTTGCATAAAGTGAACTGAAAGTCAAATGAAGAGTGAGATGCCGTTCTGTCTGTGTCCCTTATTCCTAATTCTACATGAGCGATGTACATCACTTAAACATTTGTGATAGAAACTCGGGTGTTTTTAGCTTCTATTTAACCATTGGTCTCTGGTTTAAAAGAAGAAATGTATTGAGGTTTTGAGGTAAAGTTCTTCGATAATAAGAGGGCATGGAAAATTAATGTCGAATAGTTAAATAAAACATCTTTATTGCTCGAATTTCATTGTAAAGGGTCGAATTAACGAGAGTATACTAGAGATACGAAGTTCTGAACGATTTACATTGATGTCAATGTCACCTAGCATTATAGCGTAAAAGGGCAATGCATGCATGAGCATACCCAATCTGGAGGTGTCCAACGTGAAGTTAAATCGAGTTATTATTAAAAATTTCCGATCATATAAGGATGAACTTGTGATTCCTTTCGATGACTTTACCGCATTTATAGGAAAAAATGATGTTGGCAAATCAACAATTCTCGAAGCTCTAGAGATATTCTTTAACAACAGGATTGTTAAAATTGAACAATCGGATGCTTGTGTTTACAATACTAATAAAGAGGTTGTTATTGGTTGCGTCTTTTCAGATTTGCCTAGTCAGGTTGTTTTGGATACGCAGACAACAACGGATTTTGCTACGGAATACTTAATTAATCAAAATGGTGAACTTGAGATCCATAAGGTTTACAATTGTAGTTTAAAAACTCCCAAGGAAATGGTATTTTCTTTTGCTTCTCATCCTTCAACGGATGAGACAAAAGATTTGATAACACTAAAGAATGCTGAACTCAAAAGTCGTGCACGATCGCTAGGGATAGATTTATCCAATATTGATCAACGTTCTAACCCGGCACTTCGTCAAGCAATAAGAAATCAAGTGGGTAATTTACAATGCGAACAACAAATGGTTCCCTTAAATGAAGAAAATGCGAAGACTGTATGGGAAAGTATTGTTAAGATCCTACCGCAATATGCACTATTTCAAGCCGATCGTCCGAGTAATGACGAGGATTCTGAAATCCAAGACCCTATGAAGTATGCAATTACTGAGGCCATTAAGACAGTTGAAGCAGACCTGCTGCGGATAAAAGAAACTGTACATAATCAGGTGCTTGCTGTCGCTTCAAGAACACTAGATAAATTGAGGCAAATGGATCCAGCTTTAGCGAATGAATTAGCCCCGCGTTTTAAATCTGAACCGAAATGGGATGGACTGTTCAAACTATCTTTGACAAGTGATGATCAGATACCAATAAATAAACGGGGAAGCGGTGTTCGAAGACTTATCTTACTGAACTTTTTTCGCGCAGAAGTCGAACGCAAACAATTAGAGTCAAGTTCTTCTGGAATTATATACGCTATAGAGGAGCCTGAAACAGCGCAACATCCAAATAATCAAAAGATGTTAGTAGAGTCGCTGTCTCAGCTTTCGCAAACAGATAATTGTCAGGTCATTATTACAACTCATGTACCTGGCCTGGCTGGATTACTTAATGTAGAACAACTACGGTACATAGAAGTTCTTCCAGATGGCAATAGAGAAATCACATATCAAGACGCTGGTGTATACAAAAGGATTGCTGATCAATTAGGGGTGTTCCCGGACAGTCGGATAAAAGTTTTCATCTGTGTTGAAGGACCGCACGATGTTCGGTTCTTAAACATTATTAGTAAAATCTTGCACAATGTTGATCCCCTATTCCCAGATATAGAGAATGATCCTAGAATAGCGATGTTTCATTTGGGCGGCAGCACACTTAAGGATTGGGTATCATCAAATTATCTCAGTGGGCTTGGGATACCTGAGATCCATATATATGATCGGGACGAGGGAGTACAGCCAAAGTACTTGGAGCAATGCAATAGTGTCAATCGTAGACGTGATCGTTCAAAAGCCTTTATTACCGAAAAAAGAGAGATGGAGAACTACCTGCATCCTAGTGCTGTAAAAGAAGTGTATGATTTAGATATTTCATTTTCTGAGATGGATGATGTTCCTACGTTGATAGCAAGAGCTTTGCAAGAACAAGGCTCAGTGCAGTCATGGGAAGAACTAACTGAAGAGAAGAGGAAAAAGAAAGTTTCAAGAGCAAAAGCAAGACTAAATACAGAAGTGGCATCTAGGATGACTTATGAAAGGCTTTGTGAAATGGATACCTCTAAGGAAGTGGAGTCTTGGTTGGGTGCCGTTAGCATCCTTCTAACGCTTCAAGATGCACACGGCATGGTGGCACCGGCGGAAGAGTAAAGAAACGCAAATGTAAATGTAATATACCCTTTTTTGGGACTTCTGATTATGAAGGTACACTGGAGCTTTGTTGAACGAAATTAAGAATATCAGATATCGGAACAAATAATAATGACTGTGACATTCTCCATTTAAACGAGGGATTATTTATGCGGAAAAGAAAACCATCGCAAAAGAAAAAAAGAGTCAATAAACCAGTTAGAGCCTCTATCGAGGAATTAGAACAATCTCGTACAGGTGGGCAAATTGCACTTTCAGGTTTTAGCTATCAATTCTTGTATTCTTGCTTCTTAATTCTGTCAGAATCTGATGAAAATACAACCTTTCATCTTGAAGGAATAGAGGATATCGATCAGTACAAATGTGAGGTCTTATCTAAAAGTAATACTCATATTCAACTAAAATATTCTACCCAAAAACAAGATGCAAGTTTCCTAAAAGATGTTTTGAAAAACTTTTTAGAGGCTTATTTGTTTGATGCCAGCCATAATTTTAAACTAGTTTATGATTTTGCTGTAGCAAAAGGTAACCTAAGCAAATTATTTGACGATAAAATGGACGCTAGTTCTAACGAATATTGGAAGAAAATAGTCCGGGATATAAAGGCGGAGAACTTCCAATGGAATTGGACAGGATTTTCATTTGATAGCTTTATAAAAAGGATTAGTTTTGAAAGACAAATAAAAAGTGATCTCTCTGAAAAAATTGAGAAGCTATTAATTGAGAAATACGATATTACAACTGGAAATATTGATTTGTTTGCTAATGGTATAAAAATATGCTGTCTCGAAAAAATGGAGCGTAGAGAGAGTATCAATCAGCAACAATTGAATACAATAATTCAGAACATAAAAGATGATATTAGTAAAGGTATACAGAATCCCGCTCACAGCTGGATTAAGAAGCTAGATTTCAATATTTCAAACTATGGCAATGATTTCAGCTACTATGAAGGAAAAAAAGCTACACCACAAGATATCGTAATGCAATTACCTGTCAGACGCATACATACAGAAAAAGAAATTGAAGAATCTATTCGAAATAATAGAGTCACAGTTATTAAAGCATCAAGCGGACAAGGAAAAACAACTATGGCTCTTCAAGTTGCTTTTAATCTATTTAGTGAATTTACAATATATCAGCTTATGTGGTGTAATGATTCAAAAGAATTAGATAGTATCGTCCAATATTTTAAATCGCGAGTGAAGCTAGGTGAAAAACCGTTAATAGTTATTGACAATTTAGATTCACAATTAGGTGAGTGGAATAGATTAGCTCAACTTTTACAGGAAGAAATTTCATATCACTATAAACTTCTGCTTACAACACGTGAAGATGACTGGTACAATTATAGCGGCAATTTAAGCAATGTAAGGTCTTTGCAAATTGTTATACTGTCACTTAATGAGCAAGAAGCAAAAAGTATTTTTGAGGTTCTGCAAAAATCTCAAAAGCTTCATCAATCTATTACAGATTGGAGAAGCTCTTGGACAAAAGTTTCTGACAAAAAATTATTGATAGAGTTTGTCTATCTTTTGACACATGGCGAGATGCTTTCTGAAAGGATTGCTCATCAAATTTCTCAAATTAACAATACAGAAACCGGAAGAATAAAATGCGAAATACTGCGAAAAGTCTGCTTTGCAGATATTTGCGGGATTAAAATTCCAGTTAGTAAGCTAATCACCAATTTATCAGAATCAACAAACCGTGATTATAGTGAGCTGTTAAAAAGTATTGAAAACGAATTTTTAATTCGTGTTGATTCTACAGAAAAATATGTGGAAGGACTACACCCAGTTCGTTCTCAACACATTGTTGATAAGTTACACGAATTTGCAGAGATTAGTGACACAGCCCTTCAAGTAGCCGAGGTAACAGACGTTACATACTTCGCAAAGTTATTTTCTAACCTCCCTCACCTAATTACGAATAAGAAAGCTTTTTACTCTAATATTGTTAAGAATCTTTGGAATCCAGATAATTTATCATCTTATGTATTGGCATTAAAAGGACTGCTTTCTGGTAGTGTGATGCAATACTTTGTGCAGAATCAAGGGACTTTTGAAGATGCTAATAATCATGGTGGATTATTCCTTCTTTCATTAGAGCTAAATCCATTTATGCGATTTGAAGAGTTTGAATACTCACTGCAGACCCTGGATGACCTAAAAAAAATAACACCAGATAACGCAAATATTCAATATTTATGTGACCTTAGAGATTCAGTTCAGAAAATCGTATTGTCTGAAACAGATATATATTATTTTTGTGAGGAGTTATTTGGCAGGCTAAAAAACATAAAACTTATTGAACTTACTGACGATATTGCTTCCTATTCAACAATTGCATATTGGCTAATAAATATTGATCGAAGATTCAATTTATCAACTAACATTTCTTTAGAATCAATATGGGCGGCAAAAGAAAACAACACAATCAATGTAATAGCTAGTATTATGTATACTTGCTTTTGTGGAAATAAGAAGATATATACTTCTTTTGTTAAGGGGAATTTGTCCTCTATTATGACTTACCTGAAGATGTCAACTGAATCCTTGAGATTGTATTTAAGTGAAGATGAGAAAGAAATCCATGTTGAATATTTACTTTTGCCAAATGATATTCGAAAAGGCAACGAGGAAAGTGTATCTAGATTAAAAATAATCTGCAAGACTCTTCCTATATTTGAATTGTATTGTGCTAATGCAATTAAGCCAACGCTTGACATTGTTTCAGGATATAATATCCCTGATGATTCACGTAAAGCTATGCCACTAAGAAATATAATAATAATGTTTCATGAAGAATTTGCATCTTTATGGGATAAAACGATTATGAGCAATTATGAGTGTGACAGTATTTTTGAATGGCTGAATCGTTGGTTCTCTGTGCGAAAAAATATTGCTATTATATATGAAAAATGCGCTGCGAGTATGTGTAAACTTCTTGAAGATAAACCATTGGGTAGTCTTGTAACTGAAATAGACAACCTTCACACAGAAATAAACAAGGAGCTCATCAGAGAGTACAGATACCCTAAACAAGATAGACCTTTTGAGGAAAATGCTGTACTTCCGGAAGGATTCAGTAAGATAAAGTCAGACTATTTTGGAGCTATACAAAATTTTAATACACAGCTAGTCAAATTCTTGCTTCGCGATCCAAAGCAAAGTAGGTTAGCATTATTTAATTTGACAACAGCACATAGTTCATTGGAAAGCATGCAGAAATACTTTGGGGCTATTGTTGACGAGCAAGGAATGTTATTACATGAACATAACGAATTATGTATGATTGAAGAACACGACTTGCATTCACTTATAATCACAAGTCAGTACTTTAGTGAGCATAGGCCTAGCAAATACTTTAATAAATATATGATTAAACCTTGGTATAACAAAAAAATGGACAAGCTAATGATCGATTCTAATAAAGCATTGGAGGGGCTGTCCGAAGAATTCTCACTCATATATCCGGAAAATTATTATAGCAAAGGTATTCTGAAGTTTTACCCTATAATTGTAGAAGATCTAGATGTGGTAAATGCTGAAGCACTATTTAACTTCTTGTATCTATGTACCCCAATTTCAGCTTTGGACTACGATTATATTGTGGTGGCTATTAAAAATAAACAAGGTCAGATTATTCCCAACGGATTAAAAATTTCAATTCAGTTTTTAAAAGATCTCAAAGTTGCTGCTGATACAGAGAACGAAGAGTTGCTACAGGAGTCATCACCGCCGTTTCCTGAAGAAATAACAGAAATTTTTCTGGACTGTTTTGAGCAGAAATATGAACTATTCACTCCTAAACGCTCTGAGTACGAAGGAGTTGACAGTATCTTAGAATTATTATGGGCATTATCTAGGAGTAGAAAAGAATTGACTGCTGAATCTGATTCGGATTATCTATCTTTTATTGAGAGCAACCTAAAAGAAGAGATCTACAGTTTACTGAAAAAAGTTGAAGTTCAAATGCCATGTAATGACTTACGTGAGTTAACACTAATCTGTGAAGATACATTTATGGGTAATTCGTTTGAAGATAGTGAGTTTAACAAATTCTATAACAATTTAATCGAAAAGTCTCTGGAACAATTATCTTAATTATTAGGAGTACTCATAATGGGCAACCCCTGACCGGATACGAAAGAAGAATTAACTTAGAAATCCACCTAATGTGGTTTTATATGCGGTAATTTAGGTGAAGGGGAGATCAAACTAATGGATCCAATAAAAGAAAAATTACTATGTGTGATCAAAAATTTAGATGAATCGAAAGAACCCATTGATGAGTTTACGGTTTCTCAACAATTACAAGTTGTTGGGAATAACTCTGTATTAACCGAAAACCCTATTGAATTTATTGCTGAGGTTCTTGCATTTGATTTGCATGAAGCCCAGGATAAATCAAAATGGGACCTTTATTATGGTCCCAAGTTTGAAGGAACAAACCAAAATGGAACATCATTTGAATACCCAAGCCTTAGTATGATCACTTCGGACATCATTGAATATTGGATGAACCGTGCGAAGAAAAGTCAGCATCCCGTGATTAAAGCAAGGTATGCGGATCTAGTTTGGGAGTTAACCAAAGTTATAAATGGAAAACAAGCGCACATTGAATTCGCACAATTAGCAGTTGATAACGTTATAAATCTTGTGAATAAAGAGTTATACCGCAGGGACATCGGCATAATTAAAAAGCTAGAGAGAGCTTTGTCGATTGCACTTCAAATCAACGATTCGGATAGAGTGGAGCAACTAAAATCAACTATTATATCATTTGAGGATAAGGTATCTGAGGATGATAAGCCTGGCTTATGGGGGTTTTCTTTTGATTTACTAATTGATAAAAAAAAGATTACCCTAACAGATGTAGAGCAACATAAAATCCTTCGAGATCTTGAAACTAGACTGGCTAATGTAACAAAAGATAGCGAAAGCGACTCCTTCAATCCTTGGGCTGCAGAAGCAGCCACTGAAAGGCTAGCTGGATACTATAGAAGACATAATACACCGGATGCATTGAAAAATGCATTACTCAAATTTGGTGACGCTTTTATAAAAATAAGTAGTAAGTCTTCACCACTTCAAGCCTCCTCTTGGCTTCAACGTGTACACTCTGTTTATAATGATTATGGGTTAAGGGACGAAGCTAACATTATCTTGAAAATACTTCGTGAACTCGGCCCTCAATTGAATTCCGAAATGAAGGAAATTTCACACAGCATGGAAATACCTACAGAAAAAATGAACCAATACGTAAACGACATGATAAATGGCAAACTTGAACAAGCTCTTGGAAGGATAGTTGTTCAATATATTCCTAAGCAAGAAGAGGTGAAGGGACAACTATATGAATTGTCTAAAAAAGCACCTCTTTCGTTTCTTTTCACAACACAGATTCATGACCACCAAGGAAGACTCATTACATCCATCGGTTCTTTGGAAAATGATGAAAGTGGTCATATAATCGCCCAAATATCTCAAAACATGCAGATTACAGCGGTGTTTTTACGGGAAGTTATGATTAAACTTATTGAGAAGTTTAATCTTTCGGTAGATGAGTTTGTCAATTACCTTTATGAATCACCGGCATTTGATCCGTTGAAAAAAGAAATCGTTAGACAAGGCTTAGCAAGTTATTTGAATAAGGATTACCTCATTGCCGTACATTTATTAATACCGCTGATTGAAGATACATTAAGAAGAATCCTAGAAGCAATTGGTGGACAGGTATTAAAAAAATCGCGAGGTGGGAGTGGTTTCCATTATAAAACGCTGGATGAACTCCTTCGGGAGGAGCAGTTAGCTTCCATTTTTGGCGAAGATGTTATGCTTTATTTTCGGATTGTATTATCCGACCAACGAGGTTGGAACCTGCGAAATGATGTATGTCATGGAATCATACCGCAAGCAGCTTTTGGTGCCGGAATGGCTGATAGAATAGTTCATATCCTACTATGTTTAGCTGTGGTAAGATATAGTAGTGAAGAATAATCTATAAAGCTTTACGCAAATTACACTCATATTTTCAGATATGGAACAAGCATTTGAAGCTTGGATACATAACCATATTTAAAGTGAAAAAAAGTTGGAGTTGTATATTGACCCCCATAGTACTTGGCTTTAATCAACCAATCATAGAAGACTTCATTCGAGGCCAATTGACTGTGGGCGATATGCTATCGAGAGAAAATGAAGTGGGCCAGCAAGAGGTGAGTTTGACTGCATCGAAGCCCGAAGAGTTCAAGCAATCGTAGAATTGGGACAAGACTTCAGCCTGTTGGAAACCACAACAGGTTGTTTTGTATCCGTTCAAAACATGTCAGATAAAGGAATATGGACATATCTGGAGAATGTATACCTATTCATTTTAAGCGTATTATCAATCACAGTATGATCAAGACCTGAATCCGTGACCAATCTCTAATTTGGATCTTTAAACGGATGGAATTACTACCAGCCATATCCAATTGAATCTTTGGGTAAATGAGAATAACTCAAAGTAGAACCCTCGTCTAA